>CAVFUK010000075.1:0-7614 GCA_963625535.1 Anaerovoracaceae bacterium | reverse complement strand
GTTTGATGTAGATTCGGGCCAATGTCTCGGTGAAGAACCCGTCGTCTTCGTCGTCCGTGGGGGTTGCACCCGCTGGCCTTTCATCGTCCGGCTCGGCAAACGATTCGTCGTCACTATCCTCATCGTCCGGTTCGTCTTCATCGTCCAGCGGCGCGGGCGTTTTGTCCCACGACGGATGGGTTACCTTTGAATGTTCTTCCTCCGTTGGTTCGGCGAGCTCATCGTCTGGTTCGTCTTCGTCATCGTCCAGCGGTGCGGACGCTACGTTCCACGCCGACTGTTCCTCCTTAGGAGTTGTGCCAATGGATTCCCCGGGGTTCTCGTCCGTAGGGTTCTGATGGAAGGTTATGAGGGTGGCTTTCTTCGCGGGTCGCGCTCCCTCTTTATTGGCGGATTGTCCCTCTTCGTCAGCCGGTAGCCCGAGCTTTGGGAAGCCGTTGGCCGACTTCTCCAGGAAACTGTCTATGAGGCTCTGTCCACGCATCGGCTTCTCCATCTCCGGCGCTTCCGATGCCGGCGTCCCCTCTTCGTGAAGCATGTATGTGATGTAGTCCGTCTGCAGGCTTCCCTCGTCCATCTCGGTCTGCTGCTCTTCGGGCACCGTGGCCAGGAAGTCGTCTATCAGCTGTAGCGTGCGGTCCAGGCAAGCGTTGTCGTCCGCTTGCTCCACTCTGATGCTATTGCTCTGTCGGGTTTGGCTCTGCTTCTCGCCCTCTATTAGGGTGAACAACTGCTTGCGATCCGGTATCCACACGGCGGCTTTCCTCAGCTCGTCGCCGAAGGACGCGTCGTGTAGCAGGTAGAGGTTCTTCAGATAGAGCAACCGTGCGGTAGCGAAGTAGGGATAGCGTGCGAGCAACGTCCGTAGCTCGTAGAGGGTCTCTTTGTTCAAATGTTCCGGATGTTCAATCCAGTGCTGCAGTTTCTCCGTCATCTGTCACCAGTTTGCTACCGTAGCGTTGAATATCTGCTCTGTGATGAGCTTTATCATTTCCGCTATCAGCTCGTCCTGCACGGAACTCAGTTGCAGCGACGAGTCGTAGTCCTGTGTGGCGGAGAACTGTTGCTCGAAGTCTTCCGCGTGGTTGGTATTGTTGACGAAGCGTACGTTCACCGTCATCTTCAGCTCCACCTGGGCCGACTTACCCTCGGCTGACACAGACTTGTTGAACTGGTCGTAGCCGGTTATCTCGCCGGAGATTTCCAGGTCGCCGCCCCGCTTCACGAACTGCAGGCGGGTCTGTTTGGCATAGAGGTCTTGCAGGGCCGTGTTGAACTCCGGAGCCATCGGGCCGTATTGGTAGAGGGCGCGGTTCTCGAAGTTGGCGATGGTGATGGTCTTCACCTTGTCGTAGTTGATGGACGATCCGTTGAATTTATAGGAGACGCTGCACGACACGCAGGCTACGACGAGTAGCGCGAGGCCGAGCCATCGTCTCATGGGTTTACTCCATTCCATATTCTTTGATTTTTCTGTATAAGGTACGTTCTGAAATATTCAGGTCCTTGGCTGCGTCGCGACGTCTGCCGTGATGTTTGGCCAAGGCTTTCATTATCATCTCTTTCTCCACTTCGTCCAGCGACAGGTTCTCTTCGATTACCGTGTCCTGTATGTCGTCCTCCTCCTTCGGTGCCGTCACGTTGATGGTGGTCGGTTGTGTGTGGGCGGGTTGCTTCACCAGCTCCACTTCGTTGGTCGGGTGGGTGTAGTACACCTGCGGCTGCGTGGGGGTCAGGTCGGTGGTGGCTGGCACGCTGGACTGGGTCGTGGAGACCGTGATGGGATGCTCCGTCATGATGTCGTGCACCAGCTTCTTCAGTTCCGTCACGTCGTTGCGCATGTCGAACAGAATCTTGTAGAGAATCTCCCGTTCGCTCTCGAAGCTTTGGCTCTGATGGCTCTCCACCAGGGTGGGGAAGCGTGCGTCCTGCGTCTGGGGAATGTAGCTCTCCAGTATGTCGGGTGTGATTTCGCGTTTCTTCTCGATGATGGAGATCTGCTCCGTGATGTTCTTCAGCTCGCGGATGTTGCCCGGCCAAGGGTAGGCCATCAGCATCTTCTTCGCATCCTCGGTCAGTTGGATGGCCGGCATGCGGTAGCGCTCGGCGAAGTCCGAGGCGAACTTACGGAACAGGAGGACGATGTCGTCCTTTCGCTCGCGCAGGGGAGGAATCTTTATGGGCACGGTGTTCAGACGGTAGAACAGGTCCTCGCGGAACCGTCCCTCGGCAATGGCTTTGGTCAGGTTCACGTTGGTGGCGGCCACGATGCGCACGTTCGTCTTCTCTACTTTCGACGAGCCTACCTTGATGAACTCGCCCGACTCCAGCACACGCAGCAGGCGTGCTTGGGTGGAGAGGGGCAGTTCGCCCACCTCGTCGAGGAAGATGGTTCCGCCGTTGGCCTCGCCGAAGTAACCTTTCCGTTCGCCGATGGCTCCCGTGAAGGCACCCTTCTCGTGGCCGAAGAGTTCCGAGTCTATCGTTCCTTCGGGTATGGCGCCGCAGTTCACCGCGATGTACTGTCCATGTTTGCGGCTACTGTTTTGGTGGATGATTTTGGGGAAGTTCTCCTTTCCCACGCCGCTCTCACCGGTAATCAGTACCGACAGGTCTGTCGGTGCCACTTGTATGGCGATGTCTATCGCACGGTTCAGCCCTTCCGCGTTGCCTATGATGCCGAATTTCAGCTTCACTTGCTGTATCTCTGGTGTTCCCATATAATCGATTCCAATTTGAGAACACAAAAGTAACGCTTTCTTTTCACATTATCCCCAAAAGTTAGTGAGAATTAAGAGAAGTGCAGGAGAGTTCATGCATAGAACAGCACATCCCGGTAAGCCTTAGCTAGGCGGATAACTTGCCAAAACTTGGGATAAATCGTGGTTTTGGAGAGTTATCGTATTGGATAACTTGCCAAAACTTGAGAAAATACAGAGTTTTGGCAGGTTATCCAGGTAGAATAGACTTACAGCAACCCGAGCAGCCGGAGGATGCTGGGGGTGAGCAGGGCGGTGAAGATGCCGTTCAGCGTGAGGCCCAGGCTGGCGAAGGCTCCGTACTTGCGGCTTCGCTCCATGGCGGTGGAAGTGCCTACGGCGTGCGAGGCCGTTCCCATGGAGAGACCTTGCGCGATGGGACTGTGCACATGGCCCAGGCTGAGCACCTTGAAGCCGAACACGGCTCCGAAGAGACCCACGCAGACTACCACGGCCGCCGTCAGCGACGGGATGCCGCCTACCGTCTTCGTCACCTCCATGGCGATGGGTGTGGTCACCGACTTGGCGGCCAGGGAGATAATCACCTCCTGTGTGGCTCCCAGCACTTGGGCCGTGAGCACCACCGACACGATGCCCACCACGCAACCTACCAGCTGCGAGATGAGGATGGGCATCAGCTGCTTCTTGATGGTCTCCAGCTGCAGGTACAACGGTACGCCCAGCGCCACCACGGCGGGCTTCAGCCAAAACTCTATCAGATGACCGCCTTCGTTGTAGGTCTCGTAGCTGATGCCGGTCAGCTTCAGAAACACTATCAGCAAGGCGATGGTTATCAGTATGGGGTTGAGCAACACCATGCCGGTCTTCTTCTGCAATAGCTTGGCCAGGAAGAAGAGGGTGAAGGTGAGCGCCAACAGGAAGAACTCATTTTCTAAAAATTCCATGATGTCTGCGTATGTATTGGTGAACCCATCCCGTCACCACCAGCACGGCTACGGTGCTCACCACCGTGGCTACTACGATAGGGACGAACTGGGCGGATATAATGTCGAAGTAGAGCATCAGTGCCACGCCGGGCGGCACGAAGAAGAAGCCGAGGTTGGCTACTAGGAAGTCGCTCAGCCCCTGCACCCATTCCAACTTTATCCACTTCAGCTTCAGCAGCAGCGTCAGTGTGAGCATCCCGATGATGCTCGACGGCAGCTTGATGCCTGTCAGGTAGATGATCAACTCTCCGATGGCGAGGCACCCGAAGAGGATTGCACATTGTCGTATCATGTCTCTATAAAAACAGTTTCTGAAAAAGAACGCGCAAAGGTACATCCTTTTTCAGAAACCATCTCTCGGTCGCCGCTCCTCAGTGTGCCGACCGTGTGAATTTATTGACCTGAGTCAAGAGTTGCGATACTCCTTGGGCGAGAGACCTGTGTGGCTCTTGAAGTATTTCCCGAAGAACGATTGGTTGGGGAAGCTGAGCTGCTCCGCTATCTCCTGAATGGAGAGGGTGGTGGTCTTCAGCATGCGCTTGGTCTCCAGCACCACATACTTGTCTATCCACTCGCCGGCGGTCAGGTCGGTGATGTTCTTGCTCAGCGCCGACAGGTACTTGGGGGTGATGTAGAGCTTCTCGGCGTAGAAGGTGACCGACCGGTTCTCGCGGTAGTTCTCCTTCAGCAGTTCCAGGAACTGGCCGAAGAGGTCGCGCTGGCGGTTCTGCACATACCGGTGCTTCGGCAGATGGTTCTCCAGTGTGGTGACCACCTTGTAGAAGAAAGCCACCAGCAGGTGGAACTTGATGTCGTTGCGGTAGGGCAGGTTGGCGTGCGCCTGTATCTGTGCCCTCATGAAGAGGTAGAACTCCTTTATCTCCTCCGTCTCCTGCCGTGTCAGTTTCGTCACCGGGTTCTCCTGGATGTAGAGATAGGTGTTGAGGTTGTGGATGAAGTTGGTGGAGATGCCTCCCATCGCTTCCGGCGAGAAGACGATGTAGCTGCCGGCCACGTCGTCGTTGTTGTGCCCTCCGTCCATCAACAGGGTCTTGGGCTTTAGCAGGGCAATGCTGTTGGGCCCTATCTTGTAGTCCTTCAGGTTGATGGACAGTTCCGATTCTCCATTCAAGTGCAGGGCGAAGATTGCGATGTTAAATTCGCTAGGCACATCAATGTTAGGTAAATCGTGAATACTGTCAAAAAACACTACACCTTCTTTCTTTAGTAGCGCATCCAGCTTACTCGGTATTTTCCGGTGGATCCGTTGTTCTGTCATGTTTCTGCTTGGGTTCATATTCGTTATTATTAGTGGTTTAGGCCACAAAATTACACGTTATTTCATACCAAGTCCTAAAATATTCCAATCTGGACAATACTAGCGAGATACAGAGTAAAAAGACTCTCCATAAGGGCCATATTAGTGGTGTATTATTTCAACAATTACGCCCTTTTGCCAACTAATTTTTACCTGCCGACTATCCTCTTCGGGGCGCGTGAGTAGGCGCTGTGCCGAGTCGTACTGTAACAAGAATGTAACATGTTTTACATTCCGTCGTAATAAAACCGTTGCACCTTTGCATCGCAAATGAAAAATGATGCTTAAATTTGTAAAGCTTAAAACGAACGTATATGAATGATTATCGTATTTTAGTGGTCGATGACGAAGAGGATTTGTGCGAGATCCTGAAGTTCAACCTCGAGAACGAAGGCTATTTCGTGGACACTGCCAACTCCGCCGAGGAGGCCTTGCGTCTGGACCTGTCGCGGTACAACCTGCTATTGCTCGATGTGATGATGGGCGAAATCTCCGGTTTCAAGATGGCCAACATCCTGAAGAAGGACAAGAAGACCGCCTCCATACCTATTATATTCATCACTGCCAAGGATACGGAGAACGATACGGTGACAGGCTTCAACCTGGGAGCCGACGACTACATCTCCAAGCCCTTCTCCATCCGTGAGGTGATGTTGCGGGTGAAAGCCGTGCTGCGCCGCACCGCCCAGGAGAAGGCCGACGAGACGGTGGAGGTGATAACCTACCGCGGACTGGTGCTCGACATCAACCGCAAGAGCGTCAGCATCGATGGCGAGGAGGTGTCGCTCACGAAGAAGGAGTTCGAGATTCTCTGCCTCTTGCTGCGCAACCCCAACCGCGTCTTCTCGCGCGAGGACATCCTTGATAAGATATGGAAAGACGAGTCCTACGTGCTCGACCGCACCGTGGACGTGAACATCACCCGCCTGCGCAAGAAGTTGGGCGACTATGGTCAGAACATCATCACCCGCCTGGGCTACGGCTATTGTTTCGAAAACAGATAACTCCCCGATACTATGTCAGCGACAAACAGTCTCTCGTTCAGCCAGCGGATATTCCTCTCCGTGCTGCTGCTCTTCCTGCTCTTCGCCGGATGCTTCGTCACCTTTCAGCACCACCGCGAGAAGTCGTACAAGATAATGGTCCTCAACACCAAGCTGCAGGACTACAACAGCCGCCTGGACGAGTTCCTCGTCTACTGCGGCCAGGCCAACGACTCCCTAGTGGAGGCTTTCATCCATCGCCATCCGCTGGAGAACCTGCGTGTGACGTTGGTGCGGCCTGACGGCACAGTCGTCTACGATAGCGAGGAACCCGACCTTAGTCTGCTCCACAATCACAAGAACCGTCAGGAGATTCAGCAGGCGCTGAAGTCCGGCAGTGGCTACGACATCATCCGTGCCTCGGAAACCCTGCACGGCAAGTTCTTCTACTCCGCCAGCTACTTTCCCCAGAGCGGCTACGTGGTGCGCACGGCCTTGCCCTACACCGTCACACTGGCCAACGACCTCTCCGCAGACATGGGTTATGTGTGGTTTGCCATCGTGCTCACCCTCATTCTTACCTATATATATTATAAATATACGCGCAAACTGGGAACCAACATCACCCAGCTCCGCCAGTTCGCCAAGCGGGCTGAGCGCGACGAGGACTTGGAGAACGTGAACATCACCTTCCCCAACAACGAGTTGGGCGAGATTTCCCACCACATCGTCCACCTCTACGCGCAGCTGAAGAAGAGTGAGGAGGACAAGACTCGACTGAAACGTCAGCTCACCCAGAACATCGCTCACGAGCTGAAGACTCCCGTGAGCAGCATACAAGGTTACCTGGAGACTATCGTCAACACGCCTGGTCTGCCCGAGGAGACCCGCAAGCAGTTCCTCGAGCGCTGCTACGCCCAGAGCAACCGACTCACCAATCTCTTGCGCGACATCTCCGTGCTCACCCGCATGGATGAGGCTTCGCAATCCTTCGACACCGAGCAGGTGAACATCTACTCCCTGTTGCAGAACATTCAGAAGGATGTGGCCCTGCAGTTGGCCGAGAAGAACATCACCCTCCTCATCTTGCTCGAGCAGAACGTGGCGGTGCCCGGCAACAGTCTGTTGCTCTACTCCATCTTTCGCAACCTCACCGACAACGCCATTGCCTATGCCGGTGAAGGTGTCACCATCACCGTGCGTTGTGTGAGCGAGGACAAGCACTACTATTACTTCAGCTTTGCCGACAATGGTGTAGGTGTGGCCCCCGAGCATCTCGACCACCTCTTCGAACGCTTCTACCGTGTAGACAAAGGTCGTTCCCGCAAGTTGGGTGGCACCGGCCTAGGTCTAGCCATCGTCAAGAACGCCGTCTTCCTCCACGGCGGCACCATCTCTGCCCACATAGCTGCCACCGGAGGTCTGGAGTTCCGCTTCAATTTGGCGAAAGAATAAAAGCGTTGAATGTCTTAGTAAGACAACGCTACGGGTGTGAAGTAAACTAGGAAGAGGTCATCGTTCCTACCCCGAGCAGACGTACGCCTATACTGTCTACACCTCCTCCATGCGGAGCAGCTTGCCGCCGTCGAACTGCAGGATGATCTTGT
>CAVFUK010000074.1:0-2729 GCA_963625535.1 Anaerovoracaceae bacterium | reverse complement strand
ACGAGCCTTGACGCGGGTCCCACTGCTCGGTGAGTGTGGTGGCACCGAACTTCAGTTGGAAGCCATAGCCGGGTGCCTCCTCGTGGTTGTGCATGGCATACATCACCTCGTCCAGCCCGGCGCGTGCCAAGGTCTGGAACAGGTAGCGGTTGCCAACGTCGCCTGTGGTGAGGCGTGTGCCGTGCTGACGGATGTCCGTCACGAGGTTGCGCAGTACGGCAGCACGCGACTTCGTGGGCGCTATGCCGAGGAACAGCGGCAGGGAGTTGCTGGTTTGGCTGCCTGTGCCGTACTGACAGGTCTCGGCGTTGAAGTACTTACTGTTGAAGACCTCCTTCACGTCGTTGCCCAGGCGGGTATAGTAGTCCGCGTCGTAGCTGTTGCCCAGCATGCGGGCCGCCTCGGCGATGTAGCGGATGTCCATATAGTAATGTGCTGATGCCACCAGTCCGACGGGGGTGTTACGTGAGAAGCCGGCACGGAAGTCACCATAGTCGTACCAATCGCCCAGACCGAAGTCAATCAGGTTTCCCTCGGCGCGCGACGAGAGATAGTCCACGTAGGCCCGCATCTGTCGGTAGTACTGGCGGATGAGCGAGTCGTCGCCGTAGGTGTCGTAGTAGAGGAACGGTATCACCACCATAGCGCTGCCCCACTCGGGCGAGTCGGCGAAGACATCCAGTCCTGGGCCTTCGAAGACTGTGTATTGCGGAGCGGTGGTCGGCACCATGCCGTTGACTTGCTGTGCGTCGGCCATGTCGCGCATCAACTTCGGGTAGTAGGTGGTGAGGTCGTAGTTGTAGAGCAGGCCTGGCCCGTTGAGGTGGTCTTGCTCCAGCCATCCCAACTTCTCGCGGTGCGGACAGTCGGTGAAGACCGCCTGCATGTTGCTACGCACGGCGTTGTGGATGAGCTGATGTGCCTGCGTGAAGATCTTGTTGGAACAGGTGAACGAGCTGACGTCCGCTGCTGCGTTGTGTACGAAGCACGACTGGATGTTGTGCACCACGGGCAGCTTGTCGGGGTTCTTCTGTCCCTTCAGCACTGCCCCCTCCAGCTGGATGTAGCGGAAACCGTAGTACGAGAAGCGTGGATGCCATGTCTCCCGTTTGTCACCTTTCAATGTGTAGGTATAATAGTGTTGCCGTCCTGTCTGTCGTTGGTTGGCGGCGTGGCAACTGTCCACCACCGATTCGGCTACCACCAGGGTAATCTTCTGTCCCCGTTTACCGCTCACTGTTATCTCGGGGAAGCCTGCGAGGTTCTGTCCCATGTCGAGCAGCTGTGCCGATGCGTCCGCGGTGCGCTTGGTGGCTTTGGTGGCCTTGCGCACATCGTCTGCCGTGAGCTTGTAGCTGCTCTGCACCCCGTAGCGCTTCATAATCTTCACCGGGGTGGTGAGTTGGGGTCGCAGTGTGCCCTTCGGAGCCTCCTGCACGACTACGGGCTTCCATGCCGTGTCGTCGAAGCCGGGCTTGTCCCACCCTGTCTGTTCCAGGCGGGCGTCGTAGTCCTCGCCTCCGTAGATGGAGTGGAACGTCACGGGGCTGCGGTCGTAGCGCCACGTGCTGTCCGTGGCCACCGTCTGGCTGGTACCGTCGGTGTAGCGGACGAGCATCTTCAGGAAGAGAGTCTCGGGGCCGAACCCTATCTGCAGTTTGCGGTAGCGTCCGCCGCCCACCACGTTGTAGAATCCGTTGCCTAGTATCACGCCTAGGGCATTGTCGCCTTGGCGGACGAGTGAGGTCACGTCGTAGGTATTGTAATAGACCGTCTTGTCATAGTCGCTCCAGAGTGGGGTGAACTCCCCGTCGCCCACCTTCGTGCCGTTGATGGTGAGCTCGTACTGTCCCAGTCCGCACACATAAACCGTAGCATCGGCAATCTGTCGTGGGGCGCTGAACTCCTTGCGCAGGCAGATGCTGCGCCATGCCATGGAGTCCACCTGACTCCATGCCTCCTTGACGGCCGGCTTGTTGAGCTCGCCCCCTGTGAAGCGGCGACCTTGTGGCAACTTGGCGTCCGCCTTCGTGACGGCACCTATCCATTGTGCGTCGAGGAAACTCTTGTCCGGTGCGATGCGGAACTCTTGCGCATCGCTCCAAGCCGAGGCGACATCCCCTTCGTCCCACACCCGCACGCGCCACCAGTAGCGCAACAGCGGTTGCAGTGCCGTACCGCCGTAGGACACCAGTTGGCTCTGTGTGGAGTGTTGTTTGCCGCTCTGCCATAGGTATTGTTTCTCACTGCCTTGTAGGGTGTAGACCTCTATCTCGTAGGCGGACTGCATGCAGCCTTGCTCGCCGCTCATCTGCCAGCCGAAGCGTGGCGTGGTGGTGTCGAGTGCCAAGGGCGATGTGGTCAGCTCGCAGGTGACGCGCGTCACCTCTATCGCCTTTGCTGAGGCTGCGAGACAGAAGGTCAGTAGCCCCAGCAGGAATATTTTTGTGTTTCTCATCGTACTGTAACTATACTAATATAGGTATGCGTTTAAAGTACATTCTGGCAAATCAGTTTGCCGAGCGTGTCGCTCTGTCCTACCAAGCGGCCATCCACCAACACGCGTAGTCCGCGGCCCTGATGGTAGCGGTCGCCGTAGCGGTCCCATAGGATGGTGACGTTGTGGCCATGGTAGCGCACATTGTCCAGACAGAAGTAGTTCCACTGATCCTCCGGCACCAACGGGTTCACCTCGATGCTCTTGTCGGCGCGCGGACGCAGACCGGCGA
>CAVFUK010000073.1:0-13095 GCA_963625535.1 Anaerovoracaceae bacterium | reverse complement strand
AGTGAGCGTTAAATCTTTGAGAAATATTGCAAAAAGGAGAACGGGGGAACGAAGATGTTTTGTAACTTCGTGACGTGATTCTAAAAGCATTGGAACTATGAACAACAACGCACACTCTCCGAAGAAGGTTGTCACCTTTGGTGAAATCATGTTGCGGCTCACGGCACCGCGCGTGCAACGTTTCCCGCAAGCCAACTGTTTCTTAGCCAACTATGGAGGTAGCGAAGCCAATGTGGCTGTCTCGTTGGCCACCTTCGGCATTCCTACCGAGTTCGTCACCCGACTGCCCGACAATGCCATCGCGCGGGCTTGCGTGGACTCGCTCCGCTCCTATGGACTGGGCACGGAAGGCATCATCTATGGTGGCAAGCGGCTTGGCATCTATTACCTCGAAAGCGGAGCGGCTTTCCGAGGGTCCGATGTGGTGTATGACCGCGACGACTCGGCCTTCACTACCCTACAGCCAGGCATGATAGACTGGCGAAGCATCTTTGCCGACGCGGGTTGGTTCCATTGGTCAGGCATCGCCGCTGCCTTGACCCAAGGGACAGCGGACGTATGCATGGAGGCCCTACAGACCGCGCGGGAGATGGGACTCACCATCTCGTGCGACCTCAACTTCCGGAAGAAACTGTGGAACTATGGTCGCAGTGCCGAGGAAGTGATGCGACCGCTGGTTGCCTTCAGCGACGTGTTGTTCGGCGCCGCACCCGAGTATAAGGAGATATTGGGAGTCGACTCACCCGACTTCAAGGCCATGGACACGGACTACCGGCTCGACCTATCCGGCTACGAGGAGTTCGGCCGACAGGTCTGCGCACAAGTGCCCCACTGCAAGAAGGTGTTCCTGGAGTTGCGCAACACCGTCTCCGCCAACCACAATCTGTTGGCCGCCGTGCTCCATTCCGATGGGGAGCTGAAGCACACCCGAATCTACGACATTGTGGACGAGGTGGACCGCCTCGGCACCGGCGACGCTTTCGTGGCCGGCATGATATACGGACTGCTCCGCTATCCCGACGACGACCAGCAGGCCCTGGAGTTCGCCCTTGCCGCCTCCACACTGAAGAACACCATCTATGGCGACTTCAACCTCTCCACCGTGGAAGAGGTAGAGAGTCTGATGGCCGGCAACACCTCGGGACGCATCGCCCGGTAAAGGTGAGATAGGCAGTATATCTGGGCTATCTAAACAAATCGTCCATCTTCACCTCCTTCTGCACGATGCCACTATGTTTGCCATAGCACACGCCGTATGTAGTTATCAAGGTCAGGTGGACGGTTTGATTTTGGGGAAGTGTGTTCATAATCGTGTTATAATCTGCCGCAAATATACATAAAACATAATTTGCGGCAAAATAAGATATAGCTTATTCTGCCGCAAATCACTTTTTACACGTCCGGTTACACAAAAGGAGCGTCAGCCGAGGCGCTCGATAATCTCCAGACACATGCGGGTGTTGTGGTAGGGACACTTCCAGAAACCGGCATGGTCGTCGTGCAGATTGGGCTTGCCATCGGGGCTCACACTCCAGTACCACTCACCCAGACAAACATCCACTAGGTGGGCGACGATGTAGTCGTAACAACGGCGAGCACGGACAAAATGTTCCCCACTGCGACAGCCGGTGGTGTGTTGAGCGCGGTCTATCTCACCAATGACGCACTCGCACTGCACCCACCAATCGCGTTCGGCGGTAGTGTGCCCATCGTCCTTCCAACGCCCGGAGGTCATGCTGCCATCGGGATTCAACCCCTCCTCAGCAGCCAAGGCAATCTGGTCGATGACGGGAGCGAGCCGTGCCGTCAAAGCCTCATCGGCCAACACAGCGCAGGTCTCATTGAGCAACCACGAGGCTTCGATGTCGTGACCGAAGCTCTCCAAGTTGCGCAGTCCCTGCCAAGCGGTGTCGAAGAAGAGGTCGAGATGATGAGTCTGCGGATTGAGCAACTTCGTGCAGAACACATCCGTCAACGCCACTATCTGCGAGCGCAACCCGCTGTCGGGCCACACGCGATAGAGGTTGGTGTAGGGCTCTATCACATGCAGATGGGTATTCATCGTCTTGTCGCAGTTCTCATCTTTATCGCTCAGCCGCATGTCGGCTATGGGTTGCCAGTCGCGCGTCAGAGCCTCGTGATAGCCTCCATACTGAGTATCGAAAGCATGGGTTTCGAGGTCATGATAGAGACGGACGGCAGCGTCGAGCGAGAGTTTGTCGCCCGTGGCACGGGCATATTCAGAGAGACCATAGATGGCGAAACCGATGGCGTAGGTCTGCTTCTTGGTGTCGAGCGGTTCGCCATCAGCAGTGACGGACCAATAGACACCACCATACATCGGGTCAATGAAATGTTCCAGAATGTAGTCGCGTGCGCGGGTGGCCTGTTCCAGATAGACAGGGTCGCCCAGCACACGGTAGGCTGCTGCGAAGGACCATAGGATGCGGGCGTTGAGGATGGCGCCACGCGGTGCCTCGGCATCGAGTTCACCACGTCCGTCCATACGGCCGAAGAATCCTCCACGGCGGTTGTCCGCCATACGTTCCATCCAGAAAGGCAGTATGTTGCCGGTCAGCAACTCCCTGGCATCAGCTGCAAATGTTTTGTCTTGCATAGGTCACTATTCTACGTTACGTCTGTTCTTCTCAATCAGCCCCAGGATGTTGCGCACGGATGTCTCCGAGCGGTATCCGTCCTCTGGTGTGTTGCGGCAATAGTCCACCAGGCGGTCGATGGTGCTGGTGGCCACATGCATGCGGGTGTCTGCCGTCGCATAATAGATGAAGACCTTGCCGTCCGGGGTGGCAATCCATCCGTTGGAGAAGGCCACGTTCATCACATCGCCTATGTACTCGTCGCCTTGGGGTACAAGCAGATAGCCGCCGGGGCGAGCCGTCACACGGGTGGGGTCGTCGAGCGCGGTCATATACATATATAATACGTAGCGCAGGCCGCTGGCTGTGGCACGCACACCATGGGCCAAGTGGAGCCAACCCTCAGGAGTCTTGATGGGGGCAGGTCCCTCACCGTTCTTCACCTCGGTGATGGTGTGATAGTGGCGTTCGTTGATGATCTTCTCCTCCTTCACCTCGGCATGCTCTATGTCATCCACCAATGCCCAACCGATGCCACCGCCCGAGCCGGTGTCGATGAATCCGTCCTGCGGGCGGGTATAGAAGGCATACTTGCCGTCGACAAACTCGGGATGAAGCACCACGTTGCGTTGCTGCGAGCGCGACTTCAGGTCCGGCAACCGTTGCCAGGTCTTCAGGTCACGGGTGCGGGCAATGCCAGCGGTAGCCGTGGCGGCAGAGAGGTCGCCGGGGCGGGAATCGTCGTGACGCTCGGCACAGAAGACGCCATAGATCCATCCGTCCTCATGCTGTGTGAGCCGCATGTCGTAGACATTGGTAGCCGGCACCACATCCTCGGGCATCACGATGGGCTCGGGCCAAAAGCGGAAGTTGTCCACGCCATTGGGACTCTCGGCCACCGCGAAGAAGGATTTGCGGTCGGCTCCCTCCACCCGCACCACCAACAGGAATCGGCCATCGAGCCAGATGGCTCCCGAGTTGAGTGTGGCGTTCATCATAATGCGCTCCATGAGGTAGGGATTGTCCTTGGCGCTGAAGTCGTAGCGCCACTCCAGTGGAGTGTGGGCGGCGGTAAGGATGGGATTGACGTAGCGGGTGTAGATACCGTTAGAGGTCTCCGCAGGTATATTCTTTAGTGTGAGAAGAGACTCGTGTTGAGCGCGCAATGCCTCTACTCGTTTTTGGAAATCGTTCATAGTTGAAAGTCTGTTATGTTCTTATTATCGGTTTGCATACATTATTTCTGAGAGTCCATCGGCCGTACGTCGTCGACAAAGAGGATGGACGCGTCGCGACTGAAGGCTCTGAAGTCGGCCGCATCGTGTTCCTTGGGCGACGGACCGAAGTACTCGTCCTTGCGGGCATTGCGCCACGGGAGCAGATAGCTCAGTCCATATTCCTTGGCTAGTGGGAGCATAGCCTCGGTCCACCAATGCTTGGGGGTGATGCCTTTCACGCCGCACTCCGTGAGCGCCACCAGTTTATGGTGTTCGCTGCAATAAGCTGCGAGCATGCTGAGGTCCGCACGGGTGGCTTTCAAGAACTCCTCGGTGGTGCCGCTCTGGTAGGCATCTATGCCCAACAGGTCGGTGCGGTCGTCGCCGGGATAGCGTTCGAGGAATTGCTCGCGTGTCATGCCGCCATCCAAGTTGGGCGAATAGCTCCACACGAGGTTGTCGAAGCCTTCCACCAAGAGATAGTCCTGCAGCATGCACCACAGCGCGTGATACTCCTGGGCGGAACACAAGTCCCTACCCCACCAGAACCACGAGCCGTTGTTCTCGTGCCAAGGACGGAAGATGATGGGAGTCTTGTTTTGTCCGTCCGGCGAAAGGGAGGCCAAAAAGGCACTGACCCTACGCATCCATACGAGGAACGTGGCGTGGCACTTGCCACCGGGGAGCACCGAGCGCACCACTTCCGACGAGGAGGTGTCCCACGCGTCGCCGCCAGTGAGCGGGTTGCGCGGGTGCCAACTGATGGTCACTATGCCGCCGCGCGCCACCTGCGCCAGTATCTCCTGGCGCATCAGCGTGAAGGGGACACTATCGAGGTTTACCTCGTCGCCCATCTCTATGCCGCCCAGTTCAAATCCCATGACGGCAGGCAACTGTCCGCAGGTCTCCTGCGTGTCGCTCCGGCCGGGCTGCCACTTCCAAGTCAAGCCGTAGAAGGTGTCGTCCTGATGGCCGAACATGGTGCCCTTTTGCTGCAGCGTCCACAGTCTGTCGATGAGAGCCTCGCGTTGCGTGGTTTGTCCGGTCACAGCGATGGCCACCGCCACAGCGAGTGTTGTCAGTATTGATTTCAGCGTCATCATTGTTCTATGTTATTGTTTAGTCAGTGTGTATATGCGGCTGGCGAAGTCACCGTCGAGCGGCACCTCTAGGCCCACCTGCATCAGCAGTTGTCCGCTCAGCTGTTTGCCGTCGAGCGCAGAAGGTTGTGCTCCGGTCTTCACATTGCGTTCACGCAGTGTGTAGGTGGCGTTGGCATCCAAACCGTCGAGCTGAATGCGGGGCAGTGTCTGGTTCACGAAGTTCTCCAGCTTATAGACGAACAGCACAGCCTCTGACTGATGGTCGTCGACATACATGAGCGAAGCCACGCCCTTGTCGTCGTACGGAGAGACGAGGCGATAGAGGTTGCCCAGCTGCACCGTCTGGCGCATAGCCTTGTAGTCGTTGATGGCTGTGGTGCACTGCGCGCGTTCCCCGTCGGTCATGCTCCGAGGCTGCAGTTCCATACCCAGGCGTCCGCTCATGGCCACGTCGCAACGGAACTTGATGGGCATCACACGTCCCGTCATGTGGTAGGGCGAGCCTGCTATGTGCTGAGCCATGGCGTTGGAGGGGAAGAAGTAGCTGGTGCCCCACTGGATGTAGACGCGTTGGAGAGCATCGTTGTTGTCGCTGGTCCAGAACTCGTCGAAGTAAGGCAGCAGTCCGTAGTTGGCACGTCCGCCGCCACTGGCGCAGTCCTGTATCACCACGTCGGGATGCTTGTCGCGGATGCGTTGCATCACGTCCACCAGTCCCCGGTGATAATCCACATAGAGGTTGGCCTGTTTGCCTACCGGCAGGTAGGGCGATCCGTAGTTTTGGATGCTCGCGTTGGCATCCCACTTGATGTAGGCTATCTCGGGGTACTGCGACAGCAGGTCATCCACGAGCTGGCACACGAAGTCCTGCACCTTGGGATTAGTCATGTCGAGCACCAATTGCGTGCCTCCACGTCCCAACTTCAGCTCACGTCCACGGGTCTGTAGCACCCAGTCGGGGTGTTTCTCGTAGAGTTCACTGGTGGTGTTGGTAGCCTCGGGCTCGAGCCAGATGCCGAACTTCACACCTCGCTCCCGGGCAGCATCGCACAAGGCTTGAAGTCCGCCGGGGAGCTTGCGTCGGTCCACCACCCAGTCGCCCAACGACGAGTTGTCAGAGTTGCGTTGGTACTTGTCGCCAAACCATCCGTCGTCCATCACAAAGAGTTCGCCACCCATGGCTTTGATGTCGTCCATCATGTCGATGATGCGTTGCTCGGTGATGTCGAAATAGATACCTTCCCAAGAGTTAAGCAAGATATCGCGCACGGTCTCGCCATGGTAGAGCATGCCGTCGTGACGTGCCCAGTAGTGGAGGTTGCGGCTCACACCGCCCATTCCCTGTGTGGAATAGGTAAGTGCAAGATGAGGGGTGGTGAACGTGACACCTGGGTCGAGCACATACTCTGACGACTGTGGGTCGATGCCGGCATAGAGGTGATGTGTCTTGTTGTCGGCGGTGTTCACACGAATCTCATAGTTTCCACTCCAGCAGAGCACAGCACCGATGGTGCGTCCGTGGCGTTCGTCGGGCTGTCCGTCGAGCGAGAGCATCAGTTCGGGAGCATCGCAATGGGCATTGCGGGCACCGTCGGTGTTGCGTATGACTTTCATGCCGGGAGTGAGAGGTTCCACCGTAGGTATGGACTCGGCGGCCCAGTTGCCATGAAGGTGGGTCATCCACACATCGCCGCGTCGCAGGGTAAGGTGCCCGCTATCGAAGCGTTTCAGGGTGATGGCCCGCTTCTCGCGATGCGAGATTTCGGTCCAGGTCTCTATCACATCCACATTGGTGTAGGCTTTGTAGCAAACCTTCACGGTGAAGGGTTTCAGTTGGTCGGTCAGGGTGATGACAGTGACCTGGGCATTCTCCTCCTGGCGGGTCTCGACATCCTTCACTTGCAGTTCCAGGTTGAGGTCGCCGTCAGCATGCGCCACCTGCAGGGCAGGCGGGTTGATCATGTCTACCGTACCAAAGGCAGGCAAAGCTGAGAAGTTGAGGTCCGCACCGACCTCGGTAACTTGCCAGGGGTCCGCTATCCGGGGTCCGTAGTAGGTCATCACCAAGTCTTTCCCTTCCTCAGCTTTCAACAGCATGAGGGTGTTGGGAGTGCTTATCTCCACTTTCCGCTGCCAAGCTCCGGCTTGCACCGAGCCGAGCAACAGCAATGCTACGAGTGTTATTGGTCTCATATAAATAGAGCGTTTTATAGGTTTATCATAGTGACGCAAGTACCCCACAACAAGACTTACGAGGTTTTGTTGCGGGGCTTGGCGTCGCTGTTATTTCTTCACGATGCGAAGGTTACCGATGCGGAAGTCGGCTACGTACGCGGCTTTCGGCTGGAACACGATACGCAGCGTCTGCCAAGAGTCCTTGGGGCTGATGCCCTTCGTGGCCATGGGTGCCAGCGGCAGCGTAACCGTCTGCCACTCGCCGAAGGTGTTCAGTCCATAGCCATCACCAGGATTCCACGTGTAGGAGTCGCCCCAGTTGAAGCAGAACTGCAGAGGCGAGTTCTCGGTCAGCTGATGGTCTTTGGGAGTGAGCACTTCGAACTTCAGCACATAGTCGTCGAGGTTGGAGAGGTCGCCGGCATCTACCATGTTGCAACTCAGGTCGATGTTGTTCCAGTTCCATTCGCCGAAGTTTCCGGTTAAGTGCATGTGTTTGTGTCCCAGACTCGACGATGCCGCAGTGGCCTCATCGCCTTCCACTTCCACCTTTATGCTACCGCCGATGTTCATCTGCACGCCATCGAAATCGCCGTAGAGCAGGTTCTTGGTCGGGCGGAAGGGCAAATCTTGGGTATGCTTGCTGCCATCGCTGGTGCTCCATGCCAAGGAGATGACGCTGTTGTCGGGCGTACCTGCCGGCACGAAGATCTTCATCGACGACTTACTTATCGACCCGGCAGTAGCTTCGGTACCGTTGATGGTCACCTTGGAAGCATTGCCGAAGTCGTAGACATCGAAGTTGGCGCCATTGACAAGCACGGAGTCGCCGGCATTGACGAACTCGTTGGCCAGACAATCCACCGTCAGTGTGGGGAACAGCACCGTGAAGCCATACGAGGTAGAGCCTTGTTCAGTAGTGTACTCAATCTTGTTGACCGTCTCGAAGGAGATGGTCTCGGGGATGCGCACATTGGCTCCGGTGGAGAAGCTGTAGATGTCATCAGCGTCCACGGGCACAGTGTTGAACGTGACGGACTTCACATTGTTGAGGTTCTTACCCACCAGGCGTACCATGACACCGGTCTCAGCCTCGGTGATGGGGGTCGTCAGTGCGGTGTCTGTCACATTGTAGACAGCGGATATTACGGGTGCGCCCGTGTTGGCTATCTGGTCCGATGGCGTGTACCCATCGTTGTAGTCGACGATGTCGTCGCAGCTTGTGAATAGCGGGGCCACAAGGGCAAAGGCTACGGTAGCCATCCACGCCGTTCTATGTTGATAGAATGTTTTCATATGCTATATTATATAATATGTATAGAGTGATAACGTTTTAGTTCCATCCTGGATTGTTCTCAGTGATATACTTGTTGGTATTGATTTCAGTAGCAGGCAACGGATAGAGCAACGTGCGGCTTTCGCGTACCTTACTGATGCCGGAGTCGTCGGAGCCATCGATGGAGTTCATGGCACCGAGATAGATGCCCCAGCGGATCAGGTCCCAACGGCGGTCTGCCTCGCAAGCGAACTCCTTGGCACGCTCCTCGATGATGGCACTGCGGCGCTTAGCCTGTGTGTCGAGTGCGTCGTTGCCACTGAGCGTAGCATCGCTGGCATTGGAGCGCTCGCGTACCTTGTTGAGGTAGGTGATGGCATCGGCCGGCACGCCCAACTCATTCTGAGCCTCTGCAAAGATAAGCAACACATCGGCATAACGCAAGAAGGGCCAGTTGACATCGGCGTCCTTGATGGCGTCGTTGGTCACGTCGGAGTATTTGGTAGTGAAGGCCAGGCACTGCGAGTCCATAGAGTAGTAGTAGCTCACGCCATCGGCATAGATGCCTTGCGGGTCGCCCACTTTGTTACCATTCAGGTCGTAGCCCGTAGCCATGATGGTGTACTCCTCGTCGTAGGGATAGTAGAAGCCGGAGTTGGACTTCTCCTGGGTGTAGGCACGCCAGCGGTGCTTCACTCCCTTCACGATGCGGAGGTCGTCGTGCTCGAATAGGTCGTACCAGTGACGCGTGCAGCCTATCCAGCCACCCTCTTGGATGAAGTCGGAACCAGTGGCGGTCAGGTAACCGGTGTACTGTGTATGGATGGCGTTCTTGTAGGTCGCGTCGCCACTGACACTGCCCACCGAGAACATGAACTCGCTGGCTGTGGCATAGGTCTTCTTCCACAGGTTGTCATAGTCGAGCAGCTCGTACGAACCATACTCGCCATTGATGACCTTGCCGGCCCACTCTGCAGCCTTGGTGTACAGAGCCTTGGCATCCAGGTTCTCGTATCCGCTGACTGCCGTCTTCTGCAGTTCGATGCTGCGCAACGGAGCATAGCTCTGTATGTCGCCGCTCCAATTGTAGGTCTTGCCCGAGCGGATGGTTATCGGTGTGCCGACGGGCATGGCAGCGGAGGCTTCGGTGGCATAGACTTTTGCCAACAGACCGGCTGCACTGCCGGCGCAGGCGTGGCCCGTGATGTAGGCGGCATCGGTGTTCTTGTACATCTTGGAAGCGGCGCTCTCGAGTGTGGAGATGATGTAGTCGTAGACCTTCTCCACCGACTGGCGCGGCTGGCTGATGTTGGCGAACTTGTTGTCCTCGGCCTGAATGGGCACTTCGCCGTAGGCCCTCACGAGCAGGAAGTAAGCCAGCGCCTTCTGGAACTGCACCTCGCCGATGTAGTTGTTCTTGGCGGCTTCGGTGAGAGAGGTCATCTCGTCGATGCGTGTCTCCGCCAGATTGGCCCGTTTGATGAGGCCGTAGCATCCGTTCCACAGAGCGTCGGTCACGTCGTTCTCGCCCTGGAAGTTGCCCGTTCCGAACTTGTTGAACATCCAGTCGGGACCGCTTATATAATCGGCGTCGAGCTCCAGCACACGGGGGAAATAGCCCCAGCAGAACATGTCATATATCCATTTACTGTAGACACCTGTCACCCATGAGCTGGCAGCTTCGTCGCTGTCGCCCACTTTCTCTTCGGTAATCTGGCCGGCAGGGTCTTCCTCTATCCAGCTGTCGCAGGCTGTAAGGCAGAACACCATCGTCGCAACAGCCATTAGGGTCATTATCTTCGATTTCATAATCTATATCTATTAAAAGTTAGGATGATGGTTTAGAACACTATGTTAAGTCCGAGTGCAAAGCTTCTTGAACTTGGGTAGGAGTAACTATCCACACCCGGGCAAGCCGCATTGGTTCCGCCAGCATTCACGTCCGGGTCGAACCAACTGTAGTCGGTGATGCAGAACAGGTTGTTGGCCGTGAGTGAGATGTTGATGTTGTCGATGAACTTGAACGGATGCTTGAAGTCGTACGCCAGCGAGATGTACTTCATCTTCAGGTAGCTGCCGTTCTCCACGTAGCGGTCGCTCATGAGCCATGTGCGGGTGTATCCGGCTGTGGCTTTCGGCCACTTGGCTGTGGCGGCTGTCTCGGGAGTCCAGCGCGAGTTGTAGGCCGACTGGGTAATGTTACCGATGTTGGACATCTGTATATCCACCAGGTTGTAGTTGAAGATGTCGTTGCCCTGACTGCCCTGCAGCATGAAGCTCAGCGAGAAGTTCTTCCACGACATGTTGCTGGTGAGTCCGTAGGTGAAGTCGGGGTTGGTGTTGCCGATGATGGTGCGGTCTTTCTCCGTGATCTGTCCGTCGCCGTTGAGGTCGCGGTACTTGATCTCGCCCACATGCTTCAGCGCCTCTTTGTCCGACAGACCGGCATAGGCCTTGAACGAACGCACCTCAGCGATGTTGTCGAAGAATCCGTCCTCCACATAACCATAGAGTGTACCGATGGGGCAACCGTTGCGTTGCAGATACATCTGGTCGGCCTTGCTCCACAGGGCGGTGGCGTATTGGTCACCGTCGAGTCCACCGATGCGGTTGCGGTTCATAGCGAGGTTGGCAGAGATGTCCCACTTGAACGGGGTGGTCGTCAGGATGGCGTAGTTGAGCGTGAACTCCAAACCCTCGTTGGTCACGTTGCCACTATTGACCATCATCTGTGTGTAGCCGGACGAACCGGGGATGGTGATCTGCTGCAGCAGGTCGGTGGTCTTCTTATAGTAGTAGTCGATGGTCAGCTGCAAGCGGTTCTGCAGGAATCCGAAGTCGACGCCGGCATTGAACTGCTTCGTTGTCTCCCACTTCAGGTCGGGGTTGGTAGGTCCACGCCAGTCGATGCCCGACACACCATTGGACAGTGTGCCATTGTACGGATAGTTGGAGGCACCCAACAGGGTCAGTGTACGGTAGGCTCCGATGGCTTGGTTACCGGTCTCACCATAGGAGACACGGAACTTGAGGTTGTCAAACACGTTGAGGTTCTTGATGAACGTCTCGTCGCTGGCACGCCATGCGAAGGCTCCTGAGTAGAAGGTGGCCCACTTGTTGTTCTTCGAGAAGGCCGAGCTACCGTCGGTACGCGCGCTGACGGTGAACATATACTTGTCGAGCAACGTATAGTTGATACGTCCCAGGAAGGACTCCAGCGTCTGCTTGGTCTCGCTGCTGCTCACCACAGAGCGGTCGAGGGCCAGACTCATGTCGGAGTCTTTGGTCAGGTCGGTCGGGAAGTTGGTAGCCGTCATCGACTCGCTCTCGCCCACGCCTTTCTCGAAGGTCACACCGGCGACAGCGTTGATGGTGTGTACGCCCCAAGTTTTGTCGAAGGTGAGGATGCTCTCCGATGTCAGGCTCTTCCAGATGTTGCTAGCCTTACCGGCCTTGCCGTTGTAGGGCGACTTACCCTCCTGGGTGTGGCGGTCGTAGTAGGTACCACGGTGACCGTCGTTGTATCCGAGACCGAGATTCTGGCGGAACTTCAGCCAAGAGGTGATCTTAGCCTCGAGGTAGGAGCTGGAGAACCACGAGATCTGCTTCAGCTGGTCCTTGGCACCGTTCACGTAGTTGTAAGGGTTGGCAGCCAGCCAGTTGAGTTCGTCGAGCTGTTCGGTAGAGGTGTGCACACCGTAGGTCGACGGGAAGATGAGAGCGGAACGGATGATACCCGTATTCTCGGAGTTGGTACGCTGGAAATCGGTCACCGTGTTGGTGAAGAAAGAGCTGGTTCCAATCTCGAGATACTTGTTTATATGCCTTCCTATGTTCATAGAAACGCCGTAGCGTTGGAATCCTGTGTTCTTGATGATACCGGTTTGATCGGTATAGTTACCTGAAAAACTGTACCATCCGTTCTCGCTTCCACCACTAACACCTATACTATAGTCTTGTTGCCATCCTGTCTGATAAATTTCGTCTTGCCACACGGCTCCTGCCACCTCATCGGTGTTGCCATACTCGTCGGTACGCACGCCGGGGTTGAGGAAGTCGTCGGGCGAAGGGTTGTATGAGCCTTTGGAATAGACGAATCCACTACCCACGTAAGGATACTCCCATGTACCGGTGTAGGGGTTCTTCGTCGTTCCGTTCTCGTAGTAGCGGCTGTTCTCTGCCGCTTCGTTCTGATAGAGCGCATAGGTGCGGGCATCGAGCATGTCCACCCGACGACCGATGTTGGACATGGTCCACTTGGCGCTGAACTCCACCTTGGCCTTGCCTTCACCCTGACGGCCTTTCTTGGTGGTGATGATGACCACACCATTGGCACCACGGGAACCATAGATGGCAGTGGCGGAGGCGTCCTTCAGCACTTCTATCTTCTCGATGTCGTTCGGGTTGATCATCGACAGCGGCGAGGTGGTCTGGTTGTTGCCATCGTTGGCACCACTCTTAGGCACGCCATTGGGATCGGTACCATAGGGCACACCGTCGACAATGAAGAGAGGTTGCGACGAGGTGGTGAATGAGTTGGCACCACGCACGGTGATGTTCACACCCGCACCGGGAGAACCGTCGTTCTGTGAGATGTTCACGCCCGCGATCTTTCCCTGCAGTCCGTGTGCCACATCGGTGGTTCCACCCTTCAGCAGCTCATCGGTCTTGATCTGCGTCATCGATCCCGTGAGGTCGCGTTTCTTCATGGTACCATAGCCTACGAC
>CAVFUK010000072.1:0-20176 GCA_963625535.1 Anaerovoracaceae bacterium | reverse complement strand
GAGTTGGCGGAGCTCAGGTTGGGGAATATCAGCGTGTTCACGTCGCGGCCTTTCAGGCGGGTGAACGGATACTTGTCGTCGCGCAGGGCCTTGTTCATGGCGAAGTTCACCTGCATCTCACCGTCGATGGGCAGGTCGGGGTATTCGCGCTGCATGTAGTCCACAGCCTGGTGCACAGTGGCTGGGCTGCCCACGTTGTCCGCTCCGAAGTTGGAGTAGGAGAGCATGGCCATCACTGGCTCGTGGTTGAAGAAGCGCACCGTGTGGTACGACAGGCGGGCGATGTCTATCAGCGTGTTCGTGTCCGGGTGACGGTTGATGAGCGTGTCGGCCACGAAGTAGGTTCCCTTCTTCGAGTTGAGGATGTGCATCGTGCCGAAGTGGTTGTAGCCCTCGCGGATGCCTATCACCTCCTTGGCCACCTTGATGGTGTTGGAGTAGCGCGTGTAGATGCCGGTGATGAAGGCGTCGGCCTCGCCGGTCTCCACCATCATCATGCCGAAGTAGTTGCGCTCGAACATCTTGTCGTTGGCCTCCTGGTAGGTGAATCCCTCGCGGGCACGCTTCTCGGTGAGTATGCGTGCGTAGCGCTCGCGGCGCTCGGCCTCGCGGTCGTGGCGCAGGTTGATGATCTCTATGCCGTCCAGACTGAGGTCGAGTTCCTTCGCCAGCTTGGCGATGCGCTCCTCGTTGCCCAGCAGGATAGGCTTGCAGATGCCCTCGGCCTTTGCCTCCACGGCGGCCTTCAGCATGTTGGGGTGAATGCCTTCGGCGAACACCACACGCTGCGGGTCGCGGCGGGCGGTCTCGTAGAGCTGGCGGGTGAGCTTGTTCTCCTGTCCCATCAGCTCGCGCAGACGGTTCTTATACTCGTCCCAGTCGGTGATTTGCTTGCGTGCTACGCCCGACTCCATGGCGGCTTTGGCCACAGCCATGGACACCTCGGTAATCAAGCGCGGGTCCACGGGTTTGGGGATGAAGTACTTCGGTCCGAAGGTGAAGTTGTTCACATGGTACACCTCATTCACCACGTCGGGCACGGGTTGCTTGGCCAGTGCGGCGATGGCCTTCACGGCTGCCAGCTTCATCTCCTCGTTGATGGCGCTGGCGCGGGTGTCCAACGCGCCACGGAAGATGTAGGGGAATCCGATGACGTTGTTTATCTGGTTCGGATAGTCCGAGCGGCCTGTCGACATCAGCACGTCGGGGCGTGAGGCCATGGCGTCCTCGTACGAGATTTCGGGCACGGGGTTTGCCAGGGCGAACACTATCGGGTTGGGGGCCATGCTGCGGATCATGTCCTGCGTCAGCACGTTGCCCTTGGAGAGGCCTAGGAACACGTCGGCTCCCTTGATGGCTTCCGCCAGGGTGTGCACGTCGCGGCGGTCGGTGGCGAAGAAGCGTTTGTTCTCCGTCAGGTTGGGGCGGTCGGAGGTGATCACTCCCTTGCTGTCGAGCATCAGGATGTTCTCCTTGCGGGCACCCAGGGCCATGTAGAGTTTGGTGCACGAGGTGGCTGAGGCGCCTGCGCCGTTCACCACAATCTTCACCTCGTCAATCTTCTTGCCGGCAACCTCCAGGGCGTTCAGCAGTCCGGCGGATGAGATGATGGCCGTTCCGTGCTGGTCGTCGTGCATCACGGGGATGTCCAGTTCTTCCTTCAGTCGGCGCTCTATCTCGAAGCACTCGGGGGCCTTGATGTCCTCCAGGTTGATGCCTCCGAAGGTGGGGGCTATGGCCTTCACCGCCTCGATGAACTTGTCGGGGTCTTTCTCGTTTATCTCGATGTCGAACACATCGATGCCCGCG
Source organism: Anaerovoracaceae bacterium (assembly GCA_963625535.1). GTDB lineage: Bacteria > Bacteroidota > Bacteroidia > Bacteroidales > Bacteroidaceae > Phocaeicola_A. The sequence goes on along the minus strand of CAVFUK010000072.1, from coordinate 18,367 downwards.
TAAATCTTGAAGAGCAGTCCCTTGCCTTCCATTACGGGTTTGCCGCTGAGGGCGCCTATGTCGCCCAGACCGAGCACGGCCGTTCCGTTGGAAATCACTGCCACCAGGTTGCCTTTGGCTGTGTAGTCGTAAGCCGTCTGGGGGTCTTTCTCAATCTCCAGGCAAGGCTCGGCCACGCCGGGTGAGTAGGCCAGTGACAAGTCCGTTTGTGTACTGTAGGGCTTGGTCGGCACCACCTCTATCTTGCCCGGTTTCCCTTGTGAGTGATAAAGCAAAGCTGCCTCTTTCGTTATCTTCACCATAATTGTAAGTTTTATATGTCCTTTTGTAAAATATCGTGCGGCAAAAGTAATGATTTTATAAACATTCACGCTATAATTTTCTATAAATCATACAAACGGACCTCTATTTTCGTGTTCCAGCGCCCTTGCGCCTCCCTTCCACAGCCCTTGCGCATGGCATTTTCGCCTCTTCTGCCAACGATTGTAGTATAATGTGAAAAGAGTATAACTTACGTGGCCGTAGGTAGAAAACTTTTTGAGACGATTGAGTTTTTTGGCACTTTTGTACCCTATTTCTATCGAAAAGGTACATGGAAAGAACGTTGAAGGAATCCCCAGCCAGAACAGAACTGTATGAACGGATAGTGCGCACGGCCTCCGAGGCCTTCGCGCAGGAGGGCATCCGGGCGGTGAAGATGGACGACATCGCCGCGCGACTCTCCATATCCAAACGCACGCTCTACGAGACTTTCGAGGACAAGGAGGCGTTGCTGTTCGAGTGCATGAGCCGTCACCTGCAGCAGATGCGGGCGTTCATGGACGAGGTGTGCGGCCGCACGGACAATGTGTTGGAGATTATACTTGAGTTTTACCTCTGCCACATGGAGAACTTGCGGCGGGTGAACTACGTCTTCGTGGAGGACCTGAAGAAGTACCCCCGCGTGATGGAGTATCTGCGGCAGAAGCGGCAGGACAACCTGAAGGAGACCATCCTCTTCTTCGAGCGGGGCGTGGAGCAGGGGCTCTTCCGGACGGACCTGGACATGGCCTTGGTCATCCAGCTGATGCAGCTCCTCAACGAGCAGGTGACGCGCAACGACCTGGGGCGCGTCTATCCCATGGAGCAACTGTTCCGCTCGGTGGTGCTCATCTTCATCCGCGGCATTTCCACCGATAAGGGCCTGCGGTTGCTCGAGGAGATGATAGAGCGGCACGATACGGAGAAACACGAACAAACCAATTTATAAATATGAAACACCCAAAGAGAAAAAAACTGTTTGCAGCCCTGTTGCTGCTGTCCGCGGTTCCTGTGTGTGCACAGGAGACATTGGTGTTGACGTTGGACAAGGCCATCTCCATAGCCTTGAGCGACAATCCGACGATCAAAGTGGCCGATGAAGATGTTCAATTGAAAGAGTCGAGCAAGAAGGAGGCCCTCTGGGGTCTGCTGCCCGAAGCCAGTCTGGTGGGCTCCTACACCCGCACCATCGAGAAGCAAACCTTCGCCATGGGCGACCAGCAGGTGAAGGTAGGTACCACCAACAGCTACAGTGGCGGCCTCTCGGTGAGCCTGCCCGTGTTTGCCCCGGCGCTCTACAGGAGCATTCAGATAACCCGCACGGATGTGGAGCTGGCTGTGGAGAAGGCACGCTCGTCGAAGCTGGACCTCATCAACCAGGTGACGAAGGCATTCTATCAACTGCTGCTCTCGCAGGACAGCTATGAGGTGCTGCAGAAGAGCTACGCCCAGAGCGAGGAGAACTTCCGCGTGGTGAGCGCCAAGTATGAGCAAGGCATCGTCAGCGAGTACGACAAGATAAGCGCCGACGTGCAGATGCGCAGCATCAAGCCCAACGTGGTGTCCGCCCGCAACGGAGTGAACCTGGCCAAGCTGCAGCTGAAGGTGCTCATGGGAATGACGGCCGACCTCGACATCAGCGTGGACGACAAACTGCAGGACCACGAGATGGAGATGTTCCAGCGTCAGATAGGCGACGCGTCGCCCCTGGGGCTGCAGAACAACAGCGAGATGAAGCAGTTCGACCTCAACGAGAAGCTGCTGAAGCAGAACTTGCGGCTGCAGTACACCAACTTCATGCCTACGCTCAGCCTCTCGTTCCAGTATATGTACACCACGCTGACCAACGACTTCAAGTTCAGCGAGTATAAGTGGAACCCCTATTCCACCATCGGACTGAGCCTGAGCATCCCCCTGTTCAAGGGCAGCAACTTCACCAAGCTGAAGCAGGCGCGCATACAGATGAGCCAGCTCAGCGAGAACCGTGTGAACACCGAGCGCCAGCTCAACATGCAGGTGACCACCTACCGCGACAATATGGCCGCCAGCACCGAGCAGGTCATCAGCAACCGCGAGGCGGTGGTGCAGGCCGAGAAGGGACGCATGATTGCCCAGCGCCGCTACGACGTGGGCAAGGGCACCATCCTGGAGCTCAACAGCTCCGAGGTGGCCCTCACACAGGCGCAGCTCACCTACAACCAGTCCATCTACGACTACCTCACCGCCAAGGCCGACCTCGACAAGGTGCTCGGCCGCGAGGACTATCTCTACAACGATAACCAGAATAACGAAACTCAGAAATAACACAGACACAATGAAAAAGAATACTTACACTACCATTCTCTTCGGTATGGCCCTGCTGCTGGGTGCATGCAGTGGCTCCGACAGTAAACAGACCGCCGACAAGCAAGAGGCGAAACCCAAAGTGAAACTGGCCACCGTGAAGGCTCAGGCCGTGGAACAGATTGTGGAGTACACCGCCACGGTGGAGGCCGACATCAAGAACAACATCGCACCATCCACCGCCGTGCGCATCGAGAAGATCTTCGTGGAGGTGGGCGACTATGTGCGCAAAGGCCAGAAGCTGGTGCAGATGGACGCCTCCAACCTGCGCCAGGCAAAGCTGCAGCTCGACAACCAGGAAGTGGAGTTCAAGCGTACCGACGAGCTCTATAAGGTGGGCGGAGCCTCCAAGTCGGAGTGGGACGCCGCCAAGATGAACCTCGACGTGCGCCAGACCGCCTACAACAACCTGCTGGAGAACACCCAGCTGCTGAGCCCCATCGACGGCGTCATCACCGCCCGCAACTACGACAACGGCGACATGTACAGCAACGGCAACCCTGTGCTGACCGTGGAGCGCATCTCGCCCGTGAAGCTCCTCATCAACGTGTCCGAGAGCTACTTTCCCCTCATTAAGCAGGGCGCTGCCGCCAAGGTGCAGCTCGACGTCTATGGCGACGAGCAGTTCGAGGGCAAGATCTCCCTCATCTATCCCACCATCGACGCCACCACACACACCTTCCCTGTGGAGGTGCAGCTGGCCAACGCCAACCGCCGTGTGCGCCCGGGCATGTTCGGCCGCGTCACACTGAACCTCGGCACGAAGAACCACATCGTGGTGCCCGACATGGCCATCGTGAAGCAGGCCGGTGCCGGCGACCGCTACGTCTACGTCTACAGCGACGGCAAGGTGACCTACAACAAGGTGGAGCTGGGCCGACGCATGGACACCGAGTACGAGCTGCTCTCCGGTGTGCCCGACAACTCACAGGTGGTGATTGCCGGACAGAGCCGCCTGGCCAATGGCGTGGAAGTGGAAGTTGAACAATAACCCCCCTGTAAAGAACAATTGCTATGAGTTTATACGAAGGCTCGGTAAAGAAACCGATTATGACCTCGCTCTGCTTCCTGGCGGTGGCGATATTTGGTCTGTTCTCGCTAAGCAAACTGCCGGTGGACCTCTACCCGGACATCGAGACCAACACCATCATGGTGTTCACCTCGTACCAAGGGGCCAGCGCCACCGATATCGAGAACAACGTGACACGTCCCTTGGAGAACACGCTCAACTCCGTGAGCAACCTGAAGCACATCACCTCACGCTCCAGCGAGAACATCTCCGTCATCACCCTGGAGTTTGAGTATGGCTACGACATCGACGTGCTCACCAACGACGTGCGCGACAAGCTCGACATGGTCTCCTCGTCGCTCCCCGATGAGGCCAACACACCTGTCATCTTCAAGTTCAGCACCGACATGATTCCTATCCTCATGCTCTCGGTGCAGGCTGAGGAGAGCCGCTCGGCGCTCTACAAAATATTGGACGACAATGTGGTGAACGCCCTGGCGCGTATCCCCGGTGTGGGTACCGTCTCCATCGCCGGCGCCCCGCAGCGCGAGATAAACGTCTACTGCGACCCCAACAAGCTGGAGGCCTACGGACTCACCGTGGAGAGCATCAGCTCAGCCATCAGCACCGAGAACAAGAACACCCCGGGCGGAACGTTCGACATCGGCAACAACACCTATTCGCTGCGTGTGGAGGGTGAGTTCGACGACCCGCAGGAGATGCGCGACATCATCGTGGGCACCCACAACGGCTCGGCCGTCTATCTGCACGACGTGGCCAACGTGGTGGACTCCCTCGAGGAGCGCACCCAGCAGACCTACAACAACGGCCGCCAAGGTGCCATGATCATCGTGCAGAAGCAGTCAGGAGGTAACTCGGTGAGCATCTCCAAGAAGGTGCTCGAGGAACTGCCTCGCCTGCAGAAGTCGCTCCCCAGCGACGTGAAGCTGGGCATCATCGTCAACACGTCCGACAACATTCTGAATACCATCGGCAGCTTGGAGGAGACCATCCTCTACGCCTTGCTGTTCGTGGTGCTGGTGGTGTTCGCCTTCCTGGGCCGCTGGCGAGCCACGGTCATCATCTGCATCACCATCCCGCTCTCGCTGATTGCCTCGTTCATCTACCTGGCCATCACCGACGGCGGCTCGCTCAACATCGTCTCCCTCTCCTGTCTGTCCATAGCCATCGGTAGTGTGGTGGACGACGCCATCGTGGTGCTCGAGAACGTCACCACCCACATCGAGCGTGGCTCCGACCCGAAGCAGGCCGCCATCCACGGTACCAACGAGGTGGGTGTCTCCGTCATCGCCTCCACGCTGACCATGATTGCCGTGTTCTTCCCGCTGACTATGGTCTCCGGTATGACCGGTGTGCTGTTCCAGCAGTTGGGCTGGATGATGTGCGTCATCATGACCATCTCCGTCATCTGCGCCCTCACGCTCACCCCGATGCTCTGCTCGCAGCTGCTGCGTCTGCAGAAGAAGCAGAGCAAGGCGTTCCTCACCTTCTATAAGCCCATCGAGCGCGCCCTCAACGCGCTGGACGCTTGGTACGCCGCCCGCCTGAACTGGGCCGTACGCCACCGCTCGCGGGTGATCATCGGTTGCTTCGTGCTGCTCGTCGTCACGCTGTTCTGCGTCAAAGGCATCGGCTCGGAGTTCTTCCCCTCGCAGGACAATAGCCGCATCTCCGTGAAACTGCAGCTGCCCATCGGTAGCCGCGTGGAGCGCGCGCAGGCCGTCTCGCAACAGCTCACCGAGCTGTGGATGGGCCGCTACGGCGAGAAGATGCTCTGCTGCAACTACACCGTGGGCCAGGCCGACTCCGACAACACCTTCGCCTCCATGCAGGACAACGGCTCGCACATCATCTCCTTCAACATCCGTATGGCCGACCCCTCGGACCGCGACATCACCCTGTCCGCCGTCTGCGACGAGATGCGTGCCGACCTTGCCAAACTGCCCGAGCTGGCCAAGGCACAGGTCATCATGGGTGGTAGCAACAGCAGCATGGGCGGACAGTCCACGGCCGACTTCGAGGTCTATGGCTACGACTTCACCGAGACCGACCGCATCTCCAAGGAGCTGAAGCAGGAGTTGCTCAAGATCAAGGGCGTGTCCGAGGTGAACATCAGCCGCCAGGACTATCAGCCCGAGTATCAGGTGGACTTCGACCGCGAGAAGCTCGCTCTGCACGGAATGACCCTCTCCGCCGCCTCCACCTGCCTGCGCAACCGCGTGAACGGTAGCCTCAGTTCCTACTATCGCGAGGATGGCGACGAGTACGACATCAAGGTGCGCTACGCCCCCGAGTTCCGTACCAGCATCGAGGACCTCGAGAACATCCTCCTCTACAACAGCGCCGGCAAGTCGGTGCGTCTGCGCGAGGTGGGTACCGTGGTCGAGCGTTCGGCGCCTCCTACCATCGAGCGTAAGGACCGCGAGCGCATCGTCACCGTGTCCGCCGTCATCTCTGGTGCCCCGCTGGGCGACGTGGTGGCCGCCGGCAACGCCGTCATCGACCGGATGGACATCCCCAGCGGCATCAACATACAGATCTCCGGATCGTACGAGGACCAGCAGGACTCCTTCTCCGACCTCATGGTGCTGGGTATACTTATTATTATATTGGTGTTCATCGTGATGGCTGCGCAGTTCGAGTCGCTCACCTATCCGTTCATCATCATGTTCTCCATCCCGTTCGCCTTCTGCGGTGTGCTGTTGGCGCTGTTCATCACCGGCACCACGCTCAACGTGATGAGCCTCCTGGGAGCCATCATGCTGATCGGTATCGTGGTGAAGAACGGTATTGTGCTCATCGACTACACCACGCTCTGCCGCGAGCGCGGACAGTCGGTGCTGTTGGCCGTTGTCACCGCCGGCCGTAGCCGTCTGCGTCCTGTGCTGATGACCACGCTCACCACCATCCTCGGTATGGTGCCTATGGCTGTCAGCTCGGGCGAGGGTTCGGAGATGTGGCGCCCGCTGGGTGTCTCCGTCATTGGCGGTCTCATCGTCTCCACCATCCTGACGCTGATACTGGTGCCGACCCTCTTCAGTGTGTTCGGTGGTGTGGGCATCAAGCGCCGTCGTCGTAAGATGCGCAAGCAACGTGAGCTCAACGAGTACTTCCAGGCCCACAAGAGCGAGATGATTAAAAACAAGTTGGACAATTAAATACTAATTATATAAGGATATGAAATCAGTATTCATCACCTTCGACCAGTCTTTCTACGAGAGCGTGTTGGCCATCCTCGACCGTCTCAACTGCCGTGGCTTCACTTTCGTGGAGCAGGTGCAGGGCCGTGGCTCCAAGACCGGCGAACCTCACTACGGCAGCCACGCCTGGCCTTCCATGTGCAGCGCCATCTTCACCATGGTGCCCGACGAGCGGGTGGACTCTCTGCTCGACGCCCTCCACAAGATAGACCTGGAGAGCGAGCAGCTCGGTCTGCGTGCCTTCGTGTGGAACATAGAGAAGAGCATCTAAGCTCTGAACTGAGATATTGAAACTGAAATCCCGCGTACTCCCCACCTAGTGGAGTATGCGGGATTTCGTTATTTGGTGGGACTTCGTTCGGGGGTTCCCCGTTCGTCGTCCCTCGTCAGGTTCTTCGTTCGATGTACTCGTTCGTATGGCCTTCGTTGGGTCGTCCGTTCGTTCGGGGGTTCCCCGTTCGTCGTCCCTCGTCAGGTTCTTCGTTCGATGTACTCGTTCGTATGGCCTTCGTTGGGTCGTCCGTTCGTTCGGGGGTTCCCCGTTCGTCGTCCCTCGTCAGGTTCTTCGTTCGATGTACTCGTTCGTATGGCCTTCGTTGGGTCGTCCGTTCGTTCGTGGTTCTTCGTCCGTGTGCCCTTTGTCGGGGAACGTCTCGTTCGGCCTCTAGTTAGGGAAAATTATCTCCCCGGTCAGGAAAAACTTTTTTCCCGGTTAGGGAAATAATTCTAGTACGAAACGCTCACCTTCAGCCCTGCCTCTTTCAGGAGCGCGGCTATGCGGTCCAGCTCCTCGTGGGTGGCCTTCAGCAGGTCGTGGTCGGGCGTCTCGCGGTCTATGGTGTAGATCATCACCTGACGCGGGGCGATGCGCTTCACCGCCTCCAGCCAGGGCAACACGTAGCGGTCGGTGGTGTTGTCCACATCCCGTCCCTCGTAGCGGCCCTTCATGAACATGGTCTGTATGATGAGGTTGCCGTGGAAGGCCTCCAGGCCCTCGATGACATGTCGCACGTCATACGCCCCCGTGGGTTGGTTCACCAGGCGGATGTAGTCCGCATCCACGGTGTCCAGCTTCAGGATGTTGTTGTCCACGCGGTTCAGTGCGGCAAACACCTCCGGCCGCTGGATGAAGGTGCTGTTGCTCAGCACGCTCACTTTCGCCTGTGGGAAGTAAGCGTCGCGCAGGGCCAGCGTGTCGTCTATGATCTCGGCGAAGTGGGGGTGCGCCGTGGGCTCGCCGTTGCCGGCGAAGGTCAGCACGTCGGGCCGCGGGCCGTGGGCCTGCATGTCCCGTAGGCGTGCCTCCAGCGCCTCATGCACCTCCTCGCGCGTGGGGCGCCGCAGGGTGGGGCGGAAGTCGGCGTTGAATCCGCATTCGCAATAGACACAGTCGAAGGTGCAGACCTTGCCGTCCCCCGGCATCAGGTTGATGCCTAGCGACACGCCCAGTCGGCGGCTGTGCACTGGCCCGAATATGGGCGATGGATAAATCACTGTAGACATAATGTGTATTTCTCCTTTCTTGCTTTATCGCTGCAAACTTACATAAAAGTATGGGACGTTGTACGCTCACCGTCGGGTTATTTCAATTTCAGTCGGTCGGAGGTCGACGGGCTGGTGCTGCTCTCCCTTTATATCTACTTTATGGAGTGCCGTCTCTTTTGCAAACGTCTAACGAATAGGGACGGAATGCTTTCAGATTATAAATCTTTGGCTCCCGTTCCTTTCCTTTCTCCTGCAAATGTTGGCCGCGAGTGGAATAATGATTACTTTTGCGCCATCTAAGTAATGAACAACTTAAAGCATCCATAAACGTATGAACAAGATTAGAGCTGCCATCGTTGGATATGGCAACATAGGCAAGTATGCTTTGGAAGCCCTTCAGGTCGCTCCCGACTTCGAGGTGGCTGGCATTGTGCGCCGCTGCGGCGCTGAGAACCGTCCCGCTGAGCTGGCGGACTATCCCGTGGTGAAGAGCATCAAGGAGCTGCACGACGTGGACGTGGCCATCCTCGCCACACCCACACGCAGTGTGGAGGAGCACGCCAAGGAGTGCCTCGCACTGGGCATCAACACCGTCGATAGCTTCGACATCCACACTCAGATAGCCGACCTGCGCCGCACCCTCGGCCCCCTGGCCAAGGAGCATGGCGCCGTCTCCATCATCTCCGCCGGATGGGACCCGGGAAGTGACTCCATCGTGCGCACCCTGATGCAGAGCCTCGCTCCCAAGGGCGTCAGCTACACCAACTTCGGCCCCGGCATGAGCATGGGCCACACCGTGGCCGTGAAAGCCATCAAGGGCGTGAAGGCTGCCCTCTCCATGACCATCCCCGTAGGCACAGGCATCCATCGCCGCATGGTCTACATCGAGGTGGAGGACGGCTACCGCTTCGAGGACGTGGCCGCAGCCATCAAGGCCGACGCCTACTTTGCCAACGACGAGACGCACGTGATGCAGGTTCCCTGCGTGGACGACCTCAAGGACATGGGCCACGGCGTGAACCTCACCCGCAAGGGTGTCTCCGGCAAGACGCAGAACCAGCTGCTGGAGTTCAACATGCGTATCAACAACCCCGCCCTCACCGGCCAGGTGCTGGTGAACGTGGCCCGCGCCACCATGAAGCAGCAGCCCGGTTGCTACACGATGATTGAGATTCCCGTCATCGACATGCTCTACGGCGACCGCGAGGAGCTCATCAAACACCTCGTGTAGGCGCCCTCGCAGCTCACTCACATAGCCACAGGCGACCTTCCCCACTCGTTCCGACGTGCGGGGGAGGCCGCCTGTGTTGCTATGGGTGGTAACGTTTGCGTACAATGTACCCTGTCCGAAGCGTTTTTTAACCTCAACCCATCGCACCGCATAATGCGCTGCATTACACCACGTTACCTTCACGTGCCGACAATATAATTTACCATTCGGGGGGGGGGTAGAAGCGAAAATAATTGATAGTAACCTTTGGTTATGTCGCTGAAACTATGTATCTTGGCACGCTGAACCGACCCTTTATGGTGCTGCGAGTGGCAATCGGTGACAGACCGGGGCCACGCCCGCCGCACGGCGGCGCACCGAAGGGGGGCAACAATGGAATTTAATAATAATAGTATAAACTAACATCAATACTCAAGAAGCATGAAAAAGTCATGGTTACCCTTGGCAGTCCTCGCCCTCATGGCGGCAGGCTGCTCGTCCGGCGAGGACAACCTCCCCGTGGACCTCACGGACACACCCATCACGGTGAACGCATCCGTTAACCCCCTCTCGGCCTCGCTGGCAATGCGCGGAGTCGGCACAGGCGGCGACAACTCCGGCTCCAGCAGCACCACCACAAGCGACCTGCCCGAGAAGTTCTATCTGCAGATTACCAACGCCGTGAAGACTCCTAACTACTGCTACGACGCGGTGATGAAACACCCCACCGGACAGACCACCTGGCAGTCCTACACAAAGGCTGACGAGACAGTCGAGCTGCTGATGCTCTGGGCCGACAGTAAGACCGATGTGGACGTGAAGACCTCCACCTTCGAGATTTCCACCTCGGCCGTCACCCTCTCCGCTGCGGAAGACCAGAGCGACGCGGACAACCTGAAGGAGTCCGACCACCTGATGTGGGACAACCCCACGCAGTCTCCCTCCACAGGAGTCATCAACGTACTCTTCGGCCACGTGATGGCGAAGCTGAACATCATCATCACCCTGGGTAATGAGTACGACGGCACCGACAACCCCATCACCTCGGTGACCGTAGGCGGCACCAAGGTCAGCGGCGACTTCACCCGCGGCGGCACGACCAATGGTTGGGACCTTTCCACCGTTACCGCCACCAAGAGCGTGAAGACTCACTACACTGCGGACAGTTTCGTGGCCTACAACGCTGACACGAAGGCGAAGGCCACCGCACAGTACGAGGCCATCCTCGTGCCGCAGACCGTGGCCGCGGACGGATTCTACGTGGAGATAGCTATGAACAACAACAAGACCTACAAGTGGACTTCCAAAGCTGATGTCACGCTGGCACAAGGCACCGCCTACAAACTCGAGCTGACAGCCGGTAAGGACAAGGTGGAGAGCCTCGGCTTCGCACCCGTAGCTTGGGGCGCAGGCAACTCAACCGGAGCAGACTTGGCAACCGATTAACGAATAACGAAAGGAGAAACGAATCGAGACTCCACCGCGACAATCCCGCCCCCCCCTCGCCTCTAATCGGAGAGATGGAGGCGAACGTCCAGAGGACGACAGAGCGATGAACCGGAACCTCGATTCAGTAACCGAACTAAGAATAAAGAAAACGAACGATGAAAACATTCAGTAAACTATACCTTCTGGCGGCAACGGCTCTCGGCCTGACCGCCTGCAACAGCGACCAGGACTACCTCGACGCCTTCCAGAGCGACCCCGACGCCGTACGCTTCAGCGTGCAGATAGGCGGCGGCAACGAGGCTGATCTCGTGACGAAAGTCAACACCTTCGACGACACGAAAGAGTCCGCCTTCGATGCTGGCGACGAAATCTCCGTAGCCACCGACGACCAGACAGCCGTCGTCTATAAGCTAGACAAGGACAAAGGCTGGCAGCCAAGCACCACCGGACAGTACCTCATCTGGAAGACCGACCCGATGAACTTCAAGGCCTTCTACCCCGCTGATGCCTCCATGGAGGCCTTCACCCAGCCCGCTGAGTTCAAAACCGAGGACGACCTGAAGGCCGCCGACTACATGACTTTCAGTGGCGAGAAGAACCGCCCCACCGGCAATGACGCGCTGACCCTGCAGATGGAGCGCAAGATGGCCCGCGTCATCTTCAATGTGAAGGATCAAACTGGAAACCAATACAAGAGCTTCACTGCCTCCAGCATCACGATGAGCATCAACTCCACTGGCTATTCGGCAAATGGCGTGGTGAGCGGCTCGATGACCGTCAAGACCTTCCCGAACAACAATAAGCAGTTCTACGCTCTGGTGACTCCTACCACCGCGGATGGCGATGAGACGTTCCTCACCATCGAAGGCACAGCCGACGAACAACCGGTCAAGCTGACCATCACCGGAATCCCCTTGTTGGAGGCCGGCAAGAGCTACACCTACAACCTCACCATCGGTAAGGACAAGGCCACGGTAGCCAACGTTGTAGTGGAAAACTGGAAGGAAGGAACCATCACAGGCGGCGTAGCCGAGGAGACCACCTATCCTATCATCGACGCAGAGGCTCACACCATCACCACCAATGCCGTGGACCAATTCACTGCTGATGACATTGATAAGGCCATGGGTACCGGCGATTACCTGAAGATTATTGGCCCGATTACCAAAACTAAGGATACGTCTAAGTGGTCGGACCTCTATACCCTATTGAGCCAGAAGGTTAAGAACCTCGACCTCTCTGAGGCGGATATTACTCTTGTTGACTATGCGTTCCGTGCGAAAAACTCTATACTTGAAACTATTATTCTCCCGGAGAAAGTCACAGCATTGCCAACTGACGCATTTTATAATTGTCAGCAGTTGACCAAGGTAACTTGTAAGGGAGACATCGCTACTATTGGCGTAGATGCTTTCGGGCTTCTCGCTACCACATTTACTTTGGACATGAGCGCCAACACGAAGAGCCCAGAGTTCACACCTAATACTACAGTCTCCACTGCTGCTAATCAACAAGATTTCGGTAATTACTTTTGTGCCGGTGTAGACGTTACCGTCTACGTGAAGGACAGTAATGTAAGGAGTAGTTTCGTGGCGAATTCAACATGGAGTGACGGAATTAGTTCAAGTGATTATTCTGTTAAGATAGGCATCCCCGCCACATTTAACGCCTCCACCCACACCCTCACCCTCTATGATGGAGGTCTGTTCGAGGACGCTGACCTCACCGCAGCCTTGGCTGGTGGCACCACACTGAAGGTTGTGGGACCGATGGGCACCACCTTGTCTACCTATCGGAAATTGAGCAGCAGTGTTAAGAACCTCGACCTGTCGGGTGCTAGTATGGACGCTGTTAAGGCTGGTGCGTTCTCTACTAATCCATCATCTTTAAGCATATTGGAGACCATCATCTTGCCGACTGGAGTGCAGACAATAGGAATGCAAGCATTTGATGGGTGTCAGAATCTGAAGACAGTAACCTGTCTGGGTACAATTAGTAAAATTGATGATTGGGCTTTCGACACCGGACTTGATGGTACGCTGACCATCAATCTGAATGGAAACACTACAGCTGACCAGGTGCCGAGCTTGGGTGATTATGTGTTCAACGACACCTCCGACAGCTCAACATCAAATGCGAAGACCATAGTGAATGTGACAAACACTACCATCAGGGATGCAATCAAGGGTAGCAGCGATTGGTCGGGTTGGTTGACCAAAGGTGTCAGCGTAGTCTGCCCCGCCAAAGTCGTTGGCAGCACCATCTACACCTATGAGGAAGGTCAGCTGACAAAGGATATGATTAAATCTATTTCACCGACCATCGTCGGCCCGCTGAACCTTGCGGACTGGACAGTTCTTGGAAACTGTGGTAAAGATTTGAAAAACCTCTATTTGAAGGATGTCACCGTGGGTACGGACCTTGTCAGCAACTTTAAGTTTCAACCGAGTACCACCTATCCGAACTTCCAAAAGCTGGAGACTATTACACTTCCTAGTACCTTGAAAGAAATTCCAGAAAAGTGTGCTTACAATTGTATGTATTTGACAACAGTGACGTGTCCAGGCCAAGTGACGAAAATTGGTAATCAAGCTTTTAATAGTGGATATTTTGAAACATTGGATCTTAGCGGATTCACTTATTCATCTACCACCAAATATCCGACATTTGTTAGCGGTGCGATACCGAAAAATAATAATGAAAATAAAGGAATTAAAATTGTTTTTGGTACTGAAGCTGAAGCTAATGAATTCAAAAATTCAACTGAATGGAAAAATAATACCTTAAGTAATACTATTACAGTCACATACAAGCAGTAGTATAAAATCTCTTCATCGAGCAATAGAATAGCCCTCATTCGACCCACAGTCGACTTAGATAAGCGGAAGCTCCTCCATAGCGGAGGAGCTTCTGCCGTCTCTAGCGGGTTCATCACCCTTCTCCCATGCTATAGGCCGCCCCGCGGCACCCTATGGATGAAGCGCCAACGAGCTATCGTATGAGGTTGAGGCCCCATTGCTTGCGCTCCGCGCCACCCCACCGATGAATGCCGACGAACCATGGAAATCTATCATCGAAGTGGATGTCTATTACCATTGAACTACTTCGAAATCTCTGTTCAAAGTCTTTGAACACACATTTAGTGACTTTGAACACATGTTCAGAGACTTTGAACACACATTCAGTGTCTCTGTACAGAGATATCGTTATAGTTCGTTAGGCATTAAGCTATCCTTCATTGGGCATTAAGCTATCCTTCGATGGTAAATAAGGCTCATTGCTGTAGTGTCTTTCTTACTGTCGTGAACAAAAATATTCCCATGCGTGGACGCTTGCGCAACGCACTGTGGTGCAATGGCTTACACGTGCGATGCGACAAGATAATTTACCATTCGGGGGGGGGGTAAAAGTGATAAATATTGATAATAAAGCTTGGCTACGTCGCTGAGACAATGTAATTTAGCGAGCCGAACCGACCCCTTCGTGGTGCCCAATGGCAACCGGCAACGGACCAGCGGCTACGCACGCCACACGGCGGCGCACCAGGGGCGGGACGCGAGAATAATAAGTACAAACTATCATCAATAAAACCAAAAGCATGAAAAAGTCATGGTTACCCTTGGCAGTCCTCGCCCTCATGGCGGCAGGCTGCTCGTCCGGCGAGGACAACCTCCCCGTGGACCTCACGGACACACCCATCACGGTGAACGCATCCGTTAACCCCCTCTCGGCCTCGCTGGCAATGCGCGGAGTCGGCACAGGCGGCGACAACTCCGGCTCCAGCAGCACCACCACAAGCGACCTGCCCGAGAAGTTCTATCTGCAGATTACCAACGCCGTGAAGACTCCTAACTACTGCTACGACGCGGTGATGAAACACCCCACCGGACAGACCACCTGGCAGTCCTACACAAAGGCTGACGAGACAGTCGAGCTGCTGATGCTCTGGGCCGACAGTAAGACCGATGTGGACGTGAAGACCTCCACCTTCGAGATTTCCACCTCGGCCGTCACCCTCTCCGCTGCGGAAGACCAGAGCGACGCGGACAACCTGAAGGAGTCCGACCACCTGATGTGGGACAACCCCACGCAGTCTCCCTCCACAGGAGTCATCAACGTACTCTTCGGCCACGTGATGGCGAAGCTGAACATCATCATCACCCTGGGTAATGAGTACGACGGCACCGACAACCCCATCACCTCGGTGACCGTAGGCGGCACCAAGGTCAGCGGCGACTTCACCCGCGGCGGCACGACCAATGGTTGGGACCTTTCCACCGTTACCGCCACCAAGAGCGTGAAGACTCACTACACTGCGGACAGTTTCGTGGCCTACAACGCTGACACGAAGGCGAAGGCCACCGCACAGTACGAGGCCATCCTCGTGCCGCAGACCGTGGCCGCGGACGGATTCTACGTGGAGATAGCTATGAACAACAACAAGACCTACAAGTGGACTTCCAAAGCTGATGTCACGCTGGCACAAGGCACCGCCTACAAACTCGAGCTGACAGCCGGTAAGGACAAGGTGGAGAGCCTCGGCTTCGCACCCGTAGCTTGGGGCGCAGGCAACTCAACCGGAGCAGACTTGGCAACCGATTAACGAATAACGAAAGGAGAAACGAATCGAGACTCCACCGCGACAATCCCGCCCCCCCCTCGCCTCTAATCGGAGAGATGGAGGCGAACGTCCAGAGGACGACAGAGCGATGAACCGGAACCTCGATTCAGTAACCGAACTAAGAATAAAGAAAACGAACGATGAAAACATTCAGTAAACTATACCTTCTGGCGGCAACGGCTCTCGGCCTGACCGCCTGCAACAGCGACCAGGACTACCTCGACGCCTTCCAGAGCGACCCCGACGCCGTACGCTTCAGCGTGCAGATAGGCGGCGGCAACGAGGCTGATCTCGTGACGAAAGTCAACACCTTCGACGACACGAAAGAGTCCGCCTTCGATGCTGGCGACGAAATCTCCGTAGCCACCGACGACCAGACAGCCGTCGTCTATAAGCTAGACAAGGACAAAGGCTGGCAGCCAAGCACCACCGGACAGTACCTCATCTGGAAGACCGACCCGATGAACTTCAAGGCCTTCTACCCCGCTGATGCCTCCATGGAGGCCTTCACCCAGCCCGCTGAGTTCAAAACCGAGGACGACCTGAAGGCCGCCGACTACATGACTTTCAGTGGCGAGAAGAACCGCCCCACCGGCAATGACGCGCTGACCCTGCAGATGGAGCGCAAGATGGCCCGCGTCATCTTCAATGTGAAGGATCAAACTGGAAACCAATACAAGAGCTTCACTGCCTCCAGCATCACGATGAGCATCAACTCCACTGGCTATTCGGCAAATGGCGTGGTGAGCGGCTCGATGACCGTCAAGACCTTCCCGAACAACAATAAGCAGTTCTACGCTCTGGTGACTCCTACCACCGCGGATGGCGATGAGACGTTCCTCACCATCGAAGGCACAGCCGACGAACAACCGGTCAAGCTGACCATCACCGGAATCCCCTTGTTGGAGGCCGGCAAGAGCTACACCTACAACCTCACCATCGGTAAGGACAAGGCCACGGTAGCCAACGTTGTAGTGGAAAACTGGAAGGAAGGAACCATCCCAGGCGGCGTAGCCGAGGAAGTCACCAAGACGTATCCCGTTATCGACCCAGTGAACCACATCATCGAGACCAATAAAGAGGACCAGTTCACCACTGAACAAATTGACGAAGCCCTGAATGGCGGTACCGACCTGAAGATTATCGGCCCGATTACGTCCAAAGCTAAGGCGAATGACTATACGGACCTCTATAGCCAATTGAGCCAGAAGGTCGTGAACCTCGACCTCTCTGAGGCGGAGATAAGCACGGCGCTTCCTAACAATGCGTTCTACGTCGCAAATTCTAAACTTGCATCCATCATTCTACCCGAAGATGTTACAGCCTTGCCGGCAGGTGCATTTGGATACTGTAGTAATTTAACCAAGATAACTTGTAAGGGAGACATCAAGTCAATTGGCTATGGCGCCTTCAAAGGAATTGCCAATCCTTCTACTTTGTTTCTGACCGCCAACACGGGTTGCCCAACGTTTACAGATACTGAAGGTGGCACCTCTAGTACAATTGAAATAAACAATTTCGCTAGTTACGTTAATGCTGGTCAATTTGTCGCCGTCTACGTTAAGGACAAAGATGTAAGGACAAAGTTCTTGGAGAATACGACATGGCTTAATGGATTGGGGCTTGTAGGTGACCATGATACTCCTTCAACAGCAATAGGCATCCCCGCTAAAGCAGACGCTTCCACCCACACCCTCACCCTTTACGAAGGAGGCGCATTCGAGGATGATGACCTTGCCACAGCCTTGGGTGATGGCACCGACCTGAAGGTTGTAGGAGAATTCCCCACTTCCACGCGTTTCTCTCAAAAATTTGGTAGCTACGTTACGAACCTCGACCTGTCGGAAGCTAAAATGAGCAGTGTTCAGGCTTTCGCGTTCTGTTTTGCAGTTAAATTGGAGAACATCACCTTGCCGACAACAGTGGAGACAATCGGGAAATCCGCATTTTATGGCTGCTCAAAACTGAAGACAGTAACCTGTCTGGGCGCAATTGAAACCATTGGTAGCGGCGCATTCGCGACCGACGCTGATGGTACGCTGACCATAAACTTGAAGGCAAACACAAAAGATAAAATACCGGCTTGGGATAAGTACGATTACCCGTTCAACGACGGCAGCATCAACACCAATATGAAGACCGTAGTGATGGTGAATGATGCAGCGACCAGAGAAGCATTCAAGGCAGATGAGACTGATGGAGGTTGGAAGTCTTGGTTGACCAAAGGTGTAACAGTGGCCAGTCTCGCTGAATAGCGCATTCACTTATTCAGACACCACCGGATATCCGACCCTTGGCACCGATGCATTTACTGGAGCATACAACACTAAAGGTAATACGCGTACGGTAGTTCTCTTTAGCAGTCAGGCTGAAAAAAATGCTATATGTTATAATAACATAGAAGGATGGAATGCGGCTGATGTTGCTGCCACATACCAAAAATAATAA
The DNA here is from genome assembly GCA_963625535.1 of Anaerovoracaceae bacterium. Lineage (GTDB taxonomy): Bacteria > Bacteroidota > Bacteroidia > Bacteroidales > Bacteroidaceae > Phocaeicola_A. The sequence goes on along the minus strand of CAVFUK010000072.1, from coordinate 281 downwards.
TCCAATCATCAAACGTTTGAATAGCCCTCATTCGACCCACAGTCGACTAGATAAGCGGAAGCTCCTCCTTAGCGGGGGAGCTTCTGCCGTCTCTAGCGGGTCCATCACCCATCTATATCGCTTTGCCCAAGCATTATCATTGAACTACAACGATATCCCTATTCAAATTGATTTGAACACATGCTTAGTGCCTCTGCACTGAGATATCAGAGGAAATGTGTCCTCGTCAACGTCAGTGCGGACAAAAGCTAAAGGTGAAATTTGTACTCTCCTCAAATGTA
>CAVFUK010000071.1:0-11073 GCA_963625535.1 Anaerovoracaceae bacterium | reverse complement strand
CCTCGAACTGCAGCTGTCCCACGGTGCCGATAATCTTGCGGCCGTTGAACTGGTTCACGAAGAGCTGCGCCACACCTTCGTCCATCAGTTGGTCCACGCCCTTGTTGAGTTGCTTGGCTTTCATGGGGTCGGCGTTCTCGATGTACTTGAACATCTCCGGCGAGAAGCTGGGCAAGCCCTTGAAGTGGAGGTTCTCGCCCTCGGTCAGTGTGTCGCCTATCTTGAAGGTGCCGTTGTCGGGCAGACCGATGATGTCGCCTGCCCAAGCCTCATCGACAGTGGTCTTGCGCTGGGCCATGAACTGTGTGGGCGACGAGAAGCGCATCGTCTTGCCGTGGCGCACGTGGTAGTAGGGTGTGTTGCGGGTGAACCGTCCGGAGCAGATTTTGCAGAAAGCCACGCACGAGCGGTGGTTGGGGTCGATGTTGGCGGTTATCTTGAAGACGAAGCCGGTGAACTTGGGTTCCTGGGGGTCCACGGTGCGCTCCAGCGCGGTGACAGGGCGCGGACAGGGGGCTATCTCCACGAAGCAGTTGAGCAGCTCCTCCACGCCGAAGTTGTTGAGCGCCGAGCCGAAGAACACGGGAGCCAACTCGCCGCGCAGGTAGGCCTCCACGTCAAACTCGGGATAGACGCCCTCTATCAGTTCCAGCTCACTGCGGAGTTTCTCCGCCAAGGGTGTGCCGATGTGGCGGTCGAGCTCCTCGGTGTTGATGTCCACGGCCACCTTCTCCGCCACGGTCTGTTTGGAGGGTTGGAAGAGGTTGAGGTTGTGCTCGTAGATGTTGTAGACTCCCTTGAAGCGGATGCCGCTCTCGATAGGCCACGTGAGGGGGCGCACGCCGATGACGAGCTCTTCCTCCAGCTCATCGAGCAGGTCGAAGGGGTCCTTGGCCTCGCGGTCCATCTTGTTGACGAAGATGATAACTGGGGTGTTGCGCATGCGGCAGACCTCCATCAGCTTGCGGGTCTGAGCCTCCACGCCCTTGGCGCCGTCCACCACGATGATGACGCTGTCCACGGCCGTCAAGGTGCGGTAGGTGTCCTCGGCGAAGTCCTGGTGTCCAGGGGTGTCGAGGATGTTTATCTTATAGTCGCGGTAGTCGAACTCCATCACCGAGGTGGTGACGGAGATTCCGCGTTGCTTCTCGATGTCCATCCAGTCGGATGTGGCTGTCTTCTTTATCTTGTTCGACTTCACAGCGCCTGCCACCTGTATCTGTCCGCCAAAGAGCAGCAGTTTCTCGGTGAGCGATGTCTTACCGGCATCCGGGTGTGCGATAATCGCAAAAGTCCTTCTTCTTTCAATTTCGTTCATCATTACTAACTTTATAAATAAGGAATCCCTCCCCACACGCGCGGGAAAGGGGTTTTTCATACTTTTTTCTCGTTTCTCATCCCCAGGCCGCCTCCCCTATCGGGAAGCACTGGAAACCGCAGGGGCCGCACCATAGGGCCGTCCCTCCGGAAAATCGCCCTAAATCGAGCCGTTCCTCTTCTTCGACTTAAGGGTCGAAATAAAGGACCGTCCCTTCGGAAAATCTTTAACCCACCACTTCGACCTAAGAGGTAGAAATCGGAAGTTCGTTCCTTCAGGAATTCGTCCTACATCGAGCCGTTTCTCTCCTTCGACCTAAAGGCCGAAATAAAAGGCCGTCCCTTCGAAAAATCTTTAACCCACCGCTTCGACCAAATAGGTCGAAATCGGAAGTTCGTTCCTCCACCGAGGCCGTCCATCGAGCCGCTCCTACCGGAAAGCCGAGCCTGCAGGTCTTCTACTCCAGCAGCTTGTCCAGCTCGCCCTTGCGGTCTTTGTCGTAATAGTTCGCCAGCAGGGAGATGAACTTGCTGATTTCCTCCACTGCCTTGGCCGTGGCCTCGGTCACCTCCCGCTTCTGAAGGCGCAGCAGCAACACGCCGTAGAGGGCGTTGAAGCAGACCTCCAGCTCGGGGGTGTCGTGTTGGCGGTCCTTGGCACGTAGCTCCACGATGTAGGGCAGCACCTTGTAGTAGGCCGCTCCGTAGTAGGGCACCTTAGGCGAGCGCAGCAACTGCAGGTGAAGGTCCGTCAACCGGAGGATGACGTTCTTGTTGATCTGCAGATGGCCGTTCTCCACCACCCCCTCGAGGTGCATCATGTTTATCAAATCCTCGTACCACTGGATGAGCTTCGCCCGGCGGTCGTCGTCCAGCTGACAAGGGTCGATGACGGTCTGGCGGATTTTGTCGATGTCGAGCCCGTTGGCACGCAGAAGGTCCTCCACTTGCCACATATATAATAGGTATTCGGCGATGTTCCGTTGTTTCAGTTGTTCAGCTATAAACATGTTCCCGATCTGTTTCAATAGAGTGAGTTGCCCGTGATGGTCCAGAAGAAGCCCGCCAGCGACAGCACGATGACCACGCCGCCTATGATGCGGTTGAGCAGCCAGATGCCCCGCAGGTTGAAGCGGTTGCGTATCTTGCTTATGAAGAAGGTGGTCCAGAACCACCACGACACGGCTCCCGTCACGATGGCGATGTAGCCCAACGTCTGTTCGTACACCGGAATCTCGGGCAGCACAAAGGCGAAGCGGGCGAAGAATCCGATGAACAGGAAGATGATGAGCGGATTGGAGAGGGTGACGAAGAATGCCGTCACGAAGTTGTGCACCAGCGTGCCTTTGTTGGCGCTCACCGGGCGGATGGAGCGCACCGGATTGCTGCGGAACGTGTAGATGCCGAAGATGAGCAACATGATGCTGCCGATGAGCTGCAGGTAGAAGATGTTCGCCTGGATGAAGTCGAAGACGAAGCTCATGCCGTAGCCGGTTATCAGCGCATAGATAATGTCGCTCAGGGCCGCTCCCAAGCCGGTGACGAAACCGTAGGCGCGACCTTTGTTCAGAGTCCGTTGTATGCACAGTACCCCCACAGGGCCTAGGGGCGCGGAGACCACCACGCCTATCACGAAGCCCTTCATTAGAAATTCTAACAGCGATACTTGTTCTAACCAATAATTCATGTTGCAAAGATGCCACTTTTTTTTGTTATAGTATCACGATAGGTGCAATTTTTTCTATCCGCCGCCGTTTTCGGGCCTCAAGGCACCGCCCTGGCACTCTTTTTTTCCTCTTTTCTTTCCGGTGCCGAGGGTTTTGCTTAACTTTGCGCATTCTTAAGTGAATAGGACACGTTTACAAAACAAAATTATTTACGTATATGATTCTATTTTTCAGAACCTCAGAAAAGAACGTGATTGCCACCGAGTGCAACCACGAGTTATCCTCTGAAGATGTAGCGAAACTCTGCTGGCTCTACGGCGACGCCAAGCAGGAGAGCAAGGAGAGCCTCACTGGCTGCTTCGTCGGTCCGCGCAGGGAGATGATCACCCCCTGGAGCACGAATGCCGTGGAAATCACCCAGAACATGGGCCTCGAGGGAATCACCCGCATCGAGGAATACTTCCCCGTGAAGGACGAGAACGCCGACTACGACCCTATGCTGCAACGCATGTACAAGGGGCTCGACCAAGAGGCGTTCACCACCAACCGCAAGCCCGAGCCTATCATATACGTCGAGAACCTCGAGGAGTACAACGAGAAGGAGGGACTCGCCCTCTCGCGCGAGGAGATGGACTATCTGCTGAAGGTGGAGAAGGACCTCGGACGCGAGCTCACCGACTCCGAGGTGTTCGGCTTCGCACAGATAAACTCCGAGCACTGCCGCCACAAAATCTTCGGCGGCACGTTCATCATCGACGGCAAGGAGATGGAGTCGTCCCTCTTCCAAATGATAAAGAAAACCACCGCCGAGAACCCCAACAAGATTATCTCCGCATACAAGGATAATGTGGCCTTCGCCGAAGGTCCCGTGGTGGAGCAGTTCGCACCCGCGGACCACTCCACGTCGGACTATTTCATCATCAAGGACATCAAGACCGTCATCTCGCTGAAGGCCGAGACGCACAACTTCCCCACCACCGTGGAGCCCTTCAACGGAGCCTCCACAGGCACCGGCGGCGAGATTCGCGACCGCATGGGCGGCGGCAAGGGCTCGTGGCCTATCGCCGGCACGGCCGTCTACATGACCTCCTACCCACGCACCGACGAGGGCCGCGAGTGGGAAGAGATTCTGCCTGTGCGCAAATGGCTCTATCAGACCCCCGAGCAAATTCTCATAAAGGCCTCCAACGGCGCCTCCGACTTTGGTAATAAGTTCGGACAACCGCTCATCTGCGGCTCCGTGCTCACCTTCGAACATCAGGAGGGCGACACCTTCTACGGCTACGACAAGGTCATCATGCTGGCCGGTGGCGTGGGCTACGGCACACAACGCGACTGTCTGAAGGGCAAACCCGAGAAGGGCAACAAGATAGTGGTGCTGGGCGGCGACAACTACCGCATCGGCCTGGGCGGCGGCTCCGTGTCGTCTGTGGAGACAGGCCGCTACTCGTCGGGCATCGAGCTCAACGCCGTGCAGCGCGCCAACGCCGAGATGCAGAAGCGTGCCAACAACGTGGTGCGCGCCCTGTGCGAGGAGGATGTGAACCCCATCGTCTCCATCCACGACCACGGCTCGGCAGGCCACGTGAACTGCCTCTCAGAGCTCGTTGAGGAGTGCGGCGGACTCATCGACATGAGCAAGCTGCCCATCGGCGACAAGACCCTCTCGGCCAAGGAAATCATAGCCAACGAGAGCCAGGAGCGCATGGGACTCCTTATTAAAGAGGAAGCCATCGAACATGTGCGCAAGATAGCCGAGCGCGAGCGCGCTCCGATGTACGTGGTGGGCGAGACCACCGGCGACGCCCGCTTCGCCTTCGAACAAGCCGACGGCGTGCGGCCCTTCGACCTGGCTGTGGACCAGATGTTCGGCTCATCACCCAAGACCTACATGGTGGACAAGACCGTGGAGCGCCACTACGAGGACGTGACCTACGACGCAGCCCACCTCAACGAATACCTCAACCGCGTGCTGCAGCTGGAGGCTGTGGCCTGCAAGGATTGGCTCACCAACAAGGTGGACCGCTCCGTGACCGGAAAAATAGCGCGCCAGCAGTGCCAGGGCGAACTGCAGTTGCCGCTGAGCGACTGTGGCGTGGTGGCGCTGGACTATCGTGGCGTGAAGGGAATCGCCACCTCACTGGGACACGCGCCCCAAGCCGCGCTGGCAAACCCCGCGGCAGGCTCGGTGCTCTCCGTGGCAGAGGCCTTGACGAACATCGTGTGGGCTCCCTTTGCCGACGGCATGGACAGCCTCTCGCTCTCAGCCAACTGGATGTGGCCCTGCCGCTCACAGGAGGGCGAGGACGCTCGGCTCTACACCGCCGTCAAAGCCCTGTCGGACTTCTGCTGCGAGCTCCACATCAACGTGCCCACGGGCAAGGATTCCCTGTCTATGACACAGAAATATCCCGGTGGCGAGAAGGTCATCTCCCCGGGAACGGTCATCGTGTCAGCCGGCGGCGAGGTGGCCGACATCAAGAAGGTGGTCTCTCCCGTGTTGGTGAACGACCCCAAGACCACCATCTACCACGTGGACTTCAGCTTCGACAAGCTCCGCCTGGGCGGTTCCGCCTTCGCGCAGTCGCTGGGTAAGGTGGGCGACGACGTGCCCACGGTGCAGAATCCCGAATACTTCCGCGACGCCTTCCTCGCCATCCAGGAGCTGGTGAACAAAGGCCTGCTGTTGGCAGGTCACGACATCTCCGCCGGAGGTCTCATCACCACCCTGCTGGAGATGTGCTTCGCCAACACCGAGGGCGGTATGGAGATAAGCCTCAACAAGATAATGGAGGACGACCTCATCAAGGTGCTGTTCGCCGAGAACCCCGGCGTGGTGATTCAGGTGAAGAACAAGCACAAGGAGGAGGTGAAAAAGATACTGGAGGACGCCGGCGTGGGCTACGTGAAGCTGGGAGCTCCCACCGACGAGCGCCACATCCTCGTCACCAAGGGCGACGCCACCTATCAGTTCGGCATCGACTATCTGCGCGACGTGTGGTACTCATCGTCCTACCTGCTCGACCGCAAGCAGAGCATGAATGGCTGTGCCAAGGAGCGCTTCGAGAACTACAAGCGTCAGCCCCTGGAGATGGCCTTCGGACCGCAGTTCACCGGCAAGCTGTCGCAGTATGGCCTCGACCCCGACCGCCGTACGCCCAGCGGCATCCGTGCCGCCATCATCCGCGAGAAGGGCACCAACGGCGAGCGTGAGATGGCCTACATGCTCTATCTGGCAGGCTTCGACGTGAAGGACGTGACCATGACCGACCTCATCAGCGGCCGCGAGACGCTGGAGGACGTCAACTTCATCGTCTTCTGCGGCGGATTCTCCAACTCCGACGTGCTGGGCTCCGCCAAGGGATGGGCAGGAGGCTTCCTCTTCAACCCCAAGGCCAAGGCCACGCTCGACAAGTTCTACAGCCGTCCCGACACCCTCTCGCTGGGCGTCTGCAACGGTTGCCAGCTGATGATGGAGCTGGGCCTCATCAACCCCGACCACAAGAAGAAGGGCCGCATGATGCACAACACGTCGCACAAGTTCGAGTCAGCCTTCCTGGGCCTCACCATCCCCACCAACCGCAGCGTGCTGTTCGGCTCGCTCAGCGGCTACAAGTTGGGCATCTGGGTGGCTCACGGCGAGGGCAAGTTCTCCCTGCCCTACGCCGAGGACAAGTACAACGTCATCGCCAAGTACAGCTACGACGAGTATCCCGGCAACCCCAACGGCTCCGACTATTCCGTAGCGGGACTTGCCAGCGACGACGGCCGCCACGTGGCGCTCATGCCTCACCTTGAGCGTGCCTTCTTCCCCTGGCAGTGTGCCTACTATCCCGCCGACCGCCGCGAGAGCGACCAGGTGACGCCGTGGATAGAGGCTTTCGTCAACGCCAAGAACTGGGTGGTGAAGAACAAAAAATAACAGATTATACTCAACAAAGGGGGACCGCCCGGGCGAATGTTCGTTGCTCCTTAAAAAACGCTCGGGCGTCTCTTCCCCCTACACTGTAAACAAAAGGAAGAGGTTTCCGTTCCCCCTCTTCTCTGCGCCCTGTTTCCCACCATTCGGGAGCAGGGCGCTTTTCAAGGGGGGAGAGGCTTGGCGGCGCACCTCTTTCATTATGAAATCTCCCACCCTGCGAAAGGGAAGTCCGTCCTTTGGAAGAGAGATTTTCCAGTTGGAAAGAGCACCTGTTCGAAGAGAGGAAACCTCCTCGGAGAGAAAACCTAAGGAGGAAGGAAATTTACTTTGGAGAGGGAAACTTTCTTTAGGGAGAAACCTTTCGGAAAGAGGGAAACTTTCTTTAGGGAGAAAAGCTTTCTCTAGAAGTAAACCTTTTCGGGAAGAAGGAATTTCCGTTTCGGGGAAAAGAGAAAAAAACCTTATAAAACAACATTGTAATGAACATCTATTTCGAATCTTTCAGCATCTTCTTCAAGATAGGCCTCTTCACCATCGGGGGAGGCTACGCCATGATTCCCCTCATAGAGCGGGAGGTGGTGGACAAGAAAGGCTGGATAGGCAAGGAGGAGTTTGTCGACCTCATGGCCGTGGCGCAATCCTCGCCCGGCGTGTTCGCCGTCAACATGGCCATCTTCATCGGCTACAAGCTGCGCGGCCTGCGAGGCAGCCTCACCACGGCGCTGGGCACCGTGCTCCCCTCGTTCCTCATCATCCTGGCCATCGCCCTGTTCTTCCAACAGTTCAAGGACAACCACCTGGTGGAGAGCATCTTCAAGGGCATCCGCCCCGCGGTGGTGGCGCTCATCGCCGCACCCACGTTCTCGGTGGCGAAGTCGAGCAAGATAAACCGCCGCACGGTGTGGATTCCCATCGTCAGCGCGCTGCTCATCTGGGCCCTCGGGGTCTCACCTATCTACATTATTATAATAGCCGGCGTGGGCGGTTACCTGTGGGGCCGCTTCGGGGCGAAACATTCTAACACTCACGAGTCATGATATTCCTGCAACTGTTCTACACATTCCTGAAGATAGGCCTCTTCGGCTTCGGCGGAGGCTACGCCATGCTCTCCCTCATCCAGGGCGAGGTGGTGACGCGCTACGGCTGGGTCAGCAGCTCCGAGTTCACCGACATTGTGGCCATCAGCCAGATGACCCCTGGCCCCATCGGCATCAACTCCGCCACGTACGTGGGCTACACGGCCATCGTCAACGCGGGCTATCCCCACACGGTGGGCATCCTGGGCAGCGCCGTGGCCACGCTGGCGGTGGTGTTGCCGTCGTTCATACTGATGCTCACCATCAGCAAGTTCCTGTTGAAATACCAGAAGCACCCCTTGGTGGAGTCGGTGTTCCGTGGCCTGCGTCCTGCCGTGGTGGGCCTGTTGGCCGCCGCCGCCCTGCTGCTGATGACGCCGGAGAACTTCAGCCGCCCCTCGGACGACCTGTTCCAGTTCGTGCTGAGCGTGGCGCTCTTCGTGGCCGCCTTCGTGGGCACGCGCTTCTTCCGCGTGAACCCCATACTGATGATCATCATCTGCGGCGCCATAGGGGCTGTGGCGTACGGAGGGTAGATTGTTCTTGAGACTAAAAGTCAAAGAGACCTCTTTGGAGTCGAAGAGACTAAGCGTCGAGACAAGCTCAAAAACTTTTTTGCAAGATGAAAGACAAGACAGAACACTACATAATGTTGAAAGACGAGACAGAGCACCACGTGGACCAAGTGGTCCGCATGTGCGAGCTCATACGCGAGTGCGACTCCGCCGGAGAGTTGCTGGTGGCGAACGAGACGGTGCTGAAGACGCAGCTCATGGGGCTGCTGGTGCAAATCCGCGAGGCGAGAGGCAAGGTGGCAGCCCAACTGGAGAAGCTGGACAAAGCGCCTTCCATACACGCGCTGCTCTCCGAGGAGTACACCGAGCTGCAACGCAAACTCAGCGACACGCTGAAGGATTTCAAATCCACGCCGACGCTCCCCACCGAGGACCCCAACAGCACACCTGCGCGGAACGCCGAAAGTTCCCCGCAGACGACGGAAGGGAGCCCAAACGAACAGCCCTCGCAGGCGACGGAAGGCCGCGGCGATGGTCGAGCCTCCACCGACGACGGACCTATGCGGAACACCGTGGACTTGGAGAAATGGGAAGGAACACCCAACTCCAACGGACAGACGCGGAACACCGAAGGTTCCACAGAACAGGGAGGAAGCCCTAATGAACCGACACGGAACGCCGTGGACTTGGAGAAATGGGAAGGGAGCTCCAACGGACCTGCGCTGACGACCGCCGACCTCTCCACGGAACAGGAGGAAGCCACCTCCCCCGAACGCCTGCTGCAGCGTGCCCTGGAGGCCGTGGAACGCACCGACTGGAAGACGTGGCGCGACCTCGTGTGGCAAGAGGCGGACGAGCTGAAGTGGACCGTGGGCGACCTGGCGCGACGTGTGGCGAAGCCCTACACCAACAAGCAGTACGAGGCCTTCGCCGACGAGCTGGAGACCGTGAACTTCCCCCTGGTGAAGCGCGCCTTCGAGACAGGACGCCAAGCCTTCAACAGCTGGCGCAACAGCTGCGACAACCCCTCCACCACGTGGGGCAGCCTCCTCAGGGTAGAGCTGCAGGCCCTGCTCAGCTCCGACTTCATCATCGTGGACGAACGGCAACTGCCACCCGACTACAAGGCGGACCGCAGCCTGCTCACCTTCTACCAGGGCGAGGAAGAAGCCACCGACGAGGCGCTGAAGAAATTCCACATCCTGCTCACGCTCACAGGCCACAAGGGCGCACGCCTCACCTTCAACCATGGCGCCGCGCTGGGTAAATACCTTTGGAACAACCGCCTCAGCCTGCTGCCGCGCCGCCCCACGCACGACCCCTCGGCATTCCGCCACGTAGCCGCCTTCTTCCGCTTCAAGGAAATCTACCAGTGCGTGCGCCAGAGCTTCGACGAGGCCATGGACCAAGCCTGGGACAAACATTCCCAACACGCCGACAGACCGAAGGAAGGCAGCCGCCAAGGGCCCCAGAGGAAGATGCTCTTCAAGGACAAGCTGACGGCAAGCCGCAAGAGCGACGAGCTCGTGGGCTACCTGAAGGAGCACAAGCTGTGGAGCAACCGGCTCTGCTGCTCCAGGGGTGACAAGCTCAACGCCGTCATCGTCAGTCATCTGAGGCTTTGGATTGAGGCAGGTGTGTTGCCAAAGAACCCTCCCGCACTTGCCATCTACCGCTTCCTCACCGAGGACTGCGGCCTGCAGAGCAACGTGGACCCCAAACCCTACGCCAACAAGGTGCAGGATATGCTGCGCGACGAGAGCTACGCCAAAAGCGTCTACCGGGAGATAAAGGACACCTACCGGAAGTAAAAGGCGCAGCGGGAGATAAAAGGCCTACACTCTCCTTTTCCACACTTCCTCACCTCATCGCTCCACGCTTCTTCCCCTTCAACCGTTGCACTCACCTCCACCACCTCTTTCCGAACGTCCAAAATCCCCCACCGGGAACCTCTCCGCCACGGGAGAGAAGCCACCGTACCCCGAAAAGGCGACGGCTCCAGCACCCGAGCAGGAGCCTTCCACCCCACAGGTGCGCATTTCCCGCGCAGGTGCATAATTCAAAATAAATACGCACCTCCAACTTTTTTTCATCACGCCGCAGCCCTCTGCCCACGGCGCTTACACCCACATCGACAGACCTGTGCGCAGGTGCGTCCGAATTATGCACCCAATGCACCCCGATTCCGGTGCCTTACTTTTGCATCGGCTTTCGGGAAGAGCCCTCTACGCGAGACCACTCTTCAACGGACCGAAATCCAAGAGTTAACAAAATGTTGAATCCGAGCCAAGGGACACCGCGGGACCACCACCCTAGGGAATGCGCGCAAGAGATGGACACCAACGTCCCCGAGGCTCACAAAAAGAAAAAAGAGTATGCAAGATATTACCTGTAGAAGAATACGACTGCCAACACGGAGGTGAACGATCACCTCTGGCCTCTGAGGGGAAGAGCACTGCCTACAAGTTCCAACAACTCGCGTCCTACACGGACGAGTGTCGACAGTGAACGTGACACCAACCCCCCAAAGGACACAGAGTGGAATCAGTTTCAGTTTCAATTAAAAAATAAAAAGG
>CAVFUK010000070.1:0-3776 GCA_963625535.1 Anaerovoracaceae bacterium | reverse complement strand
TGCCCGACCTGACGCATTACCCCACGAAGCACAGCTACATACTGGAGCTGAAGCTAGCCCCGAAGAAGGTGCGGGGCGTAACGAAGCCCCAGCGCGAGAAGCTGATAGCCGAACAGTGGGAAGGGGCGAAAGCACAGATTTACGGCTATGCCTCGGCCCCTCGCGTGGAGGCTCTGCGCCAAGGCACCCAGCTGCACAAAATCATCCTGCAGTTCGACGGCGGCAAGCTGCTCCGCATGGAGGAGGTGTAAACACCTGCGAAAGGTTTCAGTATCTCAGTATTAGAAACAGAATGTGTGCTTTTGAGAAACTTATTTTTTTTGACGCAAGATGAACAATGACATTCCACAGATGCGGCCCTCGCTGGAGGAAATCCGCAGGACAGACGACAACGGCAAGGAGTACTGGAGCTCTCGCGAACTCTCCAACGCAATGGGATACTCGGCTTATTGGAAATTCCAAAGGGTGATGGAGAAGGCCATCGACGTGGCACGCTTGCGGGGGATGGACGTGGAGGATCATTTCAACCAAACGGTTGAGATGGTGAAGTTGGGGAGCGGCTCGTTCCGTAAGGTGGAGGTGCTGCGCCTATCACGCATGGCCTGCATGATAGTGGCGGAGAATGCCGACGGGAAGAAGCCACTGGTGCAGCAGGCAAGGGATTACTTCTCGGGATCTGTGACATTGGACGAGCTGGTGCAAAACTCACTGGAATCGAACATCTTACTCTACAAGACGGCGCAGGGCGAGACACGCATAGAGGTGATATTCAACAACGAGACCTTCTGGATGTCGCAGAAACGGATGGCCGACCTCTTCGGGGTGGACGTTAGAACCGTGAACTATCACTTGGGGCAGATTTATGAATCGGGGGAACTCTCGAAAGAGGCAACTATCCGAAAAATTGGGATAGTTCAACTGGAAGGGGAGCGGGACGTGGAACGCAGCCCCCTGTTCTATAACCTCGACGCTATCATAGCCGTGGGCTATCGTGTGAACAGCTATCAAGCCACACAGTTCCGCATCTGGGCTACCACGGTGCTGAAGGAGTTCATCGTGAAAGGGTATGTGCTGGACGATGAGCGGCTGAAGCAATGCAAGCATTTCGGCAAGGACTATTTCGACGATTTGCTGGAACGCATCCGCGAGATTCGTACCTCGGAGCGGCGATATTACCAAAAGATTACGGACATCTATGCGGAGTGTAGCGCGGACTATGACAAGGATTCGGAGAGCACGAGGCTCTTCTTCAAGATGGTGCAGAACATGATGCATTTGGCCGTGACACACCACACCGCAGCGGAGATAGTCTACAACAGAGCGGATGCAGAGCAACCTCACATGGGACTTACAACATGGAAGAACGCTCCGGACGGACGGGTGCAGAAGTCCGACACCATCGTGGCGAAGAACTATCTATCGGATAAGGAGTTGGAGGCGCTGAACGGCATCACCACCTCGTTTCTCGACCTGGCGGAGTTGCGGGCCAGTCGTCATCTGATTACGACGATGGATGAGTGGCGAAGCAGGCTTTCGCAATTCCTGAAAATGATGGATTATGAGGCTATCTCTTCAGCCGGTACCGTGTCGCGGGACGAGGCGAGGGAGAAAGCCTTCAGCGAATACGAGAAATTCAGGGTGACGCAGGACCGTTCGTTCATCTCCGACTTCGACCGGTTCAACAGCGGAGGTGAAGGTGGGGACGAGCCCTTGTTGCCCTTCGACATCCATCCACAGGAACCGTGATGCAATCTACGGCACAGAAACCTACGGGCGATTGTACGATATCATTGCCGAACGAGAGGGCGAAAATGTCGGCGATGGACCGGAGGAAACAGCGCCTTGCGACCCACAGCGATATCATTCATTTTTCTCGCTAAAAAATGCCGGTTTAGGTATTCTATGTACCTTTGTTGCGTTAGTTCCAGCCGAGCCTCTTTACAATGCTTAAATAGGCTGGGCTTTTTTGTGTGTGGCCTATGGTAAAGAGACATTTTGACAATGAATACAAATTAAAGGCTGTGAGGCTTTGCCCGGCTTAGGAAGCGATGCCTTCAGCGGAATGGGCCAAGAGGGACAATTCTCTCCTGGCACATTTCAGTATCTCAATATCTCAAATAAATAGAAGTATCATTTCCTTGTGAAAACCTTGTGAAGGAGACCGAAAACAGGCAGGGGCGCGAGAAGAACGGCCGAATGTTTGGCCGTTCAGGAAACATCACGTAACTTTGTGGCGTACTGAAGAAAAATGACGATGGAACAACTGAAGAATAAAATAAAGCAGGTGCCTTACGGCATTTCGGATTTTGACAGAGTAAGGCGGGACAACCTCTACTATGTGGACAAAACCATGTATTTGCCGCTGTTGGAGGATGAAGCAAGTTATCTGTTCTTTATCCGCCCCCGCAGGTTCGGCAAGAGCGTGTTCATTAGTATGCTGAAGGCTTACTACGACATCAACAACAAAGACCGCTTCGAGGAGCTGTTCGGCGACCTGTGGATTGGGCAGCACCCTACACCCTTGCAGGGGCGCTTTCAGGTACTGCATCTCGACTTTTCTCAAGTGGGGGGCGACATAGAACATCTCTCCGACAACTTCAACATCTATTGTCGCGCCAGTCTCAACGACTTTATGGACAAGTATGCCGCGTCTTATCCCGAAGAGACCCGAAAGGACTTCTACGCGTCGGACAATGCGGGCGAAAAACTGACAATCATGACGCGTAAGGCCCAGACGTTGAGCATCCCGCTCTATCTCATCATCGACGAATACGACAATTTCACGAACACCGTGCTCAACGAGCAAGGCGAGGAGGTGTACTGGGCAATGACGCACGCCGAGGGATTCTACCGCGACATCTTCAAGAAGTTCAAGGGCACCTTCGAGCGCATCTTCATCACCGGCGTGAGCCCCGTGACCCTGGACGACGTCACCAGCGGATTCAACATCGGCTGGCACATCTCCACCAAGGAGGACTTCAACCAGATGCTCGGCTTCTCCACGGAAGACGTGCGGGAGATGTTCACCTATTATAAGGACAATGGGCAGATTCGTCCCGATGCCGACATAGAAGCCATCATCGAGGAGATGAAGCCTTGGTACGACAACTATTGCTTCGCCGAAGAAGCGCTGGAGACACAGAGCCGCGTGTTCAACTGCGACATGGTGCTCTACTATCTGCGCAACTACATAAGCCGCGGCGAGGGCCCCGAGGAGATGATAGACCCCAACACGAAGACCGACTACAACAAGATGCGCAAACTCATCCAGCTGGACAAACTCGACGGCGACCGCAAGGGCGTCATCCGCACCATCGCCGAGACGGGACAGATTGTGGCCAAGCTGGAGGAGACCTTCCCCGCCCACAAAATCACCGACCCGCTGATATTCCCCAGCCTGCTGTTCTACTACGGGATGCTCACCATCCAAGGCACCTACGGCACGCAGCTGGTGCTGGGCATTCCCAACAACAACGTCCGCAAGCAATACTACGGCTACCTGCTGGAGGAGTACCAGGAGAAGCGCTTCGTCAACCTGGCCGAGCTGGAGTATAAGTTCACCGGCATGGCCTTCGACGGCAAGTGGCAGGACGCGCTGCAGATGATGGCGGACGCCTATGAGAAGGTGTCGGCCGTGCGCGACGGCATTGAGGGCGAGCGCAACCTGCAGGGCTTCTTCATGGCTTACCTCAACCTCAACGGCTATTACTACACTGCCCCGGAGCTGGAGCTGAGCCACGGCTACTGCGACTTCTTCCTGCTGCCCGACCTGACGC
>CAVFUK010000069.1:0-25132 GCA_963625535.1 Anaerovoracaceae bacterium | reverse complement strand
ACTTGAGGATGTAAGGAGGGGGATATATTTCTCTGACTAGGAAAATATATTTTCCTGACTGGGTAAATGAATTTCTCTGCCTAGGGAAATAAAAAACCCTTGGCGCGCTTCACAGTGAGCCAAGGGCAAATGTAATAAAAAGGAAAGCAATATATGTGTGTATATAATGTGTGATTCACATTCACTAGTGTGATTCACTTCTTATAAAGTATGCTGTCTGGATTATTTAATGAGCCCATAGTGCCCTGTGTTAAACCTAAATCTAGATGTCGCTATTTCTCCTGCGCACATCTTGTCCATCCTTATACCGATGAACGTTCCTATTAGCATACTTGTTAAAGAGTCAAATCAAACTATGTACATCATTTGTACGCTGCAAAGTAACCTATTCCTTTTGGCATAGAGAAATGTTTTGTGCTAAAAAATGTAAATGGAATATCTTTTTTATTCCTCACTTTCCTCTATTATCTATGAGTCAGTGACTTTCTTTACCTTTAGATAAACTGCATCCTTAGATAAGGTAAGCTACGCTCGGCAAAATTATTTCAAGCAAGCTTGATAATTTTTGCTCTCACTTGCATTACCTTTGCGCTCGACTTAGCCGGAGGCCATTCTCTTGCTGGGAAAGGTCTGCGCTATTATATATAATAGGTATACACATTCTGTTTTTGAAAGATGAAAAAGAGTTTGATTGCTCTGGCGTTCGGTACCCTCGCATTGGGTATTGCCGAGTATGTGATGATGGCGATTCTTCCTTACATCGCCGAAGGTTTGGACATCAGTATCCCCGAGGCAGGTCACCTCATCTCCGCCTACGCGCTTGGCGTATGTGTGGGAGCACCCTTGCTGGTGTTCGCCCGCAGGTATCCGCTGAAACATCTGTTGCTGGGTCTGTCAGCGGTGATGTTGGTTGGTAACCTGCTTGCCGCCCTCGCTCCCAACTATTGGGTGATGATGGTGGCACGTTTCATTTCCGGTTTGCCCCACGGCGGTTACTTCGGTGTGGCCTCCATCGTGGCCGAGCGGGTGGCCGAGAAGGGTAGGGGCTCCGAGGCCGTCTCCATCATGATAGCCGGCATGACTGTCGCCAATCTCTTCGGTGTGCCGTTGGGTACCTCGCTTAGCGCCTTGCTCTCTTGGCGTGCCACGTTCCTGCTGGTGGCCTTCGGCAGTCTGCTCGTCATCTATTATATATGGAAATGGGTGCCCCATGTGGAGGGACTGTCCGACACGGGACTTAAGGGTCAGTTCCGTTTCCTGAAGAAGCCTGCCCCATGGCTCATCCTGGGCGGCACCACCTTTGGCAATGGTGCCATCTTCTGCTGGTACAGCTACATCAACCCTCTGCTGACCGATGTCTCCGGCTTTGCCGAGGAGAGCATCTCGTTGCTGATGATACTCGCTGGCTTCGGCATGGTGGTGGGCAACCTCACCGGAGGTAAGTTGGCCGACCGCTTCTCGCCGGGACGTGTGGCCTTCACCACACACTTCATCGTGTTCTTCGCCTTGGTGGCCATCTTCTTCACAGCACAGATCAATTGGCTCTCCGCCTTGCTGATGTGTGTCTGCACCACGGGACTGTTCACCGTCTCGGGCCCGCTGCAAGTCTCCATCCTGCAATTCTCCAAGGGTGGCGAGCTGCTGGGTGCCGCGCTCATACAGGTGGCCTTCAACCTGGGCAATGCGTTGGGTGCCTACATCGGCGGACTGCCTATCGAGGCAGGACTTGGTTATCGCTATCCAGCCCTCTATGCCGTGCCTATCTCGGTAATCGGACTGATAATGCTGTTCTGGTTCTGCCGTCGCTACGAGCGATTCGCCTCTTCTGCTCTGTAACGTAGTGGAGGCAAAGCTTGGCCGTTTGGCCGATAATGCTTACTTTTGCCCGCAATTGGTGCGACCGCATATCGCACCGGCTTAAGAAACTTATACTAAATACCATATAAATATGTCACACACTTTACTGACCACCTGCGGCGTGTTCGCATTTGCCGCATTCTCCTGTTCGCTCGTGCCGCAGACGGCTACGGCGCAGACAGCGGACTACCGGAACGACTCGCAGAAGCGCGTCCCCACGTATGCCATTCCTTATCAGGTTCCTACCGAAGCCAGCATCATCGAGGTGCTGCAGGCGGTGAAGGGCTATTATGAGAGAACTACCGAACGGGCCATCATCAACGAGAAGACCGGCGAAGAGATTACAGACACCAACACGGAGTGCCCCAACGCCGTGGTGAAGAAAGGCTTTGCCAGCGAGTGGAGCTACACCCATGGTGTGGTGCTTGCTGCCTTCGACTACATCGATAACATCCTCGACGACAAGAGCTACTTCGCCAACAACGTGGCCTTCTACGATTTCGTGTCCAAGTGGCAACCCTACTTCGCCGAGCACCACCTGAAGGGCTGGCGCGAGATAACCAACATGTCCGCCTTGGACCACTGCGGTGCCATCGGTGCCGCCATGGTGAAGACTTATCTGAAAACGAAGAACAAGGCATACCTGCCCTTGATAGAGCGTGTGGACAAACACGTGTCGCACGACCAGTGCCGTCTCTCCGACGGAACGTTGTCGCGCCATCGTCCCCAATATGAGTCCGTGTGGGCCGACGACATGTACATGAGTGTGCCCTTCCTTATAAATATGTATGTGATGACGGGCAAGAAGTCCTATGCAGACGATGCCGTGCGTCAGATTCTGCAGATGGGACAGCGCCTGTTCGACCCGCAGATGGGCATCTTCGACCACGGATGGAACGTGAACTCTGCCGACTACGACCCCCATTTCTATTGGGGACGCGCCAACGGATGGGTGCTCATGTCTATGGCCGAGGTACTCGACCGCTTGCCGAAAGACTATAAGGGTCGCGACGAGATTCTGCACTACTACCGCACCATGGTGCAGAAGTTGGCCAACCTGCAGGGTGGCAACGGATTCTGGCACAATCTGCTCGACAAGAACGACACCTTTGAGGAGACATCTTGCACGGCAATGTTCACCTATGCCATCGCCAAAGGCATCAACGAGGGCTGGATCAGTCACGTTTACGGTCCGGTAGCCATCACCGGTTGGAACGCCACCCGCAGTGCTGTGCGCGAGAACGGTGCGGTGGACTGGACGGCCGAAGGCACCACCTTTGCCCACGACAACAGCTACTACTATCACCGCGGTCACACCGTCTACGCTACCCACGGCTATGGCGTGGTGCTCTATGCCGGTGCCGAGATGATTCGCCTGCTGCGCAACCAAGAGATTGAGATTGTCGCTCCGAAGGACGGCTCCGTCAACTCCACCATCCACTTCCTGAAGCGTAGTGAGTGGCCCGACCGCAATGCTGTGGAGGATGTACGCACCTTAGGCGGCAGCGTCAACAAGGACAAGAAGAAATAAACTCTCGCCTTTCCCCCGTCATCGGGTATAGACGAACCTAAAGTATGCCGCCCCTGCACGAACAGAACCGTTCCTGCAGGGGCGGCTTCTCATTTCGGGTGTAAGACGGCATTAAGCGTGGTAACACCTCATCGGTTAACGAAGTATACCTCAAGTGCCATTGAAGTATACTTCAATGCCCAATGAAGTATACTTCATCGGCACTTGACCCCATACCCCTACCCAATTGCGTCGTAACTTGATTTCGCTTGTCATACAAAGAAAATGAGTCAATAGTGGTTGACTATTCCTTAATTTAATCTACCTTTGCAGCCGCTTTCTAGGCGAAATAATTTGAGGTAATGAAGCATTTTGGTTTCCGTACGTTTTTGTTCGTGTGCTGCGTCGTCGTCGTGTTGTCGATACTGCAGTACCTCCCCTCGCTGTCTATCGACGGCAGCCCACTGCGAGAAGTGTCACTGTTGAGTGACGTGTTGGAAGAAGAAACCGACTCCGTGGCAATAGACTCGGCACAGTTGACACCCATGCCCGATGTGGCCACGGTGGACACTTGCCGCACCGGATTGACTTGCATACAGGATTTTGGTGACTCCACCAAACGAGGCATGCGTGGCTTCTATCAGAAGCTGTCGCAGGTTGACAAACTGGGTCGCCCGGTGCGCATCGCCTATTTCGGCGACTCCTACATCGAAGCGGACATCCTCACGTCCGACCTGCGCGCTATGCTGCAAGAGAAGTTTGGCGGTTGTGGCGTGGGATACCTCCACATAGTGGGCTTGGGCAAAGGCTATCGACCTACCGTGGAAGAGTCGTCCAAAGGCTGGGAGGCTCACACGGTGACCGACAGGAAAGGATTCGACAAGGAACGCCAGGGCATGGCCAACCGCTACTACCTGCCTACGAAAGGCGCTTTCGTTCAGGCGAATGGTGTGACCCGCTACGCACCTAACCTCGATAAGTGGGAGCGTAGCTTCATCTACCTGCATGCCGCTAAACCCATTGAGCTCACTTCCGTGCGCAACGGAGAGGAGACGGAGAACTACAAGGTGCAACCCGACAATGGTGTGCAATGCCTGGAGGTCGACGGAGCCACCTCGGACATTAAGTGGACGGTGACTTCCACTGTCGACCCAGCCACCACCTTCTACGGCATCGCCCTGGAGGGCAGTAAGGGAGTGTGTGTGGACAATTTCAGTCTGCGAAGCGCAAGCGGCACCTCACTGCAGACTATCCCCGAGGCCACTCTGCGGGCCTTCGGCGAAGTTCGGCCCTACGACCTCATCGTGCTCCAGTATGGACTCAACGTGGCTGGTCCGCAGTCTGTGAAGTTCGAGAACTATGAGAAGTCGATGGTCTCCATCATCAATACCCTGAAGGATTGCTTCCCCGATGCGGGATTCCTGTTGGTGGGTGTGAGCGACCGTGCCCACAAGACCAAGACGGGAAACTTCGAGACTATGCCGGGCATCCTCAACCTGATACCTTGCCAACAGAACATTGCCGCGAAGACCGGCATCGCCTACTGGAACCTCTTCGAGGCCATGGGAGGCGAGGGCAGCATCCAACGCATGGTGAAAGCCAACCCTTCGTTGGCCAACCGCGACTATACACACATCAACTTCAAGGGCGGAAAGCATCTGGCAACGTTGCTCTTCGAAACCCTTGTATATGGAAAAGAACAATATGACAACCGTAATGGTAATGGACAGAAATAAGCGTGCCGTCGGCTGCTTGCTCTGCTGCCTGCTAGCGCTGACAGCGATGGCGCAAGACCCCTTCCCCGGGAGCCTTAAGCCCGAAACGGCATGGAAGCAGCAGCGGGAGACGAGGATGAACGAGGGACCGAAACAACTCGACCACATCCTCGTGACGGACTCTTTGCCCACTACATTCAAGAACCGGAAGCCCAACCGCATTGAGCGGGAGGAGCAACTGTTTCCCCTCTTCGAGAAACTCTGCCTGCAGCACCAACAGATGCGCATCGTCCACATAGGCGACTCCCACGTGAGGGGACACGTCTTCACCGTCGCAGCCCGCCATAGTCTGGAGCATGCTTTCGGCAGTGGGGCCGTCTATCCCGACTCCATCACCTACCAGACTTCCGCGTTGGCAAGGGAGACCGGCCGACCGGGACTCATCTACCACGCCCTTGGCATCAACGGTGCCACCACGGTGCAGTTTACCGAGGCGGAACATCTGGACGAGGTGGCCCGACTGAAGCCAGACCTCATCATCCTCTCCTTTGGTACCAACGAAAGTCATGGCAAACGCTATAGCGCGGAGGAGCACCTCACCCAACTGGACGCGTTGCTCACACTGCTTTATAAACAGTGCCCTGGTGCTGTGGTGATGCTCACCACCCCTCCGGGCTCGTACATCCGTGTGCAACGTCGCCGCAAGGTGGTCAACAACCTTACCGCCACCGTGGTGGCCAACATACTGGACTTCGCCAAACAGCGCGGACTGCCCGTGTGGGACCTCTACGACATCGCCGGCGGCAAACAGTCGGCCTGCGTCAACTGGGTGAGCGGTGACTACATGCAAAACGACCACGTACATTTCACGCACGATGGCTACATCCTCCAGGGATCGTTGCTAGCCGCTGCCATCCTAAACGCTTACAACGATTATGTGGATGCAAATTGACTGGCATAAGATAGCCGAGCAGATTTTCAGCTATCAGGCTGACCAGCCGCTGATATTCAGCAGCGGTCTGTTCCTGTTCCTGTTCCTGGGCTTCACGCTCGTCTACACGCTGTTGCGCGAGCGCACCACGCTGAGGCTGCTCTTCGTCGTGCTCTTCTCATACTATTTCTACTACAAGAGCAGCGGCACCTACTTCTTCCTGTTGGGTATCGTCACCGTCTCCGACTTCCTCATCGCGGAGCGCATGGAGCGGACCACGGGACATCGTAGTCGCAAGTTGTTGCTCTGTCTCAGCATCGCCATTAACCTGGGACTGCTCGCATATTTCAAATATACCAATTTCATTTATGAGATGTTGTGCCCGCTGTGGAACGGTTCGTTCCAACCGCTGGACATCTTCCTGCCCGTGGGCATCTCGTTCTTCACGTTCCAGTCGCTCAGCTACACCATCGACGTCTATCGTGGACAGCTGTCGCCCCTGCACAATCTGCTGGACTATGCCTTCTTCGTCTCCTTCTTCCCGCAGTTGGTGGCTGGACCTATCGTCCGGGCGCGCGACTTCATCCCACAGATACGCCAGCCGCTCTGCGTCACCAGCGAGATGTTCGGGCAGGCCATCTACTACATTGCCGGCGGACTCTTCAAGAAGGCCGTCATCTCGGACTACATCAGCGTCAACTTCGTGGAGCGCATCTTCGACAATCCCGGGCTCTACTCCGGCGTGGAGAATCTGTTCGGTGTCTATGGCTATGCGTTGCAAATCTACTGCGACTTCTCGGGCTACAGCGATATGGCCATCGGTATAGCCCTCTTGTTGGGATTCCGCTTCCCGCTCAACTTCGATTCTCCTTATAAATCCTGCTCCATTACGGAGTTCTGGCGCCGTTGGCACATCTCACTCTCCTCGTGGCTGCGCGATTACCTCTATATCTCTCTGGGCGGCAACCGCAAGGGGCGCATACGCACCTACGTGAACCTCGTGGTGACGATGCTGCTGGGCGGCTTGTGGCACGGAGCCTCGTGGAACTTCGTCTTCTGGGGCGCTTTCCATGGTGTGACTTTGGCCATTCACAAAGCCTATATGGGCTATCTGGGGCGGCCTAAGGATTATGTCAGTCATGGGTGGAAGCGGGTGGCAGGCACCATCTTCACCTTCCACTTGGTGTGCTTCGGGTGGATATTCTTCCGCAACCAGACCTTCGAGGCGTCGTGGACCATGATATCGCAGATTGTGACTAACTTCCAGCCACAACTCTTCGGGCAACTCATCGAGGGTTATCAGCCTGTGTTCACGCTGATGCTCATCGGTTATCTGCTCCACTTCATGCCCGGATACCTGAAGCAGACCTGCCAGCGCACCATCAGTCGGCTCTTCTTCGTGGAGCAGGTGTTGGTGGTTGTTGCTGTCATCTACCTCGTCATCCAGGTAAAGAGCAGCGACATACAGCCGTTCATCTACTTCCAGTTCTAATCTCCTCACCGAGGAGTTGCGCACTACGCTTTGCGGTACTCGCTAGGCGGCATGCCATACACCTGCTTGAAGCATTTACTGAAGTAGAGCGGGTCGCTGAACCCTGAGTCGTAGGCCACTTGGGTGAGCGAAATGCTGTCGTCCGCCATCAGCTCGATGGCGTGCTTCAGCCGTATGTCGCGGATGAGGGCCACGGGCGCGATGCCGGTCAGTGCCTTTATCTTCTTGAAGAGGCACGAGCGGCTGGTGTGCAGCTCGGCGGCTATCTGTTCCACGGAGAGTTCGGCATTGGCCACGTTGGCGCGGATGAAGGCCACGGTATGGTCTATCAACTCCTTGTCGCTCTCCTGCAGGCGGTCGAGCTCCTGCTGTGCCAGCGCCACATCCTCGTTGCCCGTCTCCTTCTTCTCCTCCATCAGTTGCGAACGGAACGTCTCCTGCATGCGTCGCCGCAAGTCGAGGATGTTGAGGATGCGTGCCCGCAGGAAGTCGGCACTGAAGGGTTTGGTGATGTAGTCCTCGATGCCGAGCTGCAGTCCCTCTATCTTATGCTCCACAGCCGTCTTGCTTGTCAATAATATAATAGGTATATGGCTGGTGTCCTTATTGTCGCGCAACTGCTTCACCATGGCTATGCCGTCCATCTCGGGCATTACCACATCGCTCACTATCATGTCGGGCGCTACGGCTACGGCTTTCTCGTAACCCTCCCGACCGTTGTGGGCGGTGTACACGCGGAACCGGTCGGAGAGGATGTTGCGCAGGAATCGGCGCAGCTCGTCGTTGTCCTCCACCAACAGGATGCACTCCCGCTCACCATTGTCGCCTCCCGTAGGCTCCGCGGGTTCGTTGTCGTTGTCGGCGGACGTAGTCACGTTGGGCAGGGGAGCGTTGGCGCTGGCGTTGTCGAGGATGAACTCGGCCTCCTTGCCGAAGTGCGAGGTGCCCTTCTGCAGGCGGATGAAGAAGGTGGTGCCTGCGTTCACCTCACTCTCCACCTCTATGTTACCATGGTGCAGCTCCACCACCTCTTTCACCACGGCCAGTCCGATGCCGCTGCTGGCCTGCTTCGGCGATTCCCCGTAGACGAGGTTCTCGAAGCGGGAGAAGATGGATAGCCGCTTGTCCGACGGGATGCCGTACCCTTGGTCTGTGACGGCGATGGTCACCTCGTGGTCGTCGTGCGACAGACGGATGTCGATGCGTTTCCCCTTGGGCGAATACTTGAAGGCGTTGGACACGAGGTTGAAGAGCACGCTCTCCATCTTGTCGGCGTCTATCCACAGGTCAACCTCCTCGCTAGGCAGATGCACATCTACGGATGTGCCTTGGCTAGTGGCCAGCCCGCTGAAGTTGGCCACGATGCGCTGGATGAACGACCCCATGTTGACCTTCTGCACCCGGAGGCGCATCTTGTGGCTCTCTATCTTTTGGAAATCGAGTATCTGGTTTATCAGCTTCACTGTGCGTTGCGTGTTGCTGTGTATTAACTGCAGGTCCTGCGACACGGGGGCCGGCAGCTTGCCCGTGTAGTTGGAGAGGATGTGTTCCAAGGGGGCGATGACCAGTGTAAACGGTGTGCGTAGCTCGTGCACGATGTCGGTGAAGAACTTCGTCTTCGCCCCGCTCAGCTGTCGCTCGAACAACACCTTGTTGCGTAGCTTGTAGAATACCCATGTCAGGTAGGTGACTCCCACGAGGATGGCTACGAACAATAGTACCATCAGCGACACTCCCCAGCCCGACTCCCAGAACGTGGGCTTCACGGTGATGTGGATGGTGCGTTCGTTGTCCACCCACAGCCCGTCGCTATTGGTGGAGCGCACACGGAAGGTATACTCGCCCTTGGGGATGTTGGTGTAGGTGGCATGTTGTCCTTGGCGGCAGAGGTTCCAGTCGTCGAACCCGTCGAGTTTGTATTCGTAGAGCAGCTTGTCGGGGAACCGCATGTCCAGGGCGGCGAAGCCTATGGTGAAGGTGTTCTCGCTATGTTGCAGGGTGAGGGTGAGCGAGTCCTTGAGGTTCGCCTTCAGGATGGGGCTCTCGTCCGCCTGCAGTCGCTCGCCTTTGATAGACAGACTGCTGAAGACTAGCTTGGGTGTGTATGTCTCCTTCTTGATGTCTCCCGGTGCGAAGGTCAGCAGGCCGCGGTCGGTGGGGAAGGCCAGGCGGCCGTTGTACCTCACGAGGCCTTGTCCGTCGGTGAACTGTATGTCCGAGGGGAAGAACCGCATGTCGTATGCCTCGAACTGCCGTTGTTCTAGCCCGTAGCGGCACAGACCGTCGTCGGTGGTGATCCACAGGTCGCCGTTGCCGTCCTCGCGGATGTTCTTCAGCACGTCGGAGTTGAGTCCGCTCTTCTGCGTATAGGTAGTGAACATCGGGGTGCCGCTATTGAAGGAGGTGAGTTTGCACAGTCCACCGCCGAAGGTAGCCAGATAGGTCTCCCCGCTCTTGGTCACATGGATGTCCGCCACCTCGTTGCTGCTGAGGCAGGTGGTGCATCCGGGCACACGCTGTATGTGTTGGAACCAGATGTCGTCTACCTTCGTCACGCCCTTCTGTTGTCCGTAGAGTACTCCCGAGGTGGTGCCTATCCACAGGTTGTTGTCCGCATCGGTCTCTATGCAACGGATGTGGCTGACTGCGGCGGGGTAGTGGGTCAGACGATTGCCTGCGTGGACAAAGCGCATTCCGCCCTCTTCAGTCGGTTCGATGCAGTTGAGTCCCGCGTCGATGGTTCCTACCCATATCCGTCCGTTCTTGTCCTGGTGTAGTGCCTGCACGGCGTCGCTGCTGAGGCTGAGCGTGTCGTTGTCGTCGTGGCGGTACCAGTGCATCTGGTACGTCTCCCCATGTCGGTCCTGCTGAGGGGTGACGCGCAGCAGTCCTCTCTCCGCAGTGCCCAGCCAGATGTCGCCCGTCTTGTCCTGCAGGATGGTGTTGACGGCGGCCAGTTTGGTCGGCTTGTCGGATAAGGTTCCTTGCGGTGTGAGGAAGCCCTTGAAGCGATCCCCGTTGTCGTAGAGCATGACGTTGCCACTCTGATTGGTCACCCATAGGTTGTGGTTGCGGTCCTCGTAGACGGCACCCAGCTCATTCTCCGGTGCGTAGATGTCCTCCTTGTTGGGACTTTGCAGGTCGAAGAGGTTCCGCTTGAACGACACTTTGATGATGCCCTGTCGCCGTTTGCCCAGCCACAGACTCTTTTGCCGGTCCACATAGACCAACTCCGGCTCGTTGAAGCTGATAATCTCGGGGCTCTTCGAGAGGAGGAGCGGACAGAGGTCGTCCTTCACGGGGTCGTAGTAGTTGATGACATTCCCTTTGCTGTGGAACATCAGGTACGAGTTGATGTTCTCGAAGAATCGGATGGGGTTACACTGTGTCACCCGGTCCCCGTTCTTATCCTTCATGGTGTAGTGGGTGATGCGGTTCTCCACGGGGTCGAGGTGCGACACCTTACTTATATTATCCGCGTAGGTAATCCAGATGTTCCATTTCGGGTCCACATAGAGCATCTTGGTGGTGTTCATGATGAGCCCTGCCGTCTGTCGGTTGTGGTGGGTGTGCTTCCGGGTCTTCAGGTCGTAGATGAGGAATCCGTCGTCCATCGTCACTAGTAGTATCTTGGTGGGGGAGTAGGCCTTGATGTTGCGGATGACGGAGTGAGTGGGCAGTTGGTGCCGTGAGTAGGTGTTGCTGGCCGGGTAGTAGAAGTAGAACATCCCGTCGTCTGCCCCTATGGCGAAGCAGTTGGGGAACCGGCGCATGTCCTGGAACTGGCCATGCTCATACTTCAATAGGTGGCAGGTCAGCCGGTTCTCCTGGCTCTTGTACTCGAACAAGGCGTTGGTGGTGAGTAGCCACACGACACCTTGACGGTCGACTGATATCTTCTTGTAGGTACTGAAGTTCTTGGCAATCAGTTGGAAGTGAAGCCTCTGGTCTCCGCCCTGCTGGTCGGTGCAGATGCGGTAGAGGTCGCCATTGGCCATGTGAGCCCACACGTCGCCGTTGGAGAGCACGTTGAGGGCCTGCGCCCAGCTGTTGCTCTTGTTGAAGATGCGCTGGAAGTCGCCATTGTCGGGATTGAAGCGGTAGATGTAGTTGTCCGAGTTGAGCAACCAGAAGTATCCGTTGGCATCCTCGCGTAGGAAGTTGATGCGGTTATTGGTCAGGTCGATGGGGTCGGTCGTGTGCGACCGGAAGGTGGTGAAGGAGTTGCCGTCGAAGCGTCCCAGTCCGTTGCCGGTGGCTATCCACACATATCCTTTGTGGTCCTGCTGGATGTCGTTGACGGTTTTCTGCGGCAGTCCGTCCGGGGTGTTGTATTGTGTCACCACATAGTGGTTCTGCGCCACTGCCACCACTTGGGTCAGCAGGAACATCAGCCATGGTATTGTTAATCTATTTAAGGTTACATGCATCTTTACTCGGGCTTTTTAGCGATTTTTCATATTGCATTTAGTATGTCCAAAGGTATATAGAATTTTCTTCCCTACAAGCAAAATAGGGGCAAAAACACATTTATCCATATTAAATATCGTTTTTTCCATATCCGATAGCGGGCAACTCCCTACTTTAGCGCCATCTTTCGTTGTCCGAGTACCCGAGACGTGGCAACGGGGGACGAGACATTTGTTTAACTTTAAATATAGTCCTATAACATGGAGAAAAACAAAAGATGGATGCACTTCTTGTCAAGTGTA
This sequence comes from Anaerovoracaceae bacterium, assembly GCA_963625535.1. GTDB lineage: Bacteria > Bacteroidota > Bacteroidia > Bacteroidales > Bacteroidaceae > Phocaeicola_A. The sequence goes on along the minus strand of CAVFUK010000069.1, from coordinate 12,915 downwards.
GCGCAGAAAGGTCGATTGTGTGTTGTGGGTGGTCTGACCATCACCCTGGCAACATCCGCAGTGTCGGCCACAGCAGCCTCCTCGGAAACTGAGGTTCAGAATGCGCAAGTAGTGAATCAAACGAAGAAAATCACCGGTAAAGTTGTGGATGAATCGGGAGAGCCCTTGATTGGTGTCTCCGTTCAAGTGAAAGGTACCACCGTCGGAGCTGTGACCGACCTGGATGGTAACTTCACCGTCAGCGCTGCCTCCAACGCTGTGCTTACGGTTTCTTACATCGGCTACACCACACAGAACGTGAAGGTGGGCGGCCGTTCGAATATCAACATCACCCTGAAGGCCGACAACAAGCTGTTGGACGAAGTGGTGGTGGTAGGTTATGGTACCGTGAAGAAGCGCGACTTGACGGGTGCCGTATCTTCCGTGAAGAGTGACGTCATCAAGATGACTCCGGTAGCCAACCCGATGGAATCCCTGCAGGGACGTGTCGCCGGTCTCGATATCACACGTACCTCCGGTCAGGCCGGTGAGGGCGTAAACCTCCAGTTGCGTGGTAACCGTTCCTTCAGCGCCAGCGGCAATCCCCTCTTTATTATAGATGGTATGCCGGGTGACTACTCTACGTTGAACCCCAACGACATCGAGAGCATCGAGGTGTTGAAGGATGCCTCCTCAACAGCCGTTTACGGTTCGTCCGGTTCCAATGGTGTCATCATCATCACCACCAAGAAAGGTAAAGCCGGTAAGGTGAACATCAACTTCGACGCCTACATGGGTATCAACGGTTGGGCCGACCTCATCGAGATGAACGACGGCTACGAGTGGGTACGTACCCGCACACTTGCCAATGTCGCAGCCGGCACGATTATCGATGATATCGAAGGCTCCATCGCAGAGGAGGCTTTGGCAAAAGGTGGAACCATCGACTGGAGTGACGCTATCCTCCACACAGGTCACACCCAGAACTACTCCCTCTCCGTCAGCGGCGGTACCGAGAAGACACAGCTTTACTTCTCGTTGAACTACTCCAATGAGCAGGGTCAGTACACCAACGATGATTACAAGGTCTATTCATCGACTATTCGCGCCAATCAGGAAATCACCAAGTGGCTGTCTGCCGGTTTGCACATGCAGGCATCCTACACCGACCAGGAGAAAGCCTATGCCAACGTAGAGAAAGCGTTGATGGCCGAGCCGTTCGGTACACTCTACGAAGAGGATGGCTCGCTGAAAGTCTATCCTATCGAGGGAGGTGACCGCCTGAACCTCTTGCTCAACAACGACAAGAGCGTTTACCGCAACCACCCGACCAAGTTCAAAATCTACATGCAGCCCTACTTGCGTATCACCCCGATTAAGGGTCTTTCGTTGGAGTCTCGCTTGAGCGCCAACTGGAACTTCAACAAGACCAGCACATTCCAGGGCTATGGATCGTACCAGTTCTATGATAATGCCGGTAAGGCAGCTGTAGGCGACGAGCACAACGAGGCTTACGCCAAGTACGTGAACGCAAGCATACAGAACTCCGACTCGTTCAAGTATACGTGGGAAAACGTCCTCACCTATAACTTCACGATTGCCGACAAACACGACTTCACGTTGACTGCCGTCACCACCTGGGAGGACAGCGAGAGCAACAGCGCGAAAGCCTACAACGAAGGATTTACTACCAATACCTACTATTGGACCAACTTAGGTGTGGCAGGCAACGACAACTCCACCGTTTCGTCCAGCTACTCCATGGGCAAGAGCATGGGTTACGTTGGCCGTATCAACTACTCTTATTTGGGACGCTACCTCTTCTCCGCTTCTGTTCGTCACGACGGTAACTCCAAGTTGGCGAAGGACGTGCGTTGGGATACCTTCCCCTCATTCTCCGCAGGTTGGCGCATCTCCGACGAGCGCTTCATGGAGTCTACACAAGACTGGTTGGACAACTTGAAGATCCGTGTCGGCTATGGTGAGACAGGTGCCGCTGGCATCAACGCCTACAGCTCATGGTCTATCCTGCAACAGGGTATCATCGGTCTGGGCTCAGAGCAAATCACCTCTTACTACTATCCGCAGAAACTTTCCAACGCCAACCTCGGTTGGGAGCGTTCGAAGAATACCAACATCGGTATCGACGCCGCCTTCCTGAACAACCGCATCGAGTTGACATTGGACTACTACATCACCAACACCGATGACGTCATCTGGACTCAGTCACTGCCTGTAACCAATGGTGGATACAACGCAACGACTTCTTACACGATGGACTCCAACATCGCCAAGACAAAGAACGTCGGTCTGGAGGCTACGTTGACTACACGCAACATCCGCACGAAAGACTTCTCTTGGGAGAGCACATTCACCTTCTCTACCAACAAGGAGAAAGTGACCTCGCTGGGTGAAGGTGCTTCGGAATACATCGAATATGGCGACTACACGTTGCACGTGGGCGATCCTGTGAAGTCATACTATGGCTACAAGATTGCTGGAGTATGGCAGACCGACGAGGCTGCTGATGCCGCTGCATTTGGCAAACGCCCGGGCGACCTGAAGATTGACGTGCCCAACATGAAGAAGATTTCTGATGGCGTATGGGAGAAAAGCTATCCGAAGGAACTGGACGCTGACGGCAACGTGGTGACACGCACCTTCGACGCTGAGAGTCCTTACTCTACGTCAGACGTTGACCGCGTCATCCTGGGTCACAACTCACCTGACTGGTCACTTGGTTTCCAGAACACCTTCGTATGGAGGAACTTCGACTTGAGCGTCTACATGTACTGGCGCCAAGGTCAGATGATCAAGTACGATCCTATGTTGTGGTACAAATCCAGCGGTGGTGCATTCCCCAGCGCATTCAATTACTGGACCGAGGACAACCCGAGCAACGACTTCCCTGCATTGGACTCTTCACGCGACTGGACCAAGGATACCGGTTACTCTTCGAAGCAGTATCAAGACGGTTCGTTCTTCAAAATCAAGAACATCACACTGGGTTACACGATGCCTACCAACATCTGCCACAAGATCGGTATCCAGGGATTGCGCATCTACGGAACCATCACCAACCCGTACGTGAAGGCCAAGAACCGCATGCTGAAGGGTTACGACCCCGAAATGAACGGAAGCCTCGACTATCCGTTGACCAAACAATTAGTGTTCGGACTCAATTTATCTATCTAATCGCATAACTTAGAAACATTATGAAAGAATATATCAAATATACACTCATGTCGCTTTCTGCTGCGGGTTTGCTGCTCACGGGCTGTAACCTCGACGAGGATAACCCGGCAGCCGGCGATGCCACTTTGGACAATTTCCAATCGTGGTACGGATTGCAGTCTACCTGCTACTCTCCACTCAACGACCAAATCTACACAGCTTCAGACTGGCTCTTCATGTCAGAAGGAGGTACGGACCTGTGGGTGCCGAAGAGCAACGGCGACAGCTACAAGCAGGTGCTCTGCTACCAGGACATCACCGGTAGCTACAACACTTACCAGAAGGTGTGGAAACAGTGCTACACCACCATCACCTCTTGTAACACAGTCATCAACGAGGCCGGCAAACTGAAAGACGGCTCCGAGGCTGACATCAAAGTGCTGGTGGCTGAGGCTCGCACGTTGCGTGCTCTCTACTACTCTATCCTGGTGGCTCAGTATGGTCCTATTACCTTGAACCTGGAGAGTAGCTCCAGCTTGACGGGTAATGTGGAACTCTATCCGAAGCGCTCCAGCGAGAAGGTTATCTACGACCAGATTATCGATGACTTGACGCAGGCTATCAAGGATCTGCCTATCGAACCTTACGGAGGCAACCATGCCCGCTTCACACAGAAATCCGCCAGAGGTCTGCTGGCCCGTGTCTATGCACAGCGCGCCGGACTGGGCGACAGCAAATATGGCGACGGCCAGGAGTATTGGACAAAAGCCAAGGATGCTGCCGAGGACTTGATCAACAACGCCGCTTCTTACGGAGCTAAGCTCTACGACGACATCGCCGATATGTGGTCCGACGCTCACAACCGTACCAACGAAGAGGCTCTGATGATTGCTGCTGCTCCCGACCTCTACACCTCTATCTCCGTATCTATGAGCAAGCCCAACAAACTTGCTGCTTACACATGCGGTGGCTCTTTCAGCGATATGTTCAATAAGGGCCACAACCCAGGCGACAAGAACAGCTACTTCTATGGACGTTTGAATTCTCAGAACTGGCAACCGTCAGAATATCTGCTCTATTGTTTCAATCCTGAGTGGGACCGTCGTTGGGAATACACCTGGCAGTATGCGTTCTGCGAGTGGACTTTTGAGGAGTGGGGCGTAAAGCGTAAAAACTCACAAAAGGAAGTCACCATCGATATGTGCCGTAAATATGGTATCGACTCTCTGACTCAGGAGGGCAAAGTCATCCAACCGTATGCTGACTGCGACTGGACTCAAACAGCTCAACAATACAATCAGTGGCCTGCAAATATTTGGCCTAGAGGCGTATATGACGATGACGTGAGCAAGACTTTGAAGGTAGCCGCTTCCAGTGCCGACTTTGGTAAAGAGGGCTATGCCAACACTACCAAGGTATATGCCATTCCTTATCCTATCGACCCCGAGGACGATCGCTTCAACACCGTATTCGTACACAAACCTCTGTCTGCTGAGGACAAAGCGAAATGCATCTATCCGGTTATTGTGATGAGCGACCTCTATGATGATACCTATGTATATGGTAGCACCGCCAACGGTAGCTCCGCAGGTAACCCGCCCGCAATCGGCAATGGTAAGGTCAGTGCAGCTGCCGCTCCTTCTCTGATTAAGTTCAACTGGAACTACGATGGCTGCTTCACGACTATCTCTAACGGACAGGTGAAGTGCGGCGATATGTACATCATGCGTATGGCTGAAGTCTACCTGATTGCTGCCGAGGCTTGGCAGAAACTGGGCAAGGGCGACAAGGCTGCCGAATACATCAACGTGCTGCGTAAGCGTGCCGTTCGTGAGGGTGCCAAGGAGGCTGACTGGAAACTGGCTACCGCTACTGAGGACGATGTGCTCGATGAGTACGCTCGTGAGATGTGCGGTGAGTTCACCCGTTGGGCTTTGCTGAAACGTCACAACAACATTGCCGAGCGCTTGAACAAGTACAACAAGCGTTCTGCACGCCTCTTCAAGGACTACTGCTACAACCGTCCTATCTCACAGGAGTTCCTCAACGTCATCCTGAATGCTGAGGAGTATGGTGACAACGGCTACGGTGCAACCGGTAAGTCCGGACTCGATGGCTTGGATAAGTAACATCTCGATGAGGAGAAACCCACTAAAAGTAATCTCGGGTTTTTAACATATAAATAAAGGATTCCATCCGCTTGTGAAAGTCGATGGAATCCGATTATAGCAAACTCCGTGGCGGCTAATGCTGTCAAGGGCAAAAACAAATAGTAGAATGAAATACTTATTAGCGATCATAACTATGGCTTGTCTCTCACTGGGAGGCGCACAGGCACAGAGCAAGACGGCCTTCAACGGCATCCTGCTGAACCTCACTGGTTCGCCCATTAAGAGTGCGCACGTCTATGTGAAGACCAAGCACGACTATGCACTGACCAATAAGAAAGGAGAGTTTGGACTGGTGAACGTCAATCCCGGAGACACCTTGAAGATAGAGTTGAAGAAGAAACTCTACACGGTGCCTGTGGACGGCAAGCGTAGCATCATCATCCGCTTGGGTGACGAGCACGACATCCAGGCTACCGAGGACCAAGGCCTCATCGACCAGGGATTCTCGTTTGTACCCCGTAGAGAGCGCACTACGCCCGGTAACTTCATCAGTGGCGACGACCTCCGTCGCAGTGGCTACCACGATGTGCTCTCGGCCTTGCAGGGACGTGTCCCCGGGCTAAACATCACCGGTAGCGACCAACGTGGTGCCGACAAGGACATTAACATCCGTGGCACACGCTCCATCAAGGGCGGCTCCACCCCGCTCTTCATCATCGACTCGGTGAAGGTCCCCTCTTTTGAGGGCCTCAGCCTCAACGATGTCGACTATGTGGAGGTGATGAAAGAAGCCTCCGCCTATGGCTCTGAAGGTGGAAACGGAGCCATCATCGTGCACACCCGTACCGGTAAATAAGGAACCACTGTCTCGTTCGCCCTTCCTGTAGCGACGGGACACCCATAGATTTGTTAACACGTTAGAGGTCTGCGGCACTTCGGTGTCCGCAGACCTCTATATTTAATAAGGTGGTGAATTGACCGCATTGCTTATTATGCTTTGCATGCATATATTTTATGTGTTACATGCATATATTGTATGGTAAACTCAGTATATGATGATGCAAAAATCCCGACTCGCTCATACTTTGGCAATTGTCAAACGTGTGTACGGCAATTGCCATTCACGTGTACGGCAATTGTCAAATACGTGTTTGGCAATTGCCATACGACCTGCGAGCGGGAATTCTCGCATCATAACACTCGGGCTCTGCAACGTTTTTGGGTAGGATTCGTAAACTTGTGAAACACGGATTAAGCGGTTGTGATTCCTGCGAAGCGGACATCTCACGCAAACAAATCGTCCATGGTAAGTGTCTTCCACACGATGCCGGCATATTGGTTGCGCTGCAGTCCGTACGTTGTCAGCATCAGCTGCTGGCAACTCTTGCGGGTTTTCGTCTCTTCCTCGAAAAGCCATTGTCTCGACCGCAACGTCTCAGCGTATGCTTTGTCGATGACGTACGGACGGGTGGAGAACTTTATCTCCACCAGGTTGACGATGTTGTCTGCACGGTCGAGCACCAGGTCTATCTGTGCCTTGCGTTCTTTGGATTTGCTGGCCCAGGCGCTAGCGGATACGGCAATGCCGCTGATGCCCAATGCTTGCTTTATCTGTTTCACATGGGACAGGCAGACTTGCTCAAACGCGTAACCGGCCCAGGTGTTGAGTAGGGGAGTACCCAGATTGTGCTCCCAAAACTGCGGGTCGTTATGTGTGTTGTTCCGTAGGAAGTGGAAATAGAAGAGCGTATACGCGTCGACGTCCGTACACAACTACAAACTTCGCCTCGTCTGCTTCATAGGCTTTCAGTAATTCAGCCTGCTCTTTTGCTCTTCCGATAATCTTTTCCATCGTGTGAATAGGTCTTCATTTGGCTGCAAATATATGAAAAATACCACTTGCAGCCAAATGAGTATATAGCAAGTTGGCTGCAAGTGTATATTTTTACCCACTTGCAGCCAACTCGTTCGCTCAGCGGCGGCCTGCGGATACAATTATTACATCATTTGAAACAATTCTCTATTGGCTGTATTCGGCAAATGCTGTTATTTTGCAAGCACGTTTCGTGATAACGGAATGAGATAAACCCTAAAATCAACAAAGAAGAATGGAAAAGACATGGAGATGGTTTGGCAAGAAAGATAAGATAACGCTTGCCATGCTGCGTCAGATAGGCGTGGAAGGCATCGTCACGGCACTGCACGACGTGCCCAACGGTGAGGTATGGACTCTGGAGGCTATCAACGACATGAAGGCATACATCGAGGCGGCCGGTCTGCGCTGGTCGGTGGTGGAGAGCCTGCCGGTGTGCGAAGCCATCAAATATGGTGGCGCGGACCGCGAACGACTGATAACGAACTACATCGAGAGCTTGGCCAATCTCGGCAAAGCCGGCATAAAGACCGTATGCTACAACTTTATGCCTGTCATCGACTGGATTCGCACAGACCTCTTCCACCCTTGGCCCGATGGTACCTCATCGCTCTATTTCAACAAGATACGCTTCGCTTATTTCGACTTGAAGATACTGAAGCGGGCAAATGCCGAGCAGGACTACACGGTGGAAGAGCTGCGCAAGGTGGACGAACTGGCCGCCCACATCACCGAGGCCGAGGAGTTGGAACTGATAGACACTATCATCGTGAAGACACAAGGCTTCGTCAACGGAAACATCCGCGAGGGGGAGAAAGCTCCGGTGACCCTGTTCCGCAAGCTGCTGGCCCTCTACGAAGGTATAGACCGTGACGCGTTGCGCGAGAACATGCGCTACTTCCTCTCTGCCGTGATGCCGGTGTGCGAGCAGTATGGCGTGAACATGTGCGTGCATCCCGACGACCCTCCCTTCCAGATGCTCGGCCTGCCGCGCATCGTGACGAACGAGGAGGACATCGCTTGGTTCCTCCATGCCGTGGACAATCCGCACAACGGACTCACCTTCTGCGCCGGGTCGCTCAGTGCCGGCGAGCACAACGACACACGCGACCTGGCCCGTAAGTTTGCCAGCCGCACGCACTTCGTTCACCTGCGTAGCACCGAGGCGTTGCCTGGCGGCGACTTCATCGAGAGCTCGCACCTGACGGGTAGGGGACACCTGATAGACCTCATCCGCATCTTCGAGGCCGAGAACCCCAACCTGCCGATGCGCGTGGACCATGGCCGCACGATGCTCGGCGACGAGACGATGGGCTACAACCCAGGTTATTCGTTCCACGGCCGCATGCTTGCCCTTGCCCAGGTGGAAGGCATGATGGCGGTGGTGAAGGACGAGCTCGCCCGCCGTTGATTCCTATAATTGTTCCCGTAACAGCTGTCGCGAAACGTCTGTTTCCCCAGTTCGGCCGTTACGGGAGCAATTGCTATCGGACCCACTCTATCCAGTTGTCCGGTGTGACGATGGCGGTCTCTTTCACGTCGTAGGTCGAGAGGAATGTGCTGGGGAACTTCGTGTTGGCCCGCTTGGCGTTCCACTTCATCTCGAAGAGCGAGAACTGTCCGTCGCACTCTTCGATGTAGTCAATCTCTTGTTGTTGGTTAGTGCGCCAGAAATAGCTGTTGGCGTACCGTCCGTTGTAGTGATTGGCTTTGATGCGTTCGCTGATGATGAAGTTCTCCCACAAGGCTCCTGCGTCTTGCCGGAGGGCGAGGGGAGCGAAGTTCTGCAGGATGGCATTGCGAATGCCGTTGTCGTAGAAGTAAATCTTCTTGGCCCGTTTAAGCTCTGTGCGCAGATTGCGGGTGAAGCCGTTCAACTTGAAGATGATGTAGCACTTCTCCATCAGGTCGATGTATTTCTCCACCGTCTTGTTGTCCGTCCCTACGGTTTGTGCCAGCTCGTTGTATGACACCTCGCTGGTGACCTGCAAGGCCAGTGCTGTAAGCAGTTTGTTTAGCAAGGCAGGACGGCGGATACCTTCCAGATTTAGCAAGTCTTTGTAGAGATAGCTGCTGGCGAGGTTGTTCAGTAGTTCCTTCGAATCTTCCTTGTGACTCAAAACGTCCGGGTATGAGCCGAAGACGAGACGGCTCTCGAGGCTCTGCTTCACGCTGAGTAGCCCTTGCGATGCTAACAACTCTCCCGTTGACAGGGGATAGAGATGGTATTCGAACTTTCTTCCGGTCAACGGCTCGTTGAGCTTGTTTTGCAACTCGAACGAGGACGAGCCGGTAACCAAGAGTTGCACGTCTGGAAAATTGTCCGTGATGCGCTTCAGTGTCATGCCGACGTTCTCTACCCTTTGTGCTTCGTCAATCACCACAATCCGGTTGCCTCCGATGAGCAGATTCAGTTCTTGGGTATTGGCTTGTGTCAGCATCTCTTTCACCTCCGGTTCGTCGCAGTTCAGCTGTAGGGTCGGCTCGCTATGACTCTCCAGCATCATTTTGAAGAGTGTGCTTTTGCCTACTTGTCTGGCCCCGGTCACGATGATGGCCTTTCCCGCGAACATCCGTTTCTCTATAGTGTCTTGCAACAGTCTTTTTATCATACTGCTCGATTTACTGCTTAATTGATGTCTCTTATGTGATTCATTCCGTCGGCAAAGATAGTGAAAGAATATTCCTAATCCCAAAATAAAGGTAGTTTTTTGGGATTATAATTCCAAAATAATGGTATTATTTTAGGATTAGGGACTTTTGAGAATGATGTTCGGGTTAATAATCTATGCCGTTTGCGCAACACGCAGATTTGTGCAACGGAAGGTAACGTGGTACTTATATAAAAGAAAAGCCCGGCAAAGCCGGGCTTATAGAAATCATTATTTCAGAATCTTGATGACTGGGGCTATATCGTTCAGCCGTTCGGTGGGGAGCGTCACGGTAAGGCCATCGGCAGTGCGGGTGAATGGAATCTTACCATAACCCAGAAGCTCTACCCGCTTAATCTTTTTGGGGAAGTGCTTGCTGTTCAATGCCAGAGCCTTTATGGTAACTTCCTGTCCATCGGGCCAAGCCAACAGGGTCACGTAGAGAGCCTTGTTGGTCTGGGTGAACCGCTTCTCGCTGGCGGTAGCCCGCATGTAAGCTCCCTCGTTGAAGCCTTGGGCGTTAATCTTGATGTCCGACTCAGCTATAGGACCTTCGCCGAATATCTCCCAGGGACGGGTGTCGTATATGGCCTCCTTGTTGATGGCCATCCAATCACCAAACTCATTGAGGATCTTTTCCTCCTTCTCGTCGAAGGTGCCGTCGGCACGCAAGGGCACACTCAGTAACAGATTGCCGTTCTTGCTGACGATGTCCACGAGCAACTTCACTACCGACGCTGCCGACTTGTATCCATTGTTGTTGTAGATGTCGGTGTTGTAGTGCCACCCGCCAATGCACGAGCACGACTGCCAGGGGATGTCTTGTATTTGGTTGGGCGAACCTTTCTCCACGTCCCACACCAGGGCTTTGCGTTGGTTCTCGTCGAGAATCTTGCAGAGCATCACACCTTCGTTCTTGCCCTTGTGGGTCGCCATGCTGTGGTTGTAGAAGTGTGCAGCTATCTTCAGTCCGGCATCGCTGATGGGGAAGAAGGGAGCCACCGTCACATCGAAGTAGATGATGTCCGGGTTGTAGCGGTTGATGGCATCCAACGTGCGGTTGTAGAAGTTGGTGCAGTATTCCTGTGTGGGTATGGTCACGCCATTGCCCCATGCCCATTGGCGGTGTATCATTCCATCGGCCCAGCTGCCTTGGCTCATCGGGTGGTTCTGGGCATACAGCTCTTGCGGGTCATAGCCTTCCCACCATTTCCCTTTACCGTCTTCCTTGGTGAGCGTTCCGTCGTACTGCACGCCCACTTTATCGCCACTGCGGTCGTAGCGCTGCGAGGGCTCGTACCACGTCCAGGCATGGTCGGCATGGAAACTGATGCCAAATGGCAAACCGTTCTTCTTCGCTGCTGCTGCCCACTCGGCCAGAATGTCGCGTTTGGGACCGATGTTCACGGAGTTCCAGCGCTGATACTTGCTGTCCCAAAGGTCGAAGTTGTCGTGATGATTGCCTAAGGCGAAGAAGTATTGTGCACCTATCTTCTTATAGAAGGACACCAGTTTGTCCGGGTCCCAGTTCTCGGCCTTGAAGAGGGGCAGGATGTCCTTGAATCCGAACTCCGACTGATGACCATAATGCTCGCGATGATACTTCCAGGCCTTGCTGCCCTCCATATACATCTCACGCGCCATCCAGTCGCCGGAACCTTCCACGCACTGCGGACCCCAGTGAGCCCAAATGCCGAACTTAGCGTTTCTGAACCACTCGGGAACCTGGTAGTTGTTCTCCAGCGATTCCCATGTAGGCTCGAATTTCCCCTTCATCATCGGCTCGTCCTTTTCGGACACAGGTACCTGGTAGTCCTGTGCCTGCAGAATGCCGGACGAGGCGAATAAAAAAGCAAATGCAAGTAGTAGTCTCATGATGTTTATTCTTTAATAGTTGAACAATCAATTATCCTTGATGCAAAGGTATGTATTATCACTGACTAGCCATTGGATTATTTAGGCTGAGAATAGCACAAAAATGATATGAGGTGATGTGGACATACGAAATATGAGTATTTTCGCATCGACAATAAATCTCATCGGATATGACAATACCTATAGAGTCCTTGAACTTTCAGATGCTGAACGTGGGGCACGCTCAGCATGACGGCGACTGGAACTGGAAGAATGTTCTGTCACCGTTCGCGCGAATCTATCTTGTGACGGAGGGCTGCGCTAAACTTTATTTGCCTGACCGGACTGTGGAGCTGCGGCCGGGACAGATGTACATGATACCTGCCCATACACAGCACAGTTGTGAGTGCGCTGGGAAGTTCTCCCATTTCTATCTGCACTTCTACGAAGGATTCAAGAAGGAGACCGACATCTTCGACATCTACGACTTCCCCGTGAGCGTGGAGGCGGAGCCTTTGGACTACGCCTTGTTCGAGAACATGTGTAGCCACCATCCGGAGACGAAACTGCCGGCCAGTGACCCTCAATTATACGATTATATGGGCAAGTTCATCGATTATGTGCATCGCTACAACGAGTTGTCCTTGGACAAGAAGATGGAACTGAGAGGGAGCATCCTGCTGATTTTCTCCCGCTTTGTGATGAGGTCTACACCCCGAATATGGACGAGGGACAACCGCCTTGTGGAGGTGCTTAACTATATACATAATAATATATGTGAGACCATCAATATAGACGCGCTAGCGTCCATCGCCTGTGTGACGAAGTCCCACTTCATCCGCCTTTTTGTGAAAACCATCGGCATACCTCCTCTACATTATATAAATAGGAAGAAGATCGACAGGGCAGAACTACTGTTGGTGACCGAGGACTTGACGATAAAGGAGATCGCCTACGACTTGGGCTATAGCGACCATTCGTATTTCATACGGCTTTTCAAGAAGATGACGGGTGTTACTCCGATGGCGTATCGGAAGAATATGAGGTAGTTGGCGCCGAATGGCTTTATAGCATAAAAATGTCCTATCCTCCGGCAACATTGTGCGATGGCATCTTTCCGCTAATGGCTATCTTCGCTGCAATTTATAGGCAGAACAACTGCGGAACATAGTGTAACTATGTGTGATGACGTGAGCCCATTCGTGCAAATAAATGTAGCCATAGGCGTGATATTCGTGCAAATAAATGTATCTTTGTGGCAAATATTCGTGCG
>CAVFUK010000068.1:0-8553 GCA_963625535.1 Anaerovoracaceae bacterium | reverse complement strand
TCCTTGAACAGCATAATCAGGATGGCTATCATGATGATGATGGCCAACGGGAAGTTCTTGAACAGATACTTCATCGATTTGTCGCTGGCGCTCTTCTCGCCTTGCCACTGGAGCGAATAGCCTGCCGGCAAGTGTATCTGCTCTATCTTCTTGGCAATCTCGGCACGGGCTTTCTCCGTCTCCACTCCCGTCACGGGCGAGCACTGCACGCGCTGGCTGCGCTGTCCGTTGTAGCGCGGAATCACAGGGTCTTCCCACTTGATGTCGATGCTTTTGCAGACTTGCTGCAGGGGGGTGCTGCTCATCACAGCCTCCATGATGTCCTCCTTCGTCAATGTGCCTGTCTTCAGCTTCACCAGGGTTTCCTCGGTCATCAGTCCCTGCACGGTGGGCATTGACGAGAACACCTGGGTGTTGTTGAGGTCCTCTATGGCGTTGCCGTTGCTGTCGAGACACTTCACATAGATGTTCTCGCGGTGTATGCCTTCGTAGAACGAGCCTATGGGGATACCTCCGGCTGCGGTGAGCAACGAGATGCTCACGTCGTTGCGGCTCAGTCCTATCATGCGTGCGGCGGCTTGGTCGTACTCCACGGTCAGGACAGGCACCTTAGGCTCCCAGTCTGTGGTAATGAGGCAGACCGAGGGGTCTTGTTCCATGATGGCACGCGCGCTGTCGGCCAACTGATGGAGCACCTGCGGGTCGGGACCCACGAACTGGGCCTCGATAGGATACTTCTTGAACATCAAGTTGTAGCGTTTCAGCTTCACGTAGGCGTCGGGATAGTTCTTGGTCAGGTAGGCCTGTATCTCGTCGATGTTGTCCACCAGGTCGTCGGACGAGGTGAAGTCGATGATGAGCTCACCATAGGCGAGCGAGGGGTTGGCGATGCTTCGCACCAGGTTGTAACGTCCCGGTGTTCCGCCCACGGAGGCGGTGATGTGGGTAATCTCCTTGCGGGTCTTCAGGTAGTCCTGTATCTCCGTCAGGTCCTTCACCACACGGGTGGAGTTGGTGCCTTCGGGCAGTTTATACTCCATGTAGAGCTGGTTGTAGACCATGTCGGGGAAGAATCCCTGGCGCATGAACTGATAGCCCCAAACGGACAGCAGCAGCAAACCTGCCATGGTGAACACCACCGTCCAGCGGTGCGACAGTCCGAAGTGGAGCACCGAGCGCAGGGCGGCGTAGGTCTTACCCCTGTATTCCCGTTTGCCCGAGGCGCTGATTTCCACTGCCGGATGGAGGTAGCGGTTGCACATCAAGGGTACGTGGAACAGGGCCAACACCCAGCTGAGCAACAGCGACACTGCCAACACGATGAAGAGGTCGCGTGTGTAGACTCCGGCCGTGTCAGGCGAGAGGAAGATAGGCAGGAAGGCGATGATGGCTATCAGCGTGGCTCCCAACAGCGGCATGGCCGTCTGTCGGCCTATGCTCGTCATGGCTTCCATCCGCTCCTTTCCGGCTTTCAGGTCCACCAGGATGCCGTCCACGATGACGATGGCGTTGTCCACCAGCATTCCCATAGCCAGGATGAAGGCTGCCAACGACACACGCTGCATCGTTCCGCCTGCCGACTGCAGGAAGAGGAACGAGCCCATCACCGTAATGACCAAGCTGATGCCGATGATCATGCCGCTCTTGAATCCCATGGCGATCATCAGTATCAGCACCACGATGACCACGGACTCTATCAAGTTGATGATGAAGGTTCCCAGCGAGTCCCCTACCCTCTCGGGTTGGTAGAACACCTTATGATACTCCAGTCCGGCAGGGAAACGCTCGGCTTTCAGCTGCTCGAGCCGTGCCTCCACGCTCTTTCCCACCTTCACGATGTCGGCGGACGACGAAGCGGCGATGAGTATGCCCATGGCCCGCTGTTGGTCGTAGAACATCTCGTTGCGGGTGGGTTCAGCATAGCCCTTCTCCACGTTGGCGATGTCGCTCAGCCGCAGCTGGTCCTCGTCGTGGCCTTGTATCAGCATGTTGGCAATGTCGTCCACGGTGCAGAACTTGTCGCTCACGGTCACGCGGATGCGGTTGCCTCCATTGTCGAAATAGCCTGAGTAGGTCGTCTTGTTTTGTCCGTTCAGTGTGCTGAGCACTTCGATAGGTTTCACGCCCAGGTTTGCCATGCGGTCCTGCAACAGGGAGATGTAGATGCACTCCGAGCGCTTGCCGTAGAGGTCCACACGGTCCACGCCGTCCACCTCCGCTATCTCACGCTTTATCAGCTCCGCATAGTCGGACAGTTGGCGGTCGGACAGTCCGTCGCCGGTGAGGGCGTAGAACATGCCATACACGTTGCCGAAGTCGTCCTTCACCACCGGTGTGGATGCTCCGCTCGGCAGCGAGGCCACGGCATCGTTCACCTTACGCCGCAGCATGTCCCAGCACTGTTCCACGTTGGCGTCGTTCACCGTACTCTGCAGTTCCACCGTTATGATGGACAGATCGTTGTACGAGTAACTCTCCACATTGTCGATGTTGCCCATGGTGCGGATTTTCTTCTCCAGCACATCGGTCACCTCCAGCTCCACCTGGTGAGCGGAGGCTCCTGGGTAGGTAGTGACTACCATCGCCAGTTTCACCTTCACCTCGGGGTCCTCGAGCTTACTCATCTGATAGGCGGCCAGGATGCCACCACCGATGAGCACGGCTATGAAGAAATAGATGAGGTTACGGTTCTTGAAAGCCCATTTGCTGATGTCCATCATAACAGTCCTCCTACGTTAGATGCGGTGACGGCAGGCAAGGTCTCCACCTTCTCGCCGTCCTTCACGAAATGTACTCCCGAAGCCACCACCAGGTCGCCGTCCTTCAGTCCTTCGGCGGACACCAGACAACGTCCGTTGCTGAGCAGCTGGTGCAGCTTCACCTGTGTCTTCTTCACACTCTTGCTCTCCGTCTGATAGATGTAGACGTATACCTTGCCGTCCTCCTGCAGCAACGATCCGTTGGGCACGGACAGCAGGTCGATGTCGCCCGCGTTGCAGC
Organism: Anaerovoracaceae bacterium; assembly: GCA_963625535.1. Taxonomy (GTDB): domain Bacteria; phylum Bacteroidota; class Bacteroidia; order Bacteroidales; family Bacteroidaceae; genus Phocaeicola_A. The sequence continues at coordinate 5,553 of CAVFUK010000068.1, read as the reverse complement.
TGACGGTCACCATGGTGTTCATTCCCGGCGAGGGCAACTTACGTCCGTTGACATCAAGCAACAGGCGTACTTGGTAGAGTTGGTTGGCGTTGGCCTTCGGTGTGATGCTGAGGAAGTGCAGCGGATAGACCTCGCCCGGGAACACGTCGAAGGTGCACTCGTAGCTCTGGAAACGGTCCTTGCGCACGGCCTCGGCAGCCGGCAGGTTTATCTCCACCTCGGGAGCCTTGGTGCTGACGAAAGAGATGACCGGCATTCCTGCCCCAATGGTCTCGTGCTCCTTGAACAGACACTTCTGCACCACGCCGTCGAAGGGGGCGTAGAGGCAGGTGTACTCCAGCTGATCCTTGTGATGCTGATACTTTGCCGTAATCTGTTGCAGTCCATACACCGCCTTGTCGTAGGTGTTGGGTGTGGTTCCGTTCTCCTTATAAAGGGCTATCACGCGTTCCGCTTCAGCCTTCACTTGCTTGTATTCGGCTTCCGTAGCGTCCAGTTGTATGCGGTAGTCCGTCTGGTCGAGCCGCACCAGCAGTTGTCCTTTGCGTACGGTGGAGCCCTCTTTCACTAGCAGCTTCTCTATGGTTCCGCTCACCTTGAACGAGAGCGAGATGTCCTCCGAAGCCTTCACCTTGCCGGGATATTGCAACTTGGTCTGCTCACCCGCTATCCTCACGGTGTCCACGTTCACCGTCTGTACACTCGCCTGCTTGTCGCTCTTGCTCGAACAGGCGCTTAACATACAAATACTTGCTACAATCAACAACAGTTGTTTCATACGTTATTTTGTTTTAGTTACTCTTCTTTGTTCCTATTGAAAACTACCCTCTGTAATTTTCGGCAAAAGTATTTTTAATATAAGGTATAGAAAAGGTTGATTTTCAGCATAAAGTGTTCTATTCGTATTCTTTCTGTCCGAATGAGTATCCAATATTCGCAAAAATGTACTTTCTTTGCACCCCGATAAACATACGATGCCGTGAATAGCGGCCGTGTATTCTAGAACACCACGTAAAAAACAAGAGCTATGAAACAAAAAGTATCTGTTTCCTTCATGTTGCTGGGCATCCTGTTCAGCGTCTGCCTCATCGCAGCGAATCTTCTCGAAACCAAAGTCATCCAGGTAGGTTGCCTCACCGTCACGGGTGGGCTGCTCGTCTTCCCCGTCTCCTACATCATCAACGACTGCATTGCCGAGGTGTGGGGGTTTCGCAAGGTGCGTCTCATCATCTGGAGCGGCTTTGCCATGAACCTCTTCGTCATCCTGCTGGAGATGATAGCGGTGGCCATTCCCGGCGCTCCCTTTTGGGACGGAGCCGAGCATTTCAATTTCATTTTCGGAATGTCCGCCCGCATTGTGGTCGCCAGCCTGACGGCTTTCCTCACGGGCTCGTTCCTTAATGCCTACGTCATGAGCAAGATGAAGTTGGCCAGCGGTGGACGGCACTTCTCCGCCCGTGCCATCTGGTCCACCGTTGTGGGTGAGACGGCGGACTCGCTGGTTTTCTTTCCCATCGCTTTCGGTGGACTGATAGTGTGGAGCGAGCTGTTGGAGATGATGGCCATACAGATTGTGCTGAAGTCGGCGTACGAAGTGGTCATCTTGCCCGTCACCATCCGTGTGGTGAAGGCCATCAAGCGCATCGACGGCAGCGACGTCTACGACGAGGGCATCTCCTACAATCCTCTGAACGTGAAGGATCTTTAGGAATTTACCTTATATTATAAAGCGACACGGGCCTCACCATCGGAGTGAGGCCCGTGTCAGTGTTATTTGTGGTTCACTTATTTCAAGTATTCGCTCCAGTCGGTCAGGCGCATGTCGCCCTTCTGAGCCAGCGTGTCGTGCATGCCGAAGGCGGCGCGCAGGCAGTGGCAAGTCTGTCCCTTGGAGGCCATCTTCAGGTAGTCCCACAGCATGTTCTTGTAGTCCGGGTGAGCGCAGTTCTCGATGACGGTCTTCGCGCGCTCCATGGGGCTCTTTCCACGCAGGTCGGCCACGCCTTGCTCCGTCACGATGATGTTCACAGAGTGTTCGTTGTGGTCGGTGTGTGTCACCATCGGCACGATGGCGCTGATCTTGCCCTCCTTGGCCACGGACGGACAGGTGAAGATGCTGATGTAGGCCGCACGGGTGAAGTCGCCCGAACCGCCGATGCCGTTCATCATCTTCGTGCCGCCGATGTGTGTGGAGTTCACGTTACCATAGATGTCGGCCTCGATGGCGGTGTTGATGGAGATCACACCCAGTCGGCGCACCAGTTCGGGGTTGTTGGAGATTTCGGACTGACGCAGCACCAGCTTGTCGCGGAAGAAGTCCATGTCGTCGTAGATGCCTCTCAAGCAGTCGTTTGTGACAGTGAGCGAGCAGGTACTGCCGAACTTCACGCGTCCCTGGCGGATAAGTCCGATGACGGAATCTTGAATCACCTCGGTGAACATCTCGAACGGCGGAATCGTCTTGTCACGTCCCAGAGCGCCTAGCACAGCGTTGGCGATGTTGCCCACACCGCTCTGCAGCGGCAAGAAGGTGCTGGGGATGATGCCCCGCTTCATGTCCGCTGCCAGGAAGTCGGCCACGTTCTGGCCTATCTTGTCTGTCACAGGGTCGCCTGCGGTGAACGAGCGTGCCTCGTCGGGCTTGTCCACCTCCACGATGCCCACTATCTTGGCAGGGTCTATCTGCACGTAGGGCACACCGATGCGGTCGCTCGGCTTGAAGATGGGGATTGCCTGGCGATGAGGGGGGTCTTGCAGCTCATACACGTCGTGCATACCCATCATATTCTTGCTGTGGAAAGCGTTCAACTCGATGATGACCTTGTCGGCCAGGCGGGCGATGGTCGGCGCGATGCCGCCGGCAGCCGTCAGGTAAGCCTTGCCGTCGGGGGTAATCTCGCACACCTCTATGATGGCCACGTCCACTTTACCCAGGAAGTTGTAGCGCACCTCCTGTGCCATCTGCGACAGGTGTATGTCGTTGTAGGCTATCTCGCCGTTGTTCACGGCTTTGCGGAAATCTACGTTGGTTGTGTAGGGGGCTCTGTAGCGGATTGCCTTCACACGGGACAGGATGCCGTCGCACGAGTCTCCAGTGGATGCTCCCGTGAATACTCCAATCTGGAAGGGGTTACCTTTAGCGTGTTCTGCTTCTGCTATTTTAGCAATCTCGGCAGTTACCGCTTTCGGGGTACCTGCAGGAGTGAAACCACTGAGGCCAATGTTGTAGCCATGCTTCACAAGGCTTGCGGCTTCAGCGGCAGATAGAATCTTGAATGCCATAGTTTATTGAATAGTAATAGTTGTTTATTGGTACTTTCGCTCGAAGATGATGGAATGGATGAACGCTTCGCGCGCCTTCTGGGGCGAACGCAGGTCGGTGACGCTGTCTCTCGGCTGCGGGACAGTGGGTGCGGGAGTCGCCGCCACGGGCGCTTCCTGCTGTTTCTTCTCGTTGTGCTTGTGCTTTTTCTTCTTCACGGTGGGCTTCGGCGCGGGGATGAACATCTCTGGCTCGCGCTTTGGCGTGCTCTTCACTTCGGCCTCCTTCTCCTCCTCCATGTCTTCGGGAAGGTCAGGCCAATTCTCCTCCTTCGTCGTCTGCTTCTTCTTACGAGCCTGTCCGGCTACCGAGATGACGATGAACGCTACGAAAAACAGAATTTTAAATATATCTTCCATCGTGATGCAATTTATTGTCCGACAAAGGTAAAACATTTAATTTAATAAATCACCTTTCTTGCCTCTATAAAATGTAAAAAGGGAACTTCTCAGTCCCCTTTTAACCTAAACCTTAACTATGAAAAAATCTTACGTCTACATATTGCAGGCAACACTACCTGCATGTATGTCGCTTACAAAAGTCAGAATAATATCTAAGAAACACAAAACTTCCCGTAGATTTTACCTCTATCTTAAGATTTATTAACTGTGAGGCGGCGAAAACAGAAACTTCCGATGCGTTTTATCTTTCATTTCCACAGAAATCACTCGACTAAACTATCGGAATTTCCTATGGCTTTTCCGGCTTCAGCTTACTTTACTTTTACGTTTGCTTCAAATGTGTGGCTTTGCGTGCCTTAAACTTGTAGTTTGCGATTTTGGCGAAACAAAGTGTTCGTCATTTGTCGGTTTTGGTTCGGCAGCCTATCTCGTCTTAATTTGTCCTAAAGCACTTTTCGGGGCGAGTGTGGCTCTCATTCAGTTATTTTGCCTACTTTTGCGGCTCAATTCTTACATTACTTATCTTATTATCGTATGACAAAAGAAGCAAAGGGAGCAGACTTTAAATCTGCGACCGACAACAAGAAATTGTTTATCGAGACTTATGGTTGCCAGATGAACGTGGCCGACAGCGAGGTGATCGCCTCCATCATGCAGATGGCCGGATACCAGGTTTGCGACAATCTCGACGAGGCTGACGCCGTGTTTATGAACACCTGCTCGGTGCGCGACAATGCCGAGCAGAAGATTCTCAACCGTCTGGAGTTCTTCCACTCTATGCGCAAGAAAGGCCACCGACTGATTGTGGGCGTGCTGGGCTGCATGGCCGAGCGTGTGAAGGACGACCTGATAGAAAATCACCACGTGGACCTGGTGGTGGGCCCCGACGCTTATCTGTCGCTGCCCGACCTGGTGGCGGCTGTGGAGGCAGGCGAGAAAGCCATCAACGTGGAGCTTTCCACCACGGAGACCTACCGCGACGTGATTCCCTCGCGCATCTGTGGCAACCACATCTCCGGGTTCGTCTCCATCATGCGCGGCTGCAACAACTTCTGCCACTATTGCATCGTGCCCTACACCCGCGGCCGTGAGCGTAGCCGCGATGTGGAGAGCATTCTCAACGAAGTGCGCGACCTTGCCTCCAAGGGCTACAAGGAGATTACCCTCCTGGGTCAGAACGTCAACTCTTACCGCTTCGAGCGGGCCGACGGCTCGGTGGTGACTTTCCCCGTGTTGCTGCGTACCGTTGCCGAGACGGCTCCCGCAGTGCGCATCCGCTTCACTACTTCGCACCCGAAGGACATGAGCGACGACACTCTGCGTGTGATTGCCCAGGTGCCCAATGTCTGCCGTCACATCCACTTGCCTGTGCAGAGCGGCAGCAACCGCATCCTGCACCTGATGAACCGCAAATACACCCGTGAGTGGTATCTCGAGCGTGTGGAGGCCATCCGTCGCATTGTACCCGATTGTGGACTGAGCACGGACATCTTCTGCGGATTCCACTCCGAGACGGAGGAGGACCACCGGGAGTCGCTGTCGCTGATGCGGGCCTGTGGCTATGATGCTGCTTTTATGTTCAAATATTCTGAGCGACCGGGAACCTATGCATCGAAGCATCTGCCCGACGATGTGCCCGAGGAGGTGAAGATACGCCGTCTGAACGAGATCATCGCTTTGCAGAACGAGCTCTCTGCCGAGAGCAACCGCCAGTGTGTGGGCAAGACCTACGAGGTGCTTGTAGAGGGCGTGTCGAAGCGTTCCACCAACCAGCTGTTCGGTCGCACGGAGCAGAACAAGGTAGTGGTTTTCGACCGCGGTACGCACCAT
>CAVFUK010000067.1:0-46562 GCA_963625535.1 Anaerovoracaceae bacterium | reverse complement strand
TACATTTGAGGAGAGTACAAATTTCACCTTTAGCTTTTGTCCGCACTGACGTTGAAGAAGACACATTTCCACTAAATTGTTCTACCATCGAAAGAAAGGGTATTGCCTAATGAAACAGAACGATATCTCTGTACAAAGACACTAAACGTGTGTTCAAAGACTCTGAACACTTGTTCAAAGACACTGAACGTGTGTTCAAAGTCTTTGAACAGAGATATCGGAATAGTTCAATGGTAAATGAGGACTAGTTCTGTTGCTAAAAACCTATAGCTCGTTGCAAACATATCGGCACATTGTTCGGACGAGCTTTACGGGAGGTATGGGAAATAACATTATCTTTGCATCAACAAAACTACTGATGACTATGAATTGGACAGAACTCCTCTCAAACAAACGGTTCGGCATGGAGGAACTGCACGCGGTACGTAAGGACGACCGCACGGAGTTTCAGCGGGACTATGACCGACTGATATTCTCAGCCCCGTTCCGACGGTTGCAGAACAAGACACAGGTGTTCCCGCTGCCGGGCAGCATCTTTGTCCACAACCGACTGACGCACAGCCTGGAGGTATCGTGCGTGGGACGCTCGCTGGGCAACGACGTGTCGAAGCAGTTGCTCGCGAAGCACCCCGAGCTGCAGCAGGAGTGTCCCTACGTGCAGGAGATAGGAGCCATCGTGTCCGCCGCATGCCTGGCGCACGACCTGGGCAACCCACCCTTCGGCCACTCGGGCGAGAAGGCCATCGACACCTATTTCTCCGAGGGGAAGGGACTGAAGCTGAAGCCTCAGCTGAAGGATGAGGAGTGGGCGGACTTCATACACTTCGAGGGGAACGCCAACGCCTTCCGCCTGCTGACGCACCAGTTCAACGGCCGGCGCAAGGGAGGCTTCGCCATGACCTACTCCACACTGGCCTCCATCGTGAAGTACCCCTACTCATCGCAACTGGCACGGGAGAAGGGCAAGTTCGGCTTCTTCCTGAGCGACCAGGACGGATACCTGAAGATAGCCCAGGAGCTGGGCATCAAACGCATCAGCCAGGAGGGGGAGCCGCTGCAGTTCGCACGCCACCCGCTGGTGTACCTGGTGGAGGCGGCGGACGACATCTGTTACCAGATAATGGACCTGGAGGACGCGCACAAGCTGAAGATACTCACCACGGAAGAGACGAAGCAGTTGCTGCTGGGATTCTTCGACGAGGAGAAGCGGGCTCACGCGCAAGAGATATGCAACATGGTGCACGACGTGAACGAGCAGATAGCCTACCTGCGGTCGGGCGCCATCGGCCGGCTGACCCGGGAGTGCACACAGACCTTCATCGACAATGAGGAGGCGATACTCGACGGCACCTACGAAGGGTCGCTCATCAAAGGGATGTCGCCCGCGGTGAAAGAGGCCTACAACCACTGCGCCGAGGTGTCGTTCCAACGGATCTACCGCTCGCGCTACGTGCTGGACATAGAGCTGGCCGGTTTCCGCGTCATCAGCAGCCTCATCGACCTGATGATAGAGGCGGTGCTGGCTCCGGACCACGCCTACTCGCGCCTGCTTATCGACCGCGTGTCGGAGCAGTACGACATGCTCTCGCCAACGCTCTACGGCAAGGTGCAGGCCGTGCTCGACTACATCTCCGGCATGACGGACGTGTTCGCCCTCGACCTCTACCGCAAGATAAACGGCAACAGCCTCTCCACCATCTGAGCGTAGGCGCAGGGGCGGACAACCACACAAAAGGACCGGCGATTTCAGATTTATTTCAGAAAGGGAACGGACCTTTGCATCGGAAACAACGCATAAAGTAAGGACTTATGAAGATACTCATCGTGGAAGACGAACCCTCGTTAAGGGAACTGGTTCAGCGTTCGCTGGAGAAGGAACGCTATGTGACGGAGACCGCGAGCGACTGCAGGACAGCCCTGCAGAAGATTGAGGTCTACGACTACGACTGTGTGTTGCTCGACATCATGCTGCCGGACGGGAGCGGACTGAAGGTGCTGGAGCGGCTGAAAGAGCTGCACAAGCGGGAGAACGTCATCATCCTGTCCGCCAAGGATTCCATAGAGGACAAGGTGAGCGGCCTGGAGCTGGGCGCGGACGACTATCTGCCCAAGCCCTTCCATCTGGCCGAACTGACGGCGAGGATAAAGAGCGTCATCCGGCGCAACCACCACGACGGGGAGCGGCACCTGTGCCTGGGCAACATACGCATGCAGCCCGACTCGTTCGTCGTGGCCGTCAACGACCGCGAGATAGAGCTCAACCGCAAGGAGTATGACATCCTCTATTACTTCATGAACCGGCCCAACCGGATGATCAACAAGAACACACTGGCCGAGTCGGTGTGGGGAGACCACATAGACCAGGTGGACAACTTCGACTTCATCTACACACAGATAAAGAACCTGCGCAAGAAGCTGAAGGACGCCGGCGCCACCGTGGAGATAAAGGCCGTATATGGCTTCGGCTACAAAATGATTGTCGAATAACCCCACAACCACACCTCCATGAAACTGTTCTACCACGTGCTGTTCCGCCTGTCAGTAGGCATCTTCGTGATACTGACGGCCTGGGCCGTGTTCTTCTACGCCGCCATCATCGACGAGATAAACGACGAGGTGGACGACAGTCTGGAGGATTACTCGGAACTCATCATCATCCGCTCGCTGGCGGGAGAGAAGCTGCCGTCGAAAGACAACGGCTCGAACAACCAATACTTCCTGACGGAGGTGAGCGAGGAATACCTCCGACGGCACGAGAACATCAGCTACCAGGACTCCATGGTCTACATCACCGAGAAGCGCGAGACGGAGCCGGCCCGCATACTGACGACCCTGTTCCGCAACGACGAGGGCACCTGTTACAAGCTGACCGTCTACACACCCACCATCGAGAAGGAGGACCTCCAGAGCGCCATGCTCCACCTGATTATCTTCCTCTACGTCGCCTTGCTGCTCACCATCATCCTTATCAACGTATGGGTGTTCCGCCAGAGTCTGAAGCCCCTCTACGTACTGCTCCACTGGCTGGACCATTACCGCCTGGGCAAGAAGAACGCGCCGCTCGGCAACGCGACGCGCATCACGGAGTTTCGCAAGCTGAACGAGGCGGCCCTGCGCTATGCGGCACGCAGCGAGGAGATGTATGAGCAGCAGAAACAGTTCATCGGCAATGCCTCGCACGAGATGCAGACCCCACTGGCCATCTGCCAAAACCGTCTGGAAATGTTGCTGGAGGACGAGAGCCTGACCGAGGCACAGATGGGAGAGCTGCTGAAGACACTGCAGACGCTGGACCACGCCACCAAGCTGAACAAGTCGCTGCTGTTGCTCTCCAAGATAGACAACAGCCAATTCGCCGACACCACCACCGTCTGCCTCAACGACGTGCTGAAGCGACACGCCGACGACTACCGGGAGGTCTACGCCTACCGGGGCATCGCGCTCGACATTCGCGAGGAGGGACAGTTCCAGCAGGAGATCAACGAGTCGCTGGCCACCATACTGATGACCAACCTACTGAAGAACGCCTACGTGCACAACGTAGACGGCGGGGACATCACCGTCACGCTGGCAGCCCGGGAAATCTCCTTCAGCAACAGCGGCGAGAAGAAGCCCCTGGACGGGAAGCGTGTGTTCGAGCGCTTCTACCAAGGCGGCCGCAAGAAGGGCTCCACCGGACTGGGCCTGGCCATCGCCTCCTCCATCTGCCGACAATATGGTCTGCTCCTCTCCTATTCATATATAGACGAGAGACACGTGTTTGCCATCAGAAAAAAATGAAGAATATCCGCGGATTCCAGAATCTTTTCAGATTCCCGACTCATCTTTGCATCAGAAACAATAAATCATAGTAACAAACCACTTAATTGAGAAACTATCATGAAACAGTTAGCCCTCATGCTCGTCAGCCTGTTCGCCCTGCATACCGCGGTGTTGGCGGACGACGACAAGCCCATCAAGCTGGAGCAGATGCCCCAACAGGCCCAACGCTTCATCAAACAGCATTTCCCCGACAGCTCCATTGCCCTGGCCAAGATGGAGAGTGATTTCCTAAGCAAAAGCTACGACATCATCTTCACGAACGGCGATAAGGCGGAGTTCGACAAGGCGGGAGAGTGGACAGAAGTGAACTGCAAATACAGCCAAGTGCCGACGGCCATCGTACCGACAGCCATACGCGACTACGTGAAGAAGCAGTACCCCGACGCCAAGGTGCTGAGGATAGAGAAGGAGAAGCGAGGCTACGAGGTGAAGCTTTCCAACGGATGGGAAGTGACGTTCGACAAGAACTTCAATGTGACGGAGATAGACAGATAACAAACCACCCTAAATACATAAAGATTATGAAACTGAATTTATACGTATGCTCATTGGCCCTTTGCGGCGCGATGGCTTTGCAGAGTTGCAGCGACGACAACAACCCGACAAACGTGTCCGAAGCGATACAGAGTGCCCTCGAGGCGAAATACCCCACGGTGACCGGCGAAGAGTGGGAACAGAAGTCAGGCTACTATGTGGCGGAGTTCCGGACCAACGGGATGGAGACGGACGCATGGTTCACCACCGCAGGTGTGTGGTGCATGACGGAGACGGACCTTGGCAGAGACAAGAGCGCCCTGCCGACTGAGGTGAAGGCGGCCTTCGAAGGCAGCGACTACAAGACCTGGACCGTGGAGGACATCGACAAGTATGAGCGGCCGAACGAGACCTTCTACCTGATAGAGGTGGAGACCGCCGGGAAGCCCGACCACAAGCTCTACTACGCCGCGGACGGTACCCTGCTGAAGAGCGTGGACGACGCGGAGAACGACGACGTGCTGCCCACCACCGTCATCTGACGCCGCTCCTGCTAGAGAGAACAAGAAAAGCGATTCGCCCCGAACATACGAGGGTCGAATCGCTTTTCTATATGAGTAATAGTCGTGTGCGGACTACATTAGAATCTGAAGCCTAGCTTCAGCACGGGCATCTCTATGAGTTTGATGTTGTGGTGCGAAGCCTGGTACTTGTCGAAGCCTTGCGGACAGATCTGGATGACGTCGTAGCGGTAAACCACCGGCTGGCACTCCAGCGCCAGGATGAGGCCTCGGCTAAGACTGTATTCCACACCGGCTACCAAGCCACCTTTGATGGCAAACATCTCGCCGACGTTTCCGGCAGCGTAGTAGACATGCTTGTCGAGCCCGTCGACGGACTCGTCGCCAAAGTCGTCCTCACCATCGGCATAGGTGCCCACGTAGGGTTCCTTCGTGTCGACACGCGCCATCTGGAAACCTGCCGCCAAACCAAGATAAGGATGTATGCGCGGATTGCTCGTGCGGAAATAACGGTCCGTACCCACGTTCACAAACCAGTTGTTGGAGGTCTGTGCGTTGATATACTTCTGCTCGGGGATTATCATGTCGGCCACTGTCTCGTAGTCGCCCTCCACATAATCCTTGCTGGGAGTGATATCGATGTCCATACCCAGCGACAGGTTGAGACTCCATTTGTCGGAAACGAAGTACTTCAGCTGCACGCCGAGCATGTTGGTCAGACTGTTGTCGGTCATGCCGGAGATGTTCAGATAGCTGCCGAGCTGACCCGACGTGGCCGTGCTTCCGTTGGGAAGACCTATCGAGCCGCCCGTGTTGGTCACCTTGGAGCTGAGCAGGGCCGTGTAGTCGCTGCCATACGCCTGTCGGCTGTTGCCCAACATCAACGACACCTGCCACTGACCTTTCCGGGGAGCATACACTACACCATCCTTACCCTTGCCGCCGCCCCGTTGTTGCGCCATGGAAGGCGCAACAACTGCGAACAGCAATAGCATTGAGTATAGTAAACTTCTCATTTCAATCCTACAGTATTATAACTAATGTTGAGTTTCTCCATCTTAACTCTCAGAGCCTGCAAAGCGGTGTCGTACACATCCTGTGCCTTCTCGTAGTGAGACTGTGCATCCTCCAGGTTCTGCTTAGCGAGGTCGTAGAGGGCTTTCTCGTCACCTTGGGTCAGGTTAGCAAGAGCTTGCTTAGCTTTGGCCAATGCGGACTCAGCCTCGGCCAGAGCAGTGGTGACCTGCTCCACCTGGTTCTTGCAGGCTGCCACGTAGTTGTCGAGGTCGGTCTGTGAGAAGGTGTAGTACTCGGTATCCTCGGGGCTATAGGTAGACTTGTAAGAGTCGAGGGCATTCGTCAAAGCGTCCAGATAAGCTGTTTGCAACGCTAACTCCTTCTTATCTTTCTCAACGGCGGCCTGCCATGGTTCCATCCTACTGCGATAGTTATCGGCTATCGTGTTGTATGCCTCTATGGCCTCTTCCACAGGTTTCTCTACTTTCTCAGCCTTGAACGTATTGGTAGCTTCAATCTGAGCCTTGATTGCAGCGATATCATTATCCATAGCTGTACGATTGTCTGCTCCCGCGATATCCTCCAAGAAGTTGTAAGCTTTGAGATAATACTGCCACTGTCCGAGGTAGCCGAAGTCAGAGAGTGCGTCGGCATAGTCTGACATGTTGTCAATGTTATAGAGGAACTTACCGTTCTCGTCCGACTCGCCCCACACCTCATTGAAGATTTTATCCTTGAGGTAAGCGTGCATCTGATCCGGAGTGACAGCTTCGGTACGGAGGGTGTTTTCACTGTCGAGCACTCTACCGAACAGTCTGTTAGCATAGCTGCCGATGGCGACTTTCAAGTCAGCACGGTTGAGGGCAGCCACCTCTTCGATTCTCACACGGTTGAGCATCTTGCCATCCAACTCAGAGGCGAAGAGCACTACGAAGTAAGCTTGGTACTGGAAGTAAGTACTCGTAGTCAATACAGGAGCTTTACCACCACCAGGATTTACCGCATTAAACAGCGCATCCACGAACGCTTTATACTTGCCCGACAAGGTACTGCCATCATAGTTGCAAATCACCTTCTGGGCTGCATTGACATCTCTCAGCTGTGCGGCAAGCTTAGAATCAGCGTCGCGCAAATCTGCTTCCGCAGAAGCTGCATCGGTGGTGTAAGTACTCTGTGCACTTTCGTAGGCAGTCGTCTTGGCTGCCGATGCTGCAGCCACCGCTGTCTCGTAAGCAGCGTCTGCCTCGTCCATCATCTCCAGTTGGATGTCAGCTTCGGTCTTGCTAGCGTCCTTCAAAGACTCCTGCCAGGTGTTGAAGGCTTTTATCTGAGCGGTCATGTTATCATCGTTCTGGTAGTTCTGGTAAGTCTCCCAAGCCTTCTGGTATGACTCCTTGTCGTTAGCGGCCTTTGTCTGGTAAGACTGATAGAGCTCCTTAGCGGACTGAATAGCGACGGCATAGGCTTTTGTCTTCACTGACTCTGCTTCCTTCACAGCCTTCTCGTATGCCTCGTCGGCAGCCTTCTCTGCAGCCTCTTTCTTGGCAGTGGCATTCTCCACGGTCTCTGTGTTCGTGTCAATCTCACCTTGAATTGTGTTGTATTCATCAATCTCTGTATTGAGGTCTTCAATGGCCGCCATCAAATCAGTGTAAGCATTCGGCGTGCCTGAGGCAAAATACGAAGAGACATCATAGTCGCCATTAGTATTATATTGTTGGACTGTTTTTCCCCACAAAGCAGAGATATAACCATAAATTTGCTCATACTTGTCGCGATTAGTTGCCAGCGTATTGAGTTTAGCTTGAGCCGTTGCGTCATCGCCGTCAGTGCGGACATAAGAGTAGAGTTCGTTGAGGATGTCGTTCAAGCCAGCGAGGCGGTTGTCGATGGCAGACATGTCGTTGTAAGATACCGTTGCGGCGTTAGAGTTAGCAGAAGCTTTATAGCCATAGGGCAGAACGACGCTGGTTGTGAAGCTAAATGCCGGCAGTGTACGGGTCTCGGCCGACAGGGTCTCAATCTTAGCAGCCTGGTTGGCGAGCTTAGGTTCATACTCTTGTGAGATGCTCGCCTGTGCACAAGTAGCTGAGCCCACAGCATCGGTATAATCCCGTTCAGCCTCGGCCTTTATTTTCTGGTAGTCGGCATACACCGTTGCTGCTTCAGCAAGTGTGAGCTTCTGAGCTGCAGCGTAATCAGCCTCAGCCTGCTTCAACAGAGCCTCTTGAGCTTCCACTGCACTCTGTGCCAACTCCACCTTACGTTCCAGGATAGGCTTGTCTATCTCGGTCTGCGACTCGAGAGCTGTCAGGGCGTCGTTATACTCGCGCTGAGCCTTGGTCAGTTCGTCCTTGCGGGTCTCCAGTTGCACCTTGGCGGTGTAGAGGTTGCTCTTCTCCTGGGACAAAGCCGCCTCCAGGTCTTCTGTGTTCTGGATGGTCAGCTGCACCATCAGAGCCTCGTAGTTTGCCTCGGCGGTCTTGTAGGCGAGTTCCCACTCCTTGGCGGCCTGCTCGGCGGCGGCCTTAGCCTCAGCCAGTTCTTGCTCGGCCTTAGCCTTAGCAATCTCGGCATTCATGAGCTCCGTCTCGGTCTCGGCTTTCAGCTTTTCAGCCTCAGCCTCCTTGATGGCGGCCTCAGCCTTCTCGCGTGCGGCCTGTGCCTTCACGTACTCTGCCTCAGCGTTACGGTAAGCGGCGTTAGCCTCTTCGGTAGCCACTTTGGCTTTCTCTACTGCTGCCTTAGCGGTCAGCAGGCCAGCTTTCGCGCTACGGAGTTCTTCAATGCCCTTCGGCTCGTCTGTGTCGATGCAGCCGGTGAGCAACGGTGTCGTTCCCATCAACAGAAGGGATGCGACGAGGTAAGTGATCTTTTTCATTACTGTACTAATTCTATTGTTTAATAATAAATAGTATTGCCTTTCCAATGATACTCCCACAAGAGGAGCATCGTAAAAACACCTGGCGAATACACACTGTAAACGATAGGTTGACACGTGTCTTCAAGTATTTCTGTGCAAATCTAGATAATAAATCGACACTAACAAATTATAATACCTATTTATTTTACAAAATATTCATAGAAGCGTCGGTGTGCACGTAATGTCGACCATACATTCGGAGAAACAGAAGAAAAGGAACGTACGCTCCTACCCGGGGATTTTGGTGTCATCAACACTTCAATTAGTATGAGGGGCGGAGCGTACGTTATGTCATTTCAGATTCAACAGTTTCCTTGCTTCCCTATTGGCCCCTGCATCGAGATGGATGCCGTAGTTGCAGTAGATGTACGGGCCCAGCACATCGTTGCGGTGGAGGGTTATCTGTTGCAGGTAGAAGGCGGAGAAGGTGCCGGTGATGTCCGGCTCGCTCATCCCCTCAGTGTGGAGGCACTTGTCCTGACAGGCTTGCAGGTCGTTGAAGAACTCCTGCAGGTCGTCGTTGAGCGCGGTGCCGCCGATGAGCACATAGTCTCCTATACTGAGGTTGACGGTGCCGTTCTCCACCACCACGGGCATCTCGAAGGAGTTGTCCGCTCCGCGGGCGTTCATCAGACGGATTGTCATGATGCGCGGGGTGCCTACATTATCGGCCAGGCTGATGGCGAAGTCGCCCTTGCATATGGCGACGCTATCCACGCGGTGGCCGTCCGCGTCGAGCAGCAGGGCGTAGGTGTACTCATTGAAAGCGGTATGTCCACGGAGCGACCACCCCTGCTGCGTGCAGCGGGCCACCAGGCAACAGGCGACGATGGCCAGCACACCAAATATCAGTTTGTATTTCATAGTCAGTCAATGGTAATTGGAACAAGAAAAGCGATCCGTCTAATCTTGCAATTAGCAGAATCGCTTTTCAACATTATTAGTAGTGTGTGATATGAGATCAGAACCTGAAACCGAGTTTCAGCACTGGCATCTCCATTAGCTTGAGGTTATGGTGCGATGCCAAGTACTTGTCGAACCCTTGCGGGCAAATCTGGATGACATCGTAGCGATAAACCAGCGGTTGACACTCCAGTGCCAGAATGAGGCCTTTGCTAAGGCTGTATTCCACACCGGCAACCAGTCCGCCTTTGATGGCATACATCTGGCCGACATTGCCTGCAGCATAGTAGACGTGCTTGTCGAGGCCATCAATCTCTGCGTCACCAAAGTCGTCTTCACCATCGGCGTAGGTGCCCACATACGGTTCCTTCGTGTCGACGCGCGCCATTTGGAACCCAGCGGCTACTCCCACGTAAGGATTGATGCGCGGATTGCTCGTCCGGAAATAACGGTCCGTTCCCACGTTGACAAACCAGTTGTTGGAGGCTTGTGCGTTGATGTACTTCTGCTCAGGGATAATCATGTCGGCAACGGATTCGTAGTCGCCTTCCACATAATCCTTCTTAGGAGTGACATCGATATTCATACCCAGCGACAGGTTCAAGCTCCAGAAGTCGGAGACGAAGTATTTCACCTGCACACCAAGCATGTTGGTCAAACTGTTATCGGTCATACCGGATATGTTCAGATAGCTGCCGAGTTGTCCCGACGTGGCGGTGCTTCCGTTGGGAAGACCTACTGAACCGGTCGTGTTGGTTATCTTCGACTGAAGCAGGGCCGAGTAGTCGTCGCCATAGGTCTGACCGCTGTTGCCCAGCATCAGCGACACCTGCCACTGACCTTTCCGGGGAGCATACACTACACCATCCTTGTCGCAACCTGCTGACTGCTGCGCCTTCACAGGCGCAGCAACAGCGATTAACAATAGAATTGAGTATAGTAATTTTCTCATCTTATTTCTATTAAATAATATAATAGGTAATGGTTAGTTACTGAACGTTGAGCTCAGTCATCTTAGCATTCAGGGCCTCAAGAGCCGTGTTGTACTCCTCCTGAGCAGCCTTGTAAGCTTCCTGGGCATCCTCGAGTTGTTGCTGTCTCAGCTCATAAAGCGCCTTCTCGTCGCCAGTCTGAGTCAACTTAGCGAGCGCTTGCTTAGCTTTTGTCAGCGAAGACTGTGCCTTAGCAAGGCGCGTCTCTGCACTCTCGACTGCTGTCTTGCAGACGCCTACATACGCTTTGAGTTTATTCTCATCGAATGTATACTTTGTAGCAGTGCCAGCGTAAGAAGACTCATAAGAAGTCATAGCTTCCTCGTAGGCAGAGAGTAATTCAGTCATGGCTACGTGCTCGTAATTAGCCTCGGTTACAGCCACTTGAGTCTCGGCAACCTTAGCTCCATACTCAGCATATTTTGCATCGTAAGCATCACGAGCATCCTGCACGTTTTTCTCGATAGAAGCCTTCAAAGCCTCAGTAGAAGCGATCTCGTCCTCTATGGTCTTAATCATTGCTGCCACGTCGCTGTCGTTCTTCTGCAGAGCCTCGTAGTAAGCGATGAGCTCATTAATGGACTTCACTTGTCCCAGTAAGCCAAACTCTTTGAGCAAGTCCGCATAGCTGTCCATAACGGTGATGGAAGACTTAATGCAACCATCCTCATCACTACCAGATTCTTTTGCCTCGATCTGCTTCTTAACGTAAGCATTCATTTGGTCTTCGGTAACGGCGGTCAAACGAGGAATACTAGCTGTAACATCGTCAAATACGGTTCCGAATGTTTTCTTTGCATATTCCTTGATAGCAGCACCCAGTTCGTCGTGATTAAGAGCCGCAACCTCCTCTATCTTCACAGCTGTGAGCAGTTTCTTAGCATTCAGTGTAGAAGCAGCGTTTACAACTTCATAGCCCAGAGTAGAGATGGTTACTCCCGCATCTTTCACCTTATTGATGAAAGCAGTGTAGCTACCCTTCTTGGAATCTGTGATAGTCTCCTGAGCAGCCTCTACAGTTTCCATCGCCTTATCAAGATTTACCTTCTCAGCTTTTGCGGTATCCTCAGCCTTCTTCACAGCGGCTTCGTAAGTAGCCTGTGCTGTTTTTTTAGCTTCATTAGCTTTATTCGTTGCTTCAGCTGCGGCTTTATTATAAGTATTCGTTGCTTCAGCCTTAATCTCCGCCTCAAGAGTTGCCAAATCTTTATTATCAGCCTTTGCCTTATTCCATTTAGAACAAGCATCTGCTTGATCTGCTAACAAATTATAATAGTCAGAAGTCGTATCACCTTTATAATCACTTACGGCTTTACTTGCCTCATCATATTCACTCTTTGCATCAGTTTCTGCTTTTTCAAGAGTTTCTTTCCGCTCCTTAGCAGCATCCGCAGCACCTTTCTCGGTTGTACCCTTAGCAGTCCAAGCAGCATTGATAGCCTCAGATTTCTCATCATCAGCAGCCTTCACAGCATCTTCATAGACTTTCTTAGCATCTTTTTTATCCTTTTCGGTCTGGTCAATCTTTGCTTGAATGGCATTGTAGTCTTCAATAGCCGCGTTGAGGGCCTCAACATCTTTCTTCAAGGCATTGTACTCCGTCTCAATCTTCTCGGGAGAAGTCACACCATATTCCTTGTTGTCATCCGCCTTGTAAGCAGCTACAGCATTGCTCCAGAGCTCATAGTACTTGTCGTACTGCTTCTTAATTTTTTTCTGCTTCGCTTTATTCTCGGCGATATATTCCGCATCGGTGGCATCGTCGTTGTCGCTGCGTACAGACAGATTCAAGTCATCCAAGAGGCTATTCAAGTCATCGAGTCTGTTCTCGAGGTTGTCCATATTATCAAAGGAAGCAGTTGTCTTCTGTGAAGAGGCTGTACCGCTGACACCGTCAACCAAAACGCCCTTTATAGTGAAACTGAATGCGGGAACTTCCACTTCCTTCTTTTCTGCAGCCGCTGCCTCATCAAACAATTTATCACATACCGGCTGATAGGTCTGGTCAACAGCCTGCTTTTCCTCTGCAGCTTTCACCTTTGCATCAGCAAGCTTACGATCTGCAGCGTTCTTCTTCTCTTGAATCTCGGCATACTTGGTTGCAAGGTCAGCTACCTGCAAGCCCTGTGCCTCGGTGTAGTATGCTTGAGCCTCTTTCAGAGCCTCTTCCTGAGCAGCCACTTTGCTCTCTGCCAGAGCAACCTCATTCTCGAGAACCGGTTTGTCAACCTCGGTCTGTGCTTCCAAATTGCTCAGTGCTTCGTCCAAATTACGCTGTGCTTCACGAAGTTCTTTAGCACGATTCTCCATATTTGTCTTGGCATTGGTCACATCAAGCTTATAAGATGCCAAAGCATCGTCAATGTTCTTTGACTGTTGCACAGCCAACGTAACCAACAGATTTTGGTATTGTGCCTCAGCTGTTTTATACTTAATCTCCCAATCCTTGGCAGCCTTCTCGGCATCTGCCTTTGCCTCAGCCAGCTCTTGCTCAGCCTTTGCCTTGGCGATCTCGGCGTTTATCCTCTCTGACTCTGTCTGTGCCTTTATCAGTTCAGCCTGAGCCTCCTTGATGGCAGCCTCAGCCTTCTCGCGAGCGGCCTGTGCCTTCACGTACTCAGCTTCAGCGTTGCGGTAAGCGGCGTTAGCCTCTTCGGTAGCCACTTTAGCTTTCTCTACAGCAGCCTTGGCGGTCAGCAACTCGGCCTTCGCACCACGGAGCTCCTCAATACCCGCCGGCTCGTCGATGTCCACACATCCGGTAAGCAATGGTGTCGTTCCCATCAATAACAGGGATGCGACTAAATAAGTGATTTTCTTCATACTTTATTAGTTCAATTTGTTAATAAATAATTGATTCCTATTTTGTCCCGACTAACGGTTTCGCAAAGGAAGAAAGAAAAGCGTTTGAGGAGCGCGATAGCGTGTCATCAAAGGGTTTACATGTAAACGCATTGGCGACACTACACGGGACTCCCGTGCACGTGCCATGGCCGACCATCCCTTGCACCGTAGCAGTAGAACCCCGACAGGGGAGCGGAAGCGGAACCGCTACTTGCGGCCCGCTACTCCGACTCCCCCGTCCGACTCCTGTATTCGGCGGAATAGACTTGAAAGAAGTCGTACTCCAAGATCTGGGAGATGCGCATGAGCATCTCCGTATCTATACAGTCCTTCTTGAAGACCTTGTACAGATTTTGCCTACTACACGGTATCTGGGCAGAAAGCCAAACGACCGTTTTCCCATTCTCACTGAGTTTTGACTGAATAAGTTGTCCGATAGATATCATATATCCTTCCGTTTGCATTGCTTGTTTACAAAAGAATTAAATAATGTAATAGTGTTAAAGAAATAAACGTCGCCATTTACTTTACATGTAAACATATAGGCGACACTTAGGTCCGTGGAACGTGTTTTTCTGCGCTCGATATATTGCTCGAAAACACATATACGCCTGGTGCGTTGTGAAGTGGTGAATGTCCTATAGTGCAGGCGCACGGATGCAGTACGGGCCACTACGCCCTCTCAGCGCAATGGCCCGTAACATATATAGTAATGTATGTGTGACTACGCTAAACCCGTATGGGGGGGGGGGTAATCATCAGGAAATCACCTTGTTAGCTCCGGATGTAATCTTCAGCGACTCGGGGTGCTGCTTCACGAAGCTCTCGATGTGACGGATGCGTTTCTCCTCCAATATCTCGTTGACGGCTATGAGGATGCCGGTCTCCTCCACATCGCCGAAGCCATAGTTGATGGCGGTACCGAACATGCGCATCGTGGGCGACAAACCCATGTAGGCGTTCACCAAGGGCGGGATGTTGAAGCCTAGCTTTCGCACCTCGCGGTTGAGTATCTTGTAGTCCTCCTTGAAGGAGTCTTCGTTGAACAGCTGAGCCAGCTCATTGGGGTCGGCCTCTATACTGAGGGGCTTCATCGGAGTGATGAGGTTGTCCTTGTCGCCGAAGTGTTTATTGAGGAAGTAGAGTATCATGTCGCGGCCACGGCGGTTGAACGACGGATACATGGTCATCTTGCCGAAGAAATACTTCACGGTGGGCATCACCACAGTGAGGGCTCCCAGTCCGTCCCACAAGTTGTCGAGGGCAAAGAGACTCTTGGCATCGGAGCGGGTGCTCTGGTACTCGAGCGTCACAAACGAGCGGCCCAGCTCGATAGTGGTGGGCAGGTACTCATCGAGGAACTTCTTCGAGAAGTTGAACATGTGGGCCGTAGCCAACATGGGGCGGCCTTCGGCGTCCATGCGGACATCGGTGCCCAGCAGATAGCGGTATCCACCGATAATCTCCTCAGCCTCGGGGTTCCAAACGATGAGTTGCTTGTAGGGGTTCTCCATCGTGTCGTACTCGTCGAGGTCGAGCGACATGCCCGTTCCGCCACCGGCGGCACGGAAAGCGATTTCCCTCAGACGACCAATCTCCCGCACCACGTTGGGCGAGTCCTGATAGGTAACTATATAAATTTCGTTGTGACTCTTATTGGTGAGCCGCAGGCGTTTGTCGTCCGTCAGTTCCGACTTCAGGACCTCCCTGCTAACCGGTGCAATAATCTCTTCTATCATGTTTCTCTAGAGCTTGTATACTATTTCTTTCACATAGTCCGCCCACTGCAGCGGCGACTTCGACTTGTCGAAGGTCTGCCAGGGTATGGGTTTGCCTATGGTTACTTTAAATGTCTTGTGACGATTCTTGAACATCTCGTCCGCCAGATATATCATGGCGATATTGAACTTGATGCCCAGCGCCTTGCTGATGTTGGCCAGGCGGTAGAAGAAGTCGGAGTTGCGTCCCTCGAAATGGATGGGGACAACGGTGCGCTGCGTCTGTATGCTCTTCAGCACGAAGGTCTTCTTCCACTCCAGGTCGCGGATGACACCGCCACGGCGACGCGAGCAAAGTCCGGCGGGGAACATGATGATGTGGTTGTCCGACTGGAAGGCCCCATCCACTAGATGGGACAGTCCGCGGCTTTGTCCGCCCGTCTTGTTCACCGGCACACAGAGGGGTGCCAGTCCGTGTATGTTCATCAGCATGTCGTTGACCAGGTACTTTATCTTCCCATCGTAGTGTGTACCCAGCAGATAGCCCAGCGAAATGCCGTCTTGTCCGCCCAGCGGGTGGTTGCTCACGAAGGTACAGCGG
The DNA here is from genome assembly GCA_963625535.1 of Anaerovoracaceae bacterium. GTDB lineage: Bacteria > Bacteroidota > Bacteroidia > Bacteroidales > Bacteroidaceae > Phocaeicola_A. Next base: position 30,747 of record CAVFUK010000067.1, on the reverse strand, counting down.
CCGTCGGCGGGCAGGTTCTCCTGGCCCACCACCTCCAGCTTCGCATCGAGGAATTCCATGCAATCCGCCAGGAAGTCCACGCCCGAGCGGCTTTTCTCTCGTTTCAGAAACTCGTTCAGCTCCTCCTCATGGAGTATTTTCTTGAGATAGGACACCACAAAGCGGGGTACATACTTCATCTTGTCCCCCACCTTCGAGCGGATTATCTGCTCCACGTCCAACAGAAAGATTTGGTCGTCAGTCATTGCGCACTTATCGATAATTGGATGCAAAAATAGTGGAGTTTTTTGATTCTTTGCCTATATTGCACAAAAAAAGCAGCGAAACACCCGTTTTTATCTTCCTAAAGCCTCTCCCGATGGACTAAATAGCCCCGTTATCGCATACACATTACCACAATGACAACCCTAGGCAGAGTCTCCATTGGGCTCCTATGACCTACCCTCGAACGTACGCGTGCTTCCTGTTATTCATTATTCGCGAGGAACGTCTATCTTTGCAGCGTAAAAGCAGAAAGAGTATGGAATTTCATATCACAGTATCCGACGAGATACGCAAAGCCTGTCCGTTGTTCCGGGGCGTGGCCGTGGACGCGACGGTCAGCAATAGTCCCTACAGTGCTGAGTTGTGGGCAGAGATAGGCCACTTCATGACGGAGTACCGCGCCAAGTACACCACCGAGTCCATCAAACAGATGGCCACCATAGAGGCCACACGCGAGGCATACAAGCGCTGCGGTAAAGACCCGAGCCGCTACCGGCCCTCGGGCGAGGCCCTCTGTCGCCGCATCCTCAAGGGGATGGAGCTCTATCAGATAGACACGGTGGTGGACCTCATCAACCTGGAGTCGATAGCCAGCGGCTACTCCATCGGCGGGTTCGACGCGGACAAGATAGAGGGCGACACCCTCACGCTGGGCATCGGTCGTAAGGACGAACCCTACGAAGGCATCGGTCGCGGCCCGCTCAACATCGAAGGCATGCCCGTCTATCGCGACGCCATCGGGGGCATAGGCACCCCCACGAGCGACAACGAGCGCACCAAACTCTCCCTAGACACCACCCACCTGCTGGCCATCATCAACGGTTACAGCGGCGAGCAAGGACTGCTCGAGAGCGCCGCACACCTGCAGGAACTGATCCGCAAGTATGCCGCCTCCGATGGGGGCAAGCTCATCAAGTTCGGGTGGTAGAGGGCACAAAACGTCCCGCCCCACAGCCCACCTTAGCCACGTCACTATCGCCAGACGATGGTAGCGGACACAAAACGCCCCGTTTTACAGCAGATATCCGTGGAGTTCCACAGATAACTGCTATAGAACGGGGTGCTTTAACTATTTGCCTACGAGGATTCACCTCAATGGACACAAAAGGAATCGCCACCATTTCCACCGACTGTGAGTGGTGGGAACGATGGCGACATACATATTTATAAGTGAGTTAAGGGTCTATTCCCAGCCGGGGTTCTGCTCCCAGCCCATGCGTTTAGCCTCGTTGGAGCTGAAGGGGATGGCCCAGCGCGGGTCGTCCGGAGCGATGACAAGCTCGGTGGCCGTAGAGGGATCCAATGGGTCGGACATCACCTGACGACGGATGTAGATGCCGGCGTTCTCAGCTCCATTCAATCGTTTGATGTCGCAGAAACGCCAGAAGGTTCCCATCTCGCGGCTGCGCTCGTCGAGGACTTCCTGCACAGAACCGCCAATCTCGTCGGCGGAGGTCTCGTTCATGAAGCGGGTACGGCGCAGGGTCTTCAATACCTCGGCAGCCTCGTCGGTCTTGCCACTGCGGGCCAGGCACTCGGCCTCGATCAGATACATCTCGGCAGTGGTCATACCCAAGAGGATGCCAGGACCGTTGGTGCTGAAGCGCACATAGGAGTGGAAGCTCGAGGGTTTCAGCCATTGCAGTACGTCGTACGTCAGGCAGTAGCGCTGCGAAACGCCGTCGATGACAGCCGTGGTGCGGATGCCCGAAGCGTTCAGCATCGGGAGGTTATAGTTGTAGAAGTATATCCAGCGGGCATCGTTCTCTCTATCCCACAAGTTGTAGTACCAGTCGGAGATGGGCTGACCATAGCTACCTGTGGACATGCTCGGGAGGTAGAACTCCTCGTAGTCGGCAACAGCCTGTGCGCCCAAGCCCCACAACATGGCGGAGTACTTACACGGAACGGTGCTGGACACATTGCCATCCTGGTCGAGGAGGTAGAAGGTGTAACCATTGTACAACCGGTAATAAGGATCGTCCTTGAAGGTCTTCAGGTCGCTATGCGCCGCCAAGGCCTTCTGGGCATTGTCGAGCGCTGTAGTGTAGTCGCCACGGTAGAGGGCGATGCGTGCACGCAAAGCCTGCACGGTGGGCACGGTAGGACGGTAGTTGCGGTCAGCGTCGAACTCCGTGCGGCCAGCCTTCGTCAGGGCAGCCTCAGCATCATCCAAGTCCTGATTGATGCAGTCGAGCGTGTACTTCACCGTCTCACGAGCCGGCACATCGGTAGAGAGCGAACTGGTGCGGTAGCCGATGCCCGGAGCGTTCTCGTCCCAAAGGCAATACATCTGCAACAAGATGAAGTGGTAATAGGCACGGCCAAACAGGGCTTCGCCCTTCACCTGGTCGTGGATGGCCACGGTGGTCTGCTCCACCTTATCGAGATTCTCGAGCACGGTGTTGAAGCGGAAGATGCGCTCGTAGCTCGGTGTCCATGTGGTGGACATGGCGTCGTCGTCGAGGAACTCTTCGCCCTCCCACTTGTATACACTATACAATTTGGGGCGCAGGCCCTTCAGTCCATAGGCATAGAACTTGGGGTCGTACTCCATAGCGTCGGACAGCATTTCCACTTCCGACATGTAGCTGCCCACGAAGTTGTAGAAGTAGTAGTCGGGGTCGGAGAAGGTGTAGAGGTCGAGGCTTCCCATCAGTCCATACAACTGGTCCATGTGATAGATGTATGCGCTGCCCGACTTGTTCGGGGTTTCGTCCAGATAGTCGCTGCATGCGCCAAACGTGAGGCAGGCGGCAACCAAGGAAGCGATGATATGTAATTTCTTTTTCATAATTCTATTCATTTAATCGTTCTGTCATTAAAAGCCCACTTTCAAGCCAAACGTGAAGGTCGGCATCGGTTTGATGGTTCCGGTCGGATAGTCGGGGTCCATCTCGTCGTCGGCGCTCCAGATGATGCCGAGGTTGCTTGCCTGTGCATAGACGTTCACGCGCTTGAACACGTTCTGCTTGGCCAGGAGTTTGTTCGGCAGGTCGTAGCCGAGGAAGATCTCGTTCAGACGGATGTGGTCGCCCTTCATGTACATGTTGCGGAAGAACTTGCTGGCGGTGTAGGCGTAGGTGTAGCTCTTGGTGCTCGTGTAGGTGGCGTAGTTGTCATCGTTGTAGAGCGGGAAGGCCGAGTAGCTGGTCTGGTTAGCGTAGCCCTCGTCGTACACGCGGAAGGCATCGTCGAGGCTCTTCGAATAGTAAGAGCGGTTGGAGCTGTCGACAGCCACAAGCTCATTCTGCTTGTAGGTGTAGTAACCGAAGCGTCCGGTGAGCATGATGGAGAGCGTCAGGCCCCTCCAGGTGAAGCGGTTGGTGAAGCTCATGTTGGCCTTTGGTGTGGAGGTACCCAGATAGTAGGCCCAGTTGTTGGAGTCGAGGGTCTCGCCGTTGGGGCGGTCAATCTGCTCGTTGATGTGCGAGGTGGCATAGCTGAGGATAGTCTCTTGTGTGCCGTCCTTGCCTTCGAGGATGATGTATCCCTCCGGTGTGTAGCCCACGGGGTTCATCACAGTGATGAGGTCGGTGGGATAGCCCTCCACGAACTCAGGATAGAAAGCCTTCCAAGAGGTGTTGAGGTTGTACTTCTTCACCTCGTTGTGGTTGTAGGCGAAGTTCAATGTTCCGTTCCAACGCAAGTCGTCCACGATGCGCAGGTTGGAGTTGAGGGAGAACTCGATGCCTCGGTTCAGCACCTCGGCATTGTTGAACTTAGAGGAGGTGACACCCTGCAGGATGACCGGCACGGTTGCCTGCGACAGCACGTCGTAGGAGAACTTGTTGTAGAAGTCCACCGTTCCGGAGAGTTTGTTGCCGAACAGCGAGAAGTCGACACCGAGGTTGAAGGTGCGGCTCTTCTCCCAGGTCAGCGTCTCGTTACCACGGGCGGAGATGGTGTTGTAGGCCTCGTTATTGGTGTAGATGATGTTGCCCGAGTGGGTCTGCACAGTGGTCACATTGGACGTGCCGCTCTTGCCGGCTGCCACACCGGCGATACCGATGGAAGCGCGCAGCTTCAGCATGTCCACCCAAGAGACGTCTTGCATGAACTTCTCTTTCGACATCAACCATCCGCCACCGACTGACCAGAACGGCGAGAACTTGTCACGCTGGCTCTTCGACTGGAAGTTCGATGCATCCGTACGGAAGCTTGCGGTGAGCGAGTATTTCTCGTCGTAGGTATATCCGGCGTTGGCGTACACAGAGAAGTAGCGGTCTTCCAGTGTGGAGAGGCTACCCATATCGCGGTAAGGCATCTTGGAGCGGTTACCGAAGATGTCGGTGTAATAGGTCACATAGTCCGGCTGTGTCAGCACAGAGTTTGTGGTCTTGTTATATCCGTAGCGGGTCATGGTAGGAATGGCCTCGGTAGTAGCCGAGAGGACTTCCGAACCGGCCAGCAGGACGATGGCATGCTTGTCGATGTTGAGGTTGTAGTCAGCCTGTGCCCGCAGGTTGTATGACTCGTAGTCGTGTCCGCCCTCGGTGTAGATGCCGCCAGTGGGGAAGTAAGACTCGTACATACCGGTGGTGGAGTTGAGGGTAGAGTAGGTATTGTAGTAGTTGCGCACATAGTACGAACCGGTCTCGCTCTCGTAGCGGGTGGTGTAGTGGCGACGCTCATACTGTCCCTTGGCGCTCAGGTTGAGTCCGAAGTGTGTTTTGTAGGAGAGTCCGCCCTGCACACGGTAGTTAAAGGTCTTGGCCACGTCGTTGGTGTACTGGCGGTCCTCCACGGGATTGTAGTGCCAATCGGCTGGGGTCTTGCCGTCGTACTCTGACTCGAGGATGGGCTCATAGATGGTGTTGGAGGTAGGCATGTGCACATAGTTGCCATCGTCGTCCACCAAGCGGGTCCACGGGCTGATGTAGCCCATGATGGAAGTGAGTGAAACACCGTTGTCGTGTTGGGTGGCGAAGGATGAGTTCAAGGACAGGTCGAAGGTCAAGTCCTTTGTCAGCTTGGTGCTGGTCATCATGTTGAGCACGATGCGCTGGTTGTCGTTGCCCTTGGAGTAGCCGTCCTCCTTGTCGTACGAAGCGGAGAAGGCGTAGTTCATGCGCTCGGTGTTGCCACGCAACGACACATTGTATTGGTTGCGGAGGGAATTCTGCAGCACGTAGTCGTTCAAGTCGTTCTTCCATGCACCTTGGTTGGCCAACGCCAACAGACGGCTCTTCTCCGTCTGGTACTGGGCTGCCGTGATGCTGTTACGGTTATCGCGCTCGTAGAGCAAGCGGTATGGCTCGGACATGTACTGTCTGCGGTAGAGTGAAGACGAATAGGGGTCTCTGTAGCCGAGGTTGATGGGGCTGTAGCCATGCATCAGCTCCACGAAGCGGAACTGGTTCTCGGCAGAGGCCATATTGAAGAGGTTGTCCAGGTCCATGCGGTTGCTGATGGACCAGTAGGCGTCGGCGGAGATCTCCAGCTTGTTGCCCTCTTTACCCTTCTTGGTAGTGATGACGATGACACCATTAGCGGCACGCGCACCGTAGATGGAGGTGGCGGCGGCATCCTTCAGCACCGTGATGCTCTCCACATCGTTGGGGTTGATGGTGGCGAAGGGGTCGTTCTCCGATGAGTAGGAGCTAATGGCGAATCCGTCGACCACAATCAGCGGGTCCACGTCGGTCTGCGAGCTCTGCAGGGTTCCCTTACCACGGATGACGAAGCGGGTGGTTCCTTCCACGGGTGAGCTCTGCACGGCCAAGCCCGGCACCAATCCGTTGAGTGCGGTAGAGATGTTGGATGTCGGCTTCGTAGCCAACTCGTCGGACTTGATGATGGAGTAGGCTCCCGTAGCACGCTCCTTCGAGATGGTCTGATAACCGGTGACGATCAGTTCGTCCATCTGGGTCTTGTTCTCCGAAAGAATGACCTTCACCGAGGTCTTGCCCTTACCGATCTTCACGGTCTGGGTCGTCATGCCGACGAACGACACTTGGAGACTGGTAGCGGTGTCGGGCACCTTCAGGGTGAAGTTACCGTTGACATCGGCCACCGTACCGAGGGTGGTTCCGTTCACCCGCACACTGGCTCCGGGCAAGGGGTTGCCGTTCTCGTCGACCACCGTACCGGTGATTGTGAGCTGGGGCTTCGGTGCTGGCTGTGCGGCAGCGGGCTGCTTGGCCTGTGTGATGAGCACGTGGTCGTTGGACACCTCGTAGCTCAGTCCCGCAGCCGGACAGATGACGTCCATGGCCTCACGGAACGAAGCGTTCTTCAGATTCAGATCCAAGCGCACGCTCTTGTCTATTATGTTCTCTTGGTATAACAAATAGATACCACTTTGCTCTTTCACTTGTTCCAAAGCCTCCTTCACGCTGATGCCATTCTTCTGGATGGAGACATGCTTGCCTCCGTCCAAGTTCAAGGCGACAGCCTGAGCGGCTGAGATAAAGAAGAGCATTACTAGGAATATCAGACTCCTAGTCGTTGGGCTGCTGGCCCAAGAAAGACGTCTCTCTCGTTGTCTTTTCATAACACTTAATAGTATATATAATTAAACAATAGCTCCCAGTCACGGGGAGCATGAATCATTCTTATTTCATCTCCACCTTCACGCGTCTGTCGTCCACGACAAACTTCACGTCAGACACTTTCTGGATGAGCTCCAGGGCATAGCCGAGGGACTCCTTACGCAGGATGGTGCCCGAGAAGCGTATCTGCCGCAAGGCGGGTTGCGCGTAGTCCACCTCCACATCGTACCAGCGTGCCAGCTGTTGCGTGATGTCCTCCAGTGGTGTGTCGTTGAAGTCGAACACGCCCGTCACCCAAGCCGTGTACATGCTCACGTTGACGGTGCGTACTTCTATCGCGGATTCGTCGGAATGTATGACGGCCTGTTGTCCCGGAGTGAGGCGAGCCTTTCCGTTGGCGTTCTCCACCTCCACGCTGCCTTGCACCAAGGTGGTCAGTGCCGACTCGGCTCGGTAGGCAGAGACGTTGAACTGTGTGCCCAGCACACGGATGGTCATTGTGGATGTGGTCACCTCGAACGGTGTGCCCGTCTTGGCCACATCGAAGTAGGCCTCGCCCTGCAGCGAGACTTTACGTGTGTCGGAGAAGGTAGTAGGGAACCGCAGTACGGACTCGGAGTTGATCCACACCTTGGTACCGTCGGGCAACGTCAGCGAGAATTCGCCGCCACGGGGCACGCTCACCTCGTTCAGTTTCTCGGCATAGTCGTGGGAAGAGGATGCGTCGGCGAGATTCTCCGCTGCCGCAAGCAGTTCCTGGTCGACGGTCATGGCACTGTCGGCCACCTCGATGGTCTCGCCATTGGTGAGCTTCAGTGTGGCCTTTCGCTGACCGTGGTTCTGCAACAAATCTGCCGTCTGCGCAGGTTGTTGCTCCGTCGCATCATCCTTTATTATATAATATGTAGTCAGGAAGATTGCTCCTACCAGGCAGGCCGCGGCGGCGGCATAGCGTATCCAGTATGAGCGCCGTGGGTGGAGCCGACCTTGCAGTTTGTTCCAAGCCCGCTGCGAATCGATGCGATGGAGGGCATTCTCCTGCTCCTCGAGTTTATACATCTTCATGAAGTTCTCCACGAAGAGCCGGTGCTCCGCGCACTCGTCCACCCAAGCCTTCAGCTCCGCGAACTCGCTAGCCGTCAGTTCATTTGTCCTATACTTACGCAATAATAAGAGTATCCGTTCGTCTTCCATCTTTCAGACCTTTACTCTTATGACGCAAAAGATCCGTAAATGGGTGACAACAATACTTAAGTTTTTACACCGTCAGCGAGTGAGCCAGCACGGTGAGAAGGGTTTTGGAGCGAAGCAGACGGAAGGCACGGGCCAGGTAGGTCTTCACGGTGTTGACGGAGAGGCCGAGCTCCTCAGCTGCCTCTTTGTACTTTTTATTCTCAAACACTACGGCATGCAGCACACGGTACTCTTGCGGGGAGAGTTCCTTCAAGGCTTCGTGGAGGCGGCGATGGCGTTCGCGCAACTCCAGTTCGGTAAACTCAGCCTCTTCATCGATTAAGTGGAGGGACTCCTCCAACTCACAGAGGGCATAGGGGCGCTCCTTACGCATGTAGTTTATGGAGAGATTGCGCACGGCATTGAACAGGTAGGTGCGTAAATTTATTTCTATGGTCAGGTAAATCTTCTTCTCCCAAAAGGAGACGAACAAATCCTGCACCAAATCCTCGGAAACGTCCAACGAATCGGTCAGCTGCATGGAATGGATGCAGAGCGGCATATAGTAGCGGTCGAACAGCTGCTTCAGCGCCGACTCGTCACCGGACCGCAGCCGACGAAGTATCTCAATGTCTGTGTCACCCGCCATAAACTACTCAATACGATAAATCACCATGTCGTCCTGGAAGGCACGCAGTTGCGCTAGCAGGTCGCGGTCGCTGTTCTTGCGCACCTTCACCACCATGCTCACCTGATAGGTGATGACGTGCTCGTGGCTGCTCTGCTCCATCTGATAGGACGACACGATGAAGTCCTTGGAGTCGAGACAGTTGCGCACCTCGTTGAGCACCTGTTTGTTGGTGGTGGAGAACTCTATCAGCAGACTCTTCATGCCCACGCTCTTGAAGATGACACCCAACACCTCCAAGCCTACCAAGGTGAGGATGGCCGATGAGATGCCCAGGACATACATGCCCGCGCCAATGGCAAGGCCGATGCCCGACGTGGCCCACACGCCGGCAGCAGTGGTGAGTCCGCGCACCACCTGCTTCTGTAGGATGATGGTGCCAGCGCCGATGAAGCCGATACCCGTGACGACCTGCGCCGCCAAGCGGGCCGAGTCGTAGTGTACGCCCTCTGCCTTGTAGAGGTCGAGGAAGCCGTATTGTGAAACAATCATGATGAGCGCACTGCCCAATGAGACTAGGAAATGAGTACGATAGCCTGCCTCCTTGGCACGGTATTCACGTTCCAGGCCAATGAGCGCGCCCAGAACTCCTGCCAAAAGCAACCGTAATACCAGTTCTCCCTCCATCTTCTGTTCCTCCAGTTTTGATGTGACAAAAATAATGTGTTCTATCGGAAGATGCAAATTTCCTTCCGCAGATATTTTGATTTGCCACTTATCACCACAGTCATAGAGACTGCACCGATTCACGAACGAGGTATAACGAATTCATCATCGAGGTATACCGAATTTACCATCGAAGGCAGTCAATATCTCTGTTCAAAGTCTTTGAACACACGTTTAATGTCTTTGAACATGTGTTCAGAGTCTTTAAACACACGTTCAAAGACTCTGAACAGAGAGTCCGTTTCAATTGAAGGATTATCGCGAGTGATCGCAAGGAGCCTTTCGCGGGTTGGCATGGTAAACTTGATGCGCAAGACAAGAGAGTCGCGCGGAGTAGCCAGAACGGACTCTTCTAGCCAGATGAGTCGCCACATCGGTACGAAATGGACGACGAACAACGTCTGTAATCCCCCACCTTTTGGCTAATATGACAAACCGCTCTGTATCAAACACTTGCAAAGACGCCCTGATATTAATAATGTTAATGTTTTCATTTTAGGGAGAAAATAGTGGAGAATTGTGGGGAGAAATGTGTAATTTTGGGGCTTGAATATGGAGTAAACAAAAACATGCGATTTTTAGGGAACATAGAGGCAAAGATGGACGCGAAAGGAAGGGCTTTCTTCCCCGCCACATTCCGAAAGGAACTGCAGGCGAAGGAGGAGGAAAGGCTCATCATGCGCAAGGATGTGTTCCAAAACTGCCTCGTGCTCTACCCCGAGCATGTGTGGAACCGTCAACTGGACGAGCTGCGCGGCCGGCTCAACCACTGGAACGCGTCGCACCAGATGCTGTTCCGCCAGTTCGTTTCCGACGTGGAGATCATCACGCTGGACAACAACGGACGGTTGCTCATACCCAAACGTTTTCAGAAAGCCATCGGCTTGCGCCAAGGGCTCCGATTCATCGGCATGGACAACACCATCGAGGTGTGGACCCAGGAGGATACGGAACAGCCCTTCATGGATGCCGCCCAGTTCAGCAGCGAGCTGGAAGCCATCATGGGCCAAGTGCCTGCCGAGGATAAAGACTAAGTGAAATGGAAGAGACTGTTTATCACATACCGGTATTGCTGGAAGAGAGCATCCAAGGGATGAACATCCGGCCCGACGGGACCTACGTGGACGTCACCTTTGGCGGAGGCGGACACTCGAAACGCATCCTGAAAGAGCTGGGCGAAGGAGGCCACCTCTATAGCTTCGACCAGGACGAGGACGCGGAACGCAACATCGTGGACGACCCGCGGTTCACCTTCGTACGGAGTAACTTCCGCTACCTGCGCAACTTCATGCGCTACTATGGAGTGGAGCAGGTGGACGCCATACTGGCGGACCTGGGCGTATCGTCGCACCACTTCGACGACACGGAGCGAGGATTCTCGTTCCGCTTCGACGGCAAGCTGGACATGCGCATGAACAAGCGGGCCAGCGTGACGGCGGCCGATGTGGTGAACAACTACGACGAAGAGGCACTAGCCACACTGTTTTACCTCTACGGCGAGCTGAAGAACGGCCGCAAGTTGGCCTCGGCCATCGTGAAGGCAAGGGCCCAGAAGCCGATAGAGACAACGGAAGAGTTTCTGGCGATCATCAAACCCCTGTTCGGTGCCGAGCGTGAGAAGAAGGAGTACGCCAAGGTGTTCCAGGCATTGCGCATAGAGGTGAACCAGGAGATGGAGGCGCTGAAAGAGATGCTGGCAGCGGCCGTGAAGGTGCTCAGACCGGGTGGTCGACTGGTGGTCATCACCTACCACTCGCTGGAGGACCGCATCGTGAAGAACTTCATGAAGACCGGCAACGCCGAGGGCAAGGCGGAGAGCGACTTCTTCGGTAACGTGCATGCGCCCCTGGCACAGGTCAACAACAAGGTGACGGTGCCCAGCGAGGAGGAGATAGCACGCAACCCACGGTCGCGCAGTGCCAAGTTACGCATAGCAGAAAAGAAATAGACTACGGGATATGGACGAGACAGAAAGAGAAATATGGGAACAGCTCAACAAGTGGGAGAACGAAGACTTGTTGCAGGGACCCGCGGAGCCGGACAGCTCGGCGTCGACCGACGACGAGCCTGCGAACGGTGACGACCCCGAACTACCCGCCCGTAAACCGGGAAGCAAAGGCAAGTCGGCCGACAACGGCACCAACGGGAACGGCCCCACCAATGGAGACGACGCCAAAGGGAAAGACAAGAAGAGCCCGGGCAGGGATACCACCTTCAACAAGATTATCGGAGGCGAGTTTCTGACAAGCAACTTCTTCCGCCGCCAGGTAAAGCTGCTCGTACTGTTGGTATTCCTGGCCATTCTGTACATCAGCAACCGCTACTCGTACCAGCAGGAGATGATAGAGATAGACCGTCTGCGCAAAGAGCTGACGGATATAAAATACGACGCACTGACGCGCTCGTCGGAACTGACCGAGAAGAGCCGCCAGTCGCACATCGAGGAATATGTGTCCCGGGGGACCAGTGCCCTGCAGACGGCCACCACCCCACCCTACCTGATAAAGAAAGAGCATGACAAAAGATAACACCATATTGTACCGCTATCTGCTGGTGATCATCGCCATAGGACTTTTCAGCCTATGCATCGTCATCAAGGCCGGCTTCATCATGTTCGGTGAGCGGGACTACTGGAAGCGCGTGTCGGACCGTTTCGTCCGCGACAGCGTGGAGGTGAAGTCCACCCGTGGCAACATCCTGTCCGCCGACGGGCAACTGATGGCCAGCAGCCTGCCGGAGTACAAGATCTTCATGGACTTCATGGTGACGAAGAAGCAGAACGAGACGGAGAAGGAGAAGACACAGCGCGAAAAGGAGCAGCACTGGAAAGACTCCACGCTGAACGCCAACCTCGACTCCATCTGCCGAGGCATGCACCGCATCTTCCCGGACATGAGTGTGGCGGAGTTCAAGGCACACATCAAGAAGGGCCGTAAGAAACAGAGCCGCAACTACCTGCTCTACCCACGACGCATCTCCTACATACAATATAAGGAAGTGAAGAAACTGCCCGTCTTCTGCCTCAACAAGTACAAAGGCGGATTCCACGGGCTGCCCTACAACCAGCGGAAGAAACCGTTCGGCTCGCTGGCACGCTACACACTGGGCGACGTCTACGCCTCCAAGGACTCGGCACGCTACGGACTGGAGCTGTCGTTCGACTCCCTGCTTCGAGGGAAGCCGGGCATCACGCACCGCCAGAAGGTGATGAACACCTACTTGAGCATAGAGGACATACCGCCCGTTGACGGATGCGACATCGTGAGCACCATCGACGTGGACATGCAGGATATAGCGGAGACAGCCCTCGTGGAGCAACTGATCAACCTGGGCACCGCCACCGTGGGCGTGGCCGTGCTGATGGAGGTGGCTACGGGCGACGTGAAGGCTATCGTGAACATGACGAAATGCTCCGACGGACAGTTCCGCGAGGTGAACAGCAACGCCATATCGGACATGATGGAACCGGGCTCGGTGTTCAAGACGGCGTCCATCATGGTAGCCCTGGAGGACGGGGTGATAGACACCACCGACGTGGTGGACACAGGCAACGGCATGCACCAGTTCTACAACCGCGTCATGAAGGACCACAACTGGCACCGCGGCGGATATGGCCGTCTCACCATACCACAGGTGCTGATGGTATCGTCGAACATCGGCGTGTCGCGCGTCATCGAGGAGCACTACCACAACAACCCGCAGAAGTTTGTCGACGGCATCTACCGCACAGGCCTGCCTACGAAGCTCGACCTGCAGATAGGCGGCGCGGGCACACCCTACATCCGCCAGCCGGGGAAGAAGGGATGGTCGAAGACGTCGCTGGCTTGGTTGTCGATAGGTTATGAGTCGCAGATACCACCCATCAACACACTGACCTTCTACAACGCCATCGCCAACAACGGTGTGATGGTGAAGCCCCGGTTTGTGACCTCGGCCATACACAACGGTGAGGTGGTGAAGGAATATCCGGTGGAAGTGCTCAACGAGAAGATATGCTCGGACAAGACACTGAAAAAGATACAATGCATACTGGAGGAAGTGGTGAGCCGAGGACTTGGCAAGGCTGCCGGGTCCACGCAGTTCCACGTGTCGGGCAAGACAGGTACGGCACAAGTGGCTACGGGCGGCCATTACCAGACGGGAGCGAAGTACTTGGTAAGTTTCTGCGGCTACTTTCCGTCGGAAAACCCGAAGTACAGCTGCATCGTGGCCATACAGAAGACCGGGCTTCCAGCCTCGGGCGGTCTGCAAGCCGGCAGCGTGTTCAAGCGGATAGCCGAGCGTGTGTACGCCAAGAACCTGACCGCCGACCTGACCAACGCGGCCGACTCCAACAGCGTGTTCATCCCCGAGGTGAAGAGCGGCGACATCGTGGCGACGCAGCACATGCTGAGCCAACTAGACATACCGGTGCGTTGCGACGTGGACATGGAGTCGCAGAAAGGTCCCGTGTGGGGACGCGCCCAAGCGGACGCGCGCAACGTGCGCCTCTACCCTAGCCGCACGACGAAGGGGCTGGTACCAAGCGTCGTCGGCATGGGAGCGAAGGACGCCACCTACCGGTTGGAGCAGTGCGGACTGAAGGTGGTGATAGATGGTGTCGGTGAAGTGAAGGCACAATCGCCCCAAGCCGGCATGCCGCTGCGAAAGGGCACCACGGTGAGACTAACATTGAGAAGTAACTAACATTATATATATAATAGGTAAGATGAAATTAGCGGATCTTATTACAAAGGTAAACACCAAGGAGCTGAAAGGTGAGGCTTCGGTAGAGGTAACAGGCATACAGACCGACTCGCGGCTGGTGGAAGAGGGCAACCTGTTCGTGGCCATCAGAGGCACACAGACGGACGGCCACGCCTACATAGCCAAGGCGATAGAGAAAGGTGCTAAGTCCATCCTGTGCGAGACGTTGCCAGAGAGTCTGACGGAGGGCATCACCTACGTGGTGACAGCCGACACGGAAGCAGTCATCGGCGAAGTGGCTACCACATTCTATGGCAACCCCACGTCGAAACTGAAGTTGGTGGGAGTGACCGGCACCAACGGCAAGACCACCATCGCTACCTTATTATATACGATGTTCCGCCAGCTGGGCCACAAGGCAGGACTGGTGTCGACGGTCTGCAACTATGTGGACGAAGAGGCCATACCCACCGACCACACCACACCGGACCCCATCACGCTGAACCGCCTGCTGGGACAAATGGCCGACCGAGGCTGTGAGTATGCCTTCATGGAGGTGAGCTCGCACGCCGTGGCACAGAAACGCATCGGTGGACTGACCTTCGCAGGAGGCATCTTCACCAACCTGACGCGCGACCACCTGGACTATCACAAGACCGTGGAGAACTACCTGCGGGCAAAGAAGGCCTTCTTCGACGGACTGCCCGCCGACGCCTTCGCGCTGACCAACCTCGACGACAAGAACGGCATGGTGATGGTGCAGAACACTAAAGCCAAGACCTACACATACTCCGTACGCAACCTGTGCGACTTCAAGGGGAAGATCATCGAGGACCACTTCGAGGGCATGCAGCTGGAAATCAACGGTAAGGAACTGTTCGTACAGTTTGTGGGACGCTTCAACGCCTCCAACCTGCTGGCCGTCTACGGCGCGGCCCGTCTGCTGGGCAAGAGCGAGGAAGAGGTGCTGATACAGCTGAGCACACTGCACCCCGTAGCCGGACGGTTCGACACCCTGCGCTCGCCCAGCGGCTACACCGCCATAGTGGACTATGCCCACACCCCCGACGCATTGGTGAATGTCCTCAACGCCATCCACGAAGTGCTCGAGGGGAAACAGAAGGTGCAGGTGATTACCGTGGTGGGTGCCGGCGGTAACCGCGACAAAGGCAAACGCCCCATCATGGCACAGGAGTCGGTGAAACGGAGCGACCGCGTTATCATCACCTCGGACAATCCACGGTTCGAAGAGCCGCAGGACATCATCAACGACATGCTGGCCGGACTGACGGCTGAAGACAAGCGTAAGGTGCTCACCATCGTGGACCGCCGCGAGGCCATCCGCACGGCATGCGCCCTGGCCCAGCCGGGCGACGTGATACTGATAGCCGGTAAGGGACACGAGAACTACCAAGAGGTGAAGGGTGTGAAACACCATTTCGACGACAAGGAGGTGGTGCGTGAGATATTCGCACAGGGATGACCAACGAAGGAGGACGTGAGAAGTATACAACAAAAGAGGTAGAACAATAAACAGTAAAGAAGAATGCTATATCACTTATTCGATTACTTGCAGAAGTTTGATGTCCCCGGGGCAGGCATGTTCGGTTACGTGTCGTTCCGGTCGCTGATGGCCGTCATCCTGTCGCTGCTGATATCCTCCATCTTCGGAGAGTACTTCATCAAACTGCTGAAGCGGAAACAGATATCGGAGACGCAACGCGACGCGAGCATCGACCCCTTTAATATAAATAAGGTAGGAGTGCCCACGATGGGAGGTGTCATCATCATCTTCGCCATCGTCATCCCCTGCCTGTTGCTCGGCAATCTGACCAACATCTACATGCTGCTGATGCTGATAACCACCATGTGGCTAGGCACACTGGGATTCCTGGACGACTACATCAAAGTGTTCAAGAAGGACAAAGAGGGCCTGCATGGCAAGTTCAAGATTATAGGCCAGGTAGGCCTTGGCCTCATCGTAGGACTGACACTCTACCTAAGCCCCGACGTGGTGATTCGCGAGAACGTGAGCATCAGCCGCAACGCCGACACCGTGGAGGTGGTGCACAAGAGCAAGGCGGAGAAGTCCACACAGACCACCATCCCCTTCCTGAAGAACAACAACTTCGACTATGCCGACCTCGTTGGCTTCATGGGCGACCATGCCGAGACGGCCGGATGGATCATCTTCGTCATCGTGACGATATTCGTGGTGACCGCCGTGTCCAACGGTGCCAACCTGAACGACGGCATGGACGGCATGGCGGCAGGCAACTCCGCCATCATAGGCGTGACGCTAGGCATACTGGCCTACGTGTCGAGCCACATACAATATGCCGGCTACCTGAACATCATGTACATACCCGGTAGCGAAGAGCTGGTGATCTTCATCTGCGCCTTCATCGGTGCGCTCATCGGATTCCTCTGGTACAACGCCTATCCGGCACAGATTTTCATGGGCGACACGGGAAGCCTCACCATCGGAGGCATCATCGCCGTATTTGCCATCATCATACATAAGGAACTGCTCATCCCCATCCTGTGTGGAGTGTTCCTGGTGGAGAACCTGTCGGTCATCCTGCAGGTGAACTACTACAAGCGGGGCAAGAAGAAAGGAGTGAAACAACGGTTGTTCAAGCGGACACCTATCCACGACCACTTCCGCACCACCCTGTCGCAACTCGACCCCAGCTGCAGCTACGTGATAACAAAGCCCAACAGCGTCTATCACGAATCTAAGATAACGGTCCGCTTCTGGATAGTAACCATCCTGCTGGCGGCAATAACGATAATCACATTAAAAATCAGATAACTCATGAGTAAAAGAATTGTTGTATTAGGAGCTCAAGAGAGCGGAAGCGGAGCAGCCGTGCTGGCTCAGCAGAAAGGCTTCGATGTGTTCGTGTCGGACATGTCGGTCATCAAGGAGCCCTACAAGGAGTTGCTCGACAGCCACCACATCGCTTGGGAGGAGGGACATCACACCGAACCGCTGATACTCAATGCCGACGAGGTGATAAAGAGTCCGGGCATACCCAACAACGCACCCATTATGCAGAAGATAAAGGAGCGCAATATCCCCGTCATCTCCGAGATTGAGTTCGCCGGACGCTACACCCACGCCAAGATGATATGCATCACCGGCAGCAACGGAAAGACCACCACCACATCGCTCATCTACCACATCTTCAAGAGTGCGGGCATGAACGTGGGACTGGCAGGCAACATCGGACAGAGCCTGGCCCTGCAGGTGGCGGAGAAGGACTACGACTACTACGTCATCGAGCTGAGCAGCTTCCAGCTGGACAACATGTATAAGTTCCGCGCCAACATAGCCGTGCTGATGAACATCACGCCCGACCATCTGGACCGCTACGACCACAACATGCAGAACTACGTGGACGCGAAGTTCCGCATCATACAGAACCAGACACCCGACGACGCCTTCGTCTTCTGGAACGACGACCCCATCATACAGCGGGAGTTGAAGAAGTATGGGCTGAAGGCACAGCTCTACCCCTTCTCCGCACTGAAGGAAGATGGCGTAGTGGGCTACACCGAGGACCATCAGGTGGTCATCACCCGCCCCACAGCCTTCAACATGGAGCAGGAGGATTTGGCGCTCACCGGCACCCACAACCTCTACAACTCGCTGGCGGCAGGCATCTCGGCCAACATTGCCGGCATCAGCAAACAGTACATCCGCGAGGCGCTGAGCGACTTCGAAGGAGTGGAACACCGACTGGAGAAGGTGAAGACCGTGGACGGTGTGGAGTACATCAACGACTCCAAGGCCACCAACGTGAACTCCTGCTGGTATGCGCTACAGAGCATGAAGAAGCCCACGGTGCTGATTCTAGGCGGTAAAGACAAGGGCAACGACTACACCGAGATAGCCGACCTGGTGAAGGAGAAGTGCGTGGGACTGGTATACCTGGGCCTGCACAACGAGAAGCTGCACGGCTTCTTCGACCCCATGGGACTGCCCGTGGCCGACGTGCAGAGCATGAAAGATGCTGTGGAGGCTTGCCGACGGATGGCCAAGGAAGGCCAGACGGTGCTGCTGAGTCCCTGCTGCGCCAGCTTCGACCTGTTCAAGAGCTACGAAGACCGTGGCCACCAGTTCAAGGATTGCGTCAATGCGTTATAACCCAGAGAAACAGAAATAGGGAGGATACAGACGTATGGATTTCTTAAGGCGAGTGTTCAAGGGCGACAAGGTGATATGGGTTGTGTACATGTGCCTCTGCATCATCTCCATCATAGAGGTGTTCAGCGCGGCCAGCACCCTGACCTACAAGACGGGTGACCACTGGGCACCTATCTCGCAGCATATCGCGTTTCTGGTTATTGGCACATTCATTTTATGGGTCATATCGTGGATTCCTTACCAGATTTTCCGTCTAGCGCCCATCCTGCTGATACCCATCTCACTCATACTCCTGGCCTATCTGACCATCAAGGGAGTGGTGGTGAACGGAGCGGCCCGTTGGATAGAAATCTTCGGCTTTGCATTCCAACCGTCAGAGTTAGCTAAGATGGGTGTGGTGATAGGCACGGCGCTCTGCCTCTCGGAGATGCAGGAGGAGCAAAGTGCCAACCGCAAAGCGATGAGATACATCCTCTACCTCAGTCTGCCCGTCTGCTTCCTCATCTTCCGCGAGAACGGCTCCACGGCCCTGTTGCTACTCTCAGTGGTGATGCTGATGATGTTCATCGGCCGCGTGCCGATGAAACAGCTGTTCAAGCCGATAGGCATCACGCTGGCGCTGGTCATCGTGTTTCTGTCCGCTCCCGCCAATATGCTGACAAGCATATCGGGCCGTCTGCCGACCATGCAGAGCCGCATCCTCAACCACAGCGAGAACAAGAAATACATCACGCCCGAGGAATATGACATTGACAAGAACGCACAGGTGGCCCATGCCAACATCGCCATCGCCAGCAGTCACATCATCGGCAAGATGCCGGGCAACTCGGTGGAGCGCGACTTCCTGTCGCAGGCCTTCTCGGACTTCATCTACGCCATCATCATCGAGGAGCTGGGACTGATAGGCGGAGTGTTCGTCGTCTTTCTCTATATGGTGCTGCTCATACGTGTGCTACGCATAGCCCGAAAGTGCAACAGCGACTTTCCAAGGCTACTCATCATCGGCGTAGCGCTGATAATCGTGACCCAAGCCATGCTCAACATGGCGGTGGCAGTGGGTATATGTCCCGTGACCGGACAACCGCTTCCCTTCATCAGCAAGGGTGGTACGTCCACACTCATCAACTGCATCTACATAGGCATCATACTGAGTGTGAGCCGCTGCATAAAGGAGCAGGAAGAGAAACGGGCAGCCCGTGAAGCACTGGTGGCAGAGGCCGCAAATGGTGAGCCGGAGGAAGTCCACGAAAAAGAAAATATGGAAGAGAGAGGAGAGTAACAATAATATTGTTTAATTTTGCTGACAAAAAACTGAAAGAATGAGTAACGAACTTAGAATCATCATAAGCGGTGGGGGTACAGGTGGACACATCTTCCCCGCCATATCCATTGCCAACGCCATCAAGGCCAAGAGGCCCGATGCCCAAATCCTGTTTGTGGGTGCTGAAGGCAGAATGGAGATGCAACGTGTGCCTGCGGCAGGTTACGAGATAAAGGGATTGCCGGTATGTGGATTTGACCGCCAGCACTTGCTGCGGAACATAAAGGTGGTGTGCAAGCTGATGAAGAGTCAGTACCTGGCACGCCGCATCATCAAAGACTTCAAGCCCCAGGTGGCTGTGGGTGTGGGCGGATATGCCAGCGGACCGACACTGAACGTGGCAGGCCGCAAGGGAATACCCACCCTGATACAGGAACAAAACTCGTTTGCCGGTGTCACCAACAAGCTGTTGGCCAAGCGGGCATCCAAGATATGCGTGGCCTACGCAGGCATGGAACGTTTCTTCGACCCGGCGAAGATTATCCTCACCGGTAATCCCGTACGCCAAGGACTGACGGAATCGACCGTGACACGCGAAGAGGCCGCCAAATCGTTCGGGCTGAACCCTGCACGCAAGACCGTGTTGGTGACGGGCGGCAGCCTGGGAGCGCGCACACTGAACGACAGCGTCCTCACCCAGATCAGCAACATCGCAGCCTCGGGCGTGCAGTTCATCTGGCAGACCGGCAAGTACTACTACGAGACCTACGAGCGGAAGGTGCACGACAAGGGCGGCTTCCCCTCCATCTTCATCACCGACTTCATCGCCAACATGGACTATGCCTACAAGTGCGCCGACCTCATCATCTCGCGTGCAGGCGCAGGTTCCATCTCGGAGTTCTGCCTGCTGGGCAAGCCGGTCATCCTGGTGCCGTCGCCCAACGTGGCCGAGGACCATCAGACCAAGAATGCCCTGGCACTGGTGAACAACGACGCCGCCATCTACGTGAAGGATGCGGAGGCAGTGGACAAGCTGGTGAAGATAGCCATAGAGACCGTGAAGAACGACGAGCGGTTGAAGGAGCTGAGTGAGAACATATCGAAAATGGCATTTCATAACTCGGCGGACGTGATAGCCGACGAGGTAATAAAACTGGCGGAAGCCTATAAACAGAACAATGAACATTAATACCATCACATCGGTCTACTTCATCGGTGCCGGCGGCATCGGCATGAGTGCACTGGTACGCTACTTCCTCTCGAAAGGGAAGGTGGTGGCCGGCTACGACCGTGTGTCGAGCGAACTGACGAAGAGGTTGGAGAGCGAAGGCGCACAGTTGCACTACGAGGAGTGCGTGGAGGAGATTCCCGAGGCTTGCAAGGACAAGGAGCATACGCTGGTTGTCTACACCCCGGCCATCCCGTCGGACCACAAGGAATATCAGTACTTCCTGCAAGAGGGATTTACCATACAGAAGCGGGCACAGGTGCTGGGCACCATCACCCGCACGGAGCGTGGACTCTGCGTAGCAGGCACACACGGCAAGACGACCACCAGCACCATGGCGGCGCACCTGCTCCACCAGTCGCACGTGGACTGCAACGCCTTCCTGGGAGGCATATCGAAGAACTACGGCAGCAACCTGTTGCTCTCCGACAAGAGCGACCTGGTGGTGATTGAGGCCGACGAGTTCGACCGCTCGTTCCACTGGCTCACCCCCTACATGGCAGTCATCACCGCCACCGACCCCGACCACTTGGATGTGTATGGCACCAAGGAAGCCTACCTGGAGAGCTTCGCCAAGTTCTCGTCGCTCATCCAACCATGCGGATGCCTCATCATCCACGAGGGACTGGAGATGAAGCCCGCCGTGCAACAGGGAGTGACCATCTACACCTACGGCCGCCAGCACGGCGACTTCCATGCGGAGAACATCCGCATCGGCAACGGCGAGATAGTCTTCGACTTCGCATCGCCCAAAGGAGTGATTCGCAACGTGCAACTGGGCGTACCCGTGAGCATCAACATCGAGAACGGCATTGCCGCCATGGCGTTGGCACAGCTCAACGGGGCTACCGACGAGGAGATACGCCAAGGCATGGCTAGCTTCCGTGGCGTGGAGCGCCGATTCGACTTCCAGATAAAGAACGACAAGCTGGTGTTCCTCACCGACTATGCCCACCACCCCAACGAAATCAAGCAATCCGCCCTGTCGCTGCGCGAGATTTACAAGGACAAGAAGATCACGGCACTCTTCCAGCCGCACCTCTATACTCGCACGCGCGACTTCTATATGGACTTCGCCGAGAACCTGTCGCTCTTCGACAAGGTGATACTCACCGAAATCTATCCTGCGCGCGAAGAGCCTATACCGGGTGTTACCAGCCAACTCATCTACGACAACCTAAAACCGGGCGTGGAGCGGGTGCTGTGCGTGAAGAGGGACCTGCCGGCCTTGCTGAGAACCGAGCCCATCGAGGTGTTGGCACTGCTGGGCGCGGGCGACCTGGACCGCGATTTGCCGGAGTTTATAAAGATACTGAACAAAAGAAACTAAATGATACGTAAGATATTGCTCATACTCTCGCTGTTGGTGGTCTGCGGCTATCTGGCCGTAGCCTTCACCGTGCTCAACGCTAAACCCGTGGGTAAGGTGTGCCGCGACGTAAAGAGCATTATCGAAGACAGCGCACAACAGGTGTTCATCACCGCCGCCGACGTGGACTCTCTGCTGAAACACGGCCATCTCTATCCCAAGGGGAAATCGATGGACGACATCGTGAGCCGCGAGATAGAGGCATGCCTGCAGAAGGACTCACGCATCGAACGAGCCGAATGCTACAAGAGCGTGAACGGCCGCATCTACATCGACATCGTGCAGCGTCTGCCCATCCTGCATATCCTCGCCAGCAACGGCGAGAACTATTACGTGGACAGCCACGGACAGGTGATGCCCAAAGGAGATTGCTCCGCCTATCTGCCCGTCGTTACTGGATACGTGGACCGCAAGATGGCCTGCAAGGAACTCTATCAGCTGGGCATGCTGCTGATGAACGACGAATTCTGGAAGGCTGGCATTCAGCAGATCAACGTCACCCGCGAACGGGAGCTGGAGCTGGTACCCTTGGTGGGCGACCACATCGTCTTCTTCGGCAAGCCAGTGGAGCTGGAGCAGAAGCTCGACCGCCTGAAGACCTTCTACAAAGAGGGTCTCAACAAGGTGGGATGGAACAAGTACTCGAGGGTGAACCTGGAGTTTAGCAACCAAATTATTTGCACAAAAAGAGATTAACAAAACGATATGACAGCAACGGATTTTATAGTAGCGATTGAGATCGGATCGACGAAGATAACCGGTATAGCAGGTAAAAAGAACGTGGACGGCAGCATACAGATTTATGCATATGCCCGTGAGGATGCTTCGTCGGCTATCCGAAGGGGCGTTGTCTACAACATCGACAAGACCGCCATGAGCCTCACTGCCATCATCAACAAACTGGAGGCAGAACTTGCCCTGGAGGACGCTTCCATATCGAAGGCCTACGTGGGCTTCGGTGGACAATCGCTGCGCTCGAAGAGGAACTTCATCAACCGACAGATGGAGGATGAGGTGAAGATTCAGAAAGAGATAGTGGACTCGCTGATGGAGGAAAACCGCAACACACCGTACGCCAACCTGGAAATCATGGAGGTGATTCCCCAAGAATACAAGGTGAAGGCGAGCAACGTGAACGACCCCATCGGTATGGTGAGCAACCAGATCGAGGGACACTACCTGAACATCGTGTCGCTGAAGAACAACAAGCAGAACCTGATATCGGCATTCAAGCAGGCGAATCTCAACATTGCCTCGCTGGTGACAGCACCCTGCGCACTGGCCAACGCCATACTGACCGACAACGAGAAGCGGCAAGGTTGCGCACTGGTGGACATGGGCGCAGCCACAACCACCGTGGCTATCTACAAGAACGAACTGCTGCGCCACCTGGTGGTACTGCCCTTGGGCAGCGACAACATCACCAAGGACATCTGCAGCCTGCAGGTGGAGGAGTCGGAAGCCAAGATGCTGAAGGAGAAATACGGCCTGGCCTACATGGACCCCGACGACGAGGAGATCTACTCGAGAACCTTCCCTGTGAACAACCAGACCATAGAGGCCAAGAAACTGAACGAGATAGTGAAGGCACGCATCGACGAGATTATCGCGAACGTGCTCAACCAGATAAAGATTGCCGGATACAGCAACAAGCTGCCTGCCGGCATCATACTCACCGGCGGCGGATCGAACCTGAAGAAGCTGGTGGAGGCATTCAACATACGCCACCACATCAACAAGGTGCGCATCTCCAACTTCGTACCGTTCCAGATAAAGACCACACACTCGGAACTGCTCGACGAGAATGGTATGCTCAACACCCTGTTCGGACTGTTGGCAGCTGGCCAGGAGAACTGCTGCAAGCTGAATATGCCAAACGACAATGGCATCGGTATGCTCAACTTCGCCCCCGATGAGGACGAGGAGCGCGAGCCGACCCCCGACGAGACCGAACGCATCCGAAAGGAACAGGAGGCTATGCACATAGCCCAGGACGACAACCTCTGGCGGGTTTGCCAGGACAAGGGAGCATATGAGAAGTATCTGAGCGAATACCCGAACGGACGCCATGCCAGCGAAGCCAACGAGGCGTTGGAAGAGGCACGGCAGAAAGAGGAGGCCAAGAAAGAAGAGGACTTCTGGACAGAGTGCAACCGCACCAACCAATGGAAGCGCTACCTGAAGGCCTACCCGCAAGGGCGCTTTGCCGAAGAGGCTCAGAAAAAGATAAAGGAGAAACCGAATATCTTCGGTACCTTCATGAAGAAAGTTGAGCAATTTGGCGACAAGATAATGGAAGACTAACAAACCACGAAAAGAACTGAGTCATTATGCCAGACGAACAATATAATATGAACAACAATGGAGTGATGCCATTCGACATGCCGTTGAACAACAACTCCATCATCAAGGTGATTGGTGTAGGCGGTGGCGGCGGCAATGCTGTGAGCCGCATGTACAACGAGGGTATCCACGACGTGACCTTTGCCGTGTGCAACACGGATAAGCAAGCGCTGATGGACTCTCCCGTACCCATAAAGATACAGTTGGGTACCGAGGGACTGGGAGCAGGCAACGTGCCCGACGTGGCACGCAACGCCGCCGAGGAGAGCGCCGACTCCATACACAATATGCTGAACGACGGCACCAAGATGGTGTTCATCACAGCCGGTATGGGCGGCGGTACAGGAACGGGAGCAGCTCCGGTGATAGCCCGCATAGCCAAGGAAATGGGCATACTGACGGTAGGTATCGTCACCATCCCCTTCCGTTGGGAAGGCGAGCCCAAGATAGACCAAGCACTCGACGGTGTGGAAGCCATCAGCACACAAGTGGACGCGCTGCTGGTCATCAACAACGAGAAGCTGTTCGAGGTCTATAGCGGACTGGCGTTCGACGATGCCCTCGAGAAGGCCGACGAGACCTTGTCGGTAGCCGCACGCAGCATCTCGGAAATCATCACCACCCACGGAAAGATCAACCTCGACTTCAACGACGTGAAGACGGTGATGAAGAATGGTGGTGTGGCCATCATGAGTACAGGCTACGGCAAAGGCGAGGGACGTGTGACCACGGCCCTGCAGAACGCGCAGAACTCTCCGCTGCTGAACAACAACAACATCTTCGACTCGAAGCGCGTGTTGCTCAACGTCTCCTACAGCACGAAGAACAAGCTGATGATGAGCGAGCTGGCAGAGGTGAGCGATTTCATGAGCCATTTCCGCCGCGACTTCAAGACCAAGTGGGGTACATCGTACGACGAGTCACTGGAGGACCAAGTGAAGATTACCCTGTTGGCATCGGGCTTCGGCATACAGGACATCCACGTGAAGGAGATGGACGACCGCATCAGCATGCAGTCCGCCGAGGACATCCGCAAGCAGGCCGAGTTGGACAAGCAGGAGGAAATCCGCAAGGGTCGGCGCGAAATCTACTACCCCAACAAGGGAACGACCACGAAGAAAGAGACTTACCTGTTTATCCTCGAAGAGAAGGACCTGGACAACGACGAGCTCATCAACGAACTGGAGAACATGCCAACCTACCTGCGCGCCTCCAAGGACATGAAGAAACTGATGAGCAAACGGGTGGAGGACGAGCCGGTCTACACAACCAACGACGACGAAGAGAGTGGTACGATGGGAGTCATCACCTTCTGAAAGAGTAGCAATCATTCAAAACAAACATATAATTATGGAACTATTTGATCAAGTCAGCAACGACATTAAAGAGGCCATGAAGGCCAAAGACAAGGTACGCTTGGAGACCTTGAGAAACGTGAAGAAGTTCTTCCTCGAAGCAAAGACCGCTCCGGGTTCCAACGATACACTCACCGACGACGCAGCACTGAAGATCATGCAGAAGCTGGTGAAGCAAGGCAAGGACTCGGCTGAGATCTACAAAGGACAGGGCCGCGAAGACCTGGCACAGGCAGAGCTCGACCAGGTGGCCGTGATAGAATCGTACCTGCCCAAGCAGATGACACCCGAAGAGTTGGAAACTGCCCTGAAGGAAATCATCGCCGAGACCGGAGCCACCAGTGGCAAGGACATGGGCAAGGTGATGGGCGTGGCGTCCAAGAAACTGGCTGGTAAAGCCGAGGGACGTGCCATCTCCGCTATGGTGAAACAACTGCTGGGATAAGAGATTATTCACAGCGACATTTAGAGAGGCGACTTGCAATCACAAGCCGCCTCTTTATTTTTCAGAATGACGATTTTGGATAAAAGCAATAAAACACTATTTTTGCCCATTGAAATAGTGGAGAGAGATTGTTATGGGAAAAGACCTGTCATCTGAAATCGCATCGGTTCCTGTCGAGACGGCCATTCTGCTGGAAGGGTTGAAAGAGGGGAACGAGTGGGCCTTTGCCTCTCTCTACAACCAATATGCCGACCTGTTGCTGAGCTACGGAACGGGACTCGGCTTCAATCGCGAAGACATAGAGGATGCCATCCAAGAGGTGTTTTGCAACCTCTATCTGAAGCATCAACACATCGCAGAGATACGCAACCTGAAGTTCTACCTGTTGCGTGCGCTGAAGAATACCTTATTAAATATAGTACGTACCGTAGCTGGGCTACAGGAGGCCGACGTGGAAGAGCTGGACTTCCATGCCGAGGTGGACGTGACGGACGGCCTGATAAACGAGGAGGAAAGAGAAGACCTGATACAGAAAGTGGAGCTTTACCTCAACTCGCTCACCAGCCGTCAGCGCGAGGCCATCTACCTGCGCTATATGGAAGAGCTGGACTACGAGGAGATAGCCTCACTGATGGACATGACCGTGCCCTCGGTCCGCAACCTGGTGTTCCGTGCCATCAAGCAACTCCGCGACACCAATCTGCCCACTGTGATAGTCTTCGCAGTGCTCCCAATTGTTAAATAATTAGGTCTGAAATACTTTTTTCTCCGGTTAGTGATGATATAATCGCCGTTTGTTTGTCTATGGAAGAAAAAGGCAAACATTATGCTAACGAAAGAGGAAAAAGAAGATAAAGCCCAAAAGTATGTCTCCTATCGAGGGACAGACTTTGCCGCCGATGCCTACTTTCTGCGATGGCGACTGTTGCAAGACAAGGAGAGTTCAGACTTCTGGACCTCGTACGAAGCGACACACCCCGAGCAGAAAGCGGAGATAGCGCGCGCCATAGCCCTTGTGAAATCCGTCCGCTTCAAGAGAGAAAAGTTCTCCGACGGAGAGAAGAGAGAAGCGATAGGCAGACTGACAACATTCATCCACCGAAAAAAGCGAGCCCGGCAGATACGCATGTACGGCAGCATAGCCGCAGCCGCAGTGCTGGTGGCAGCATTGCTGGTGGCTATTCCCTATCTACACGACTCAGACACGCAATCGGACCTGACCGCACAGACGTACGTCGTCCCGCAAGACCAAGAGATTTATCTGGTGGCCGAGAACGACCAGGTGGTGTCCATCGCCGACCAATCGCAAATCGTATGTGCTCCGGACGGAGGCATTGCCGTGGACGGAGAGAAGCGGGACTCAGTGAATCAGACGTTAGCAACGAACAAGACCTCCATGCGCAAACTGGTGGTACCTGACGGCAAGCGCACCTTCCTGCAACTGGCCGACGGCACCAAAGTGTGGGTCAACTCAGGCACCACACTGGAATTCCCTGCCTCCTTCACCGAGTCGCAGCGACACATCGCCGTGGATGGTGAGATATATCTGGAAGTGACCCCCGACAAAGAGAAGCCGTTCATCGTATCCACTCCGCTATTTGACGTGAGAGTGTTGGGTACAAAGTTCGGCATCTCGGCATACAAGCAGATGGACGAACAGAACGTGGTGTTGGTGGAAGGTGCCGTACAGGTTAACACCAAGACAGGCAGCCTGACAACACTACATCCATCGCAGATGTTCAGCTTAGAAGACGGTCAAGTATCCACAAAGCAAGTCAACCCCTACAGCTACATTTCGTGGAAGGACGACGTGCTCTACTTCAACGGCGAGTCGCTGCAAGAGATCTTCTTCCGTCTGTCCAAGCAATATGCGGTGTCCATCACCTGCAAGGATGGCGTACACCCCATCCGGATGTACGGCAAGTTGGTGCTGGAGGAGCACATCGAGCAGGTGTTGGACAACATCGCGGTGCTGTCGCCTATCGAGTATCGGATTGAGAACAATAGAATAATAGTAAACAAGAGATAAACTACGAGATGAGAGAACTGAGAGATGCCGGGAGGTATTGGCCGTGCCGACTGGCGTTGACGGTTCAGTTATCTAAGTGTAATTTTAAAATTGAAATCAAACGAATGTATGAAAAAGATTGATTACATGAGAGGATTATCTGCGGATAAGCCAAACAGTCGGCCTATCCTTTTAAGGTTAGGCGTGTTATTCACTTTTTTGCTGTGGATAGGGATTTCCACTTCTGTGCAGGCACAGGAAACAGTGACCCTGTCCGTACAGGGGAAGACCATTTCAGAGGTCTTTCAGCAAATAGAGAAACAGACCCATTACGCGTTTCTGTTCGACGAAGGTGTGAAGCCCGAGTTGCAGAAAAAGGTTACCATCAACCTGTCCGGCAAGACGATACGCTCTGCCATGACGGAGTTGCTGAAGGGCACGAACCTTCAGTTCCAGGTGTCGGACAGACAGGTGTTGGTATTTAAGAAACAAGCCAAGGCCATCACAGGTGAGCCGGCACAGATAACCGGAACGGTGGTGGACGAGAGCGGAGAAGCCTTGATTGGAGCCACCATCGCAGTGAAGAAGGCTAATGGAGAAACCTCGTACACAACCACCAGTTCGGACGGTAGCTATCATCTAGCCCAGACTGGTGACGAGGTCTCCATCACAGCCTCCTACATCGGCTACGAGAAGTCTACCGTGAAGGTGAAGGCAGGTAGCAGCAAGATGAACTATCCGTTTGTGCTGAGAACCAGTGTCGAGGGTATGGACGAGGTTGTGGTAACAGGCTATGCCACAATCAACCGTAGCCAATACGTGGGTGCCATCAACCAGCTGAAGGCCGACGACATCAAGATTGCCAGCGAGGCATCCATCGACCAGATGTTACAAGGTGTGGTTCCGGGTATGTCCGTTGTGAACACCACCGGAAAAGTGGGCGGCACTCCGAAGATACGCATCCGTGGTACATCCACCCTGCTCGGCAACCAAGAGCCACTGTGGGTGGTGGACAACGTGATCCAGACCAATCCGACTCCGATACCCAACGACGCCAGTCCCTTGTCGAGCGACATGAGCGAGATGTTGGAAACTGCCGGTAACGCCATCTCGTGGTTGAACCCGGCGGACATCGAGACCATCACCATTCTGAAGGACGCTTCGGCAACGGCCATCTACGGTTCGCAGGCATCCAACGGTGTGATTGTAATCACCACCAAGAAAGGCAAACAGACCCAAGGAGGCATAGAGGTAAGCTACAGCGGCAACCTCAGCATCACACAGAAGCCGACCTACGGACTGTATGATATGATGAACTCGCAGCAGTACATGGACTTCTCGCAGCAACTGTACCAGGACCGCGACAGCTACACCCAGGAGATTCTGCCTGTAGGTTATGCCGGACTGCTGCAGCAACTGCAGGACAAGACCATCACGAAGGAGCAGTTCAACGAACAGTTCCGTACGATGGAGAACATGAACACCGACTGGTTCGACCTGTTGTTCCGCACCCCTGTCAGCACATCGCACAACGTGACCTTCTCAACAGGTAACGACAAAGTGCAGAGCCGTGTGTCATTGGGCTACAACTCCACAATAGGTGAGGCCAAAGGCAACGACATGACAGCCTTCACAGCCAGCACGAACACCACCTTCCGGCCAAGCTCCAAACTGGTGATTGACTTCTCGATGAACGGGACGTTCCGCAAGACCGACGACTTCTACTCAGGCGTCAGCCCCTACGAGTATGCCATGAACACCTCCAGAGCCTTGCCGATGTACAACGACGACGGTTCGCTCTACTACTATCCGACCTACGGAAACACCAGTTACTCTATCTCGAACAAACACTTCTACAACTACAACATCCAGAACGAGATAGACAACACCGGAACAACCAGCACGACCAACATGTTCCAGGCAGCCCTCTCGCTGAAGTGGGACGTGGTGAAACACCTGCAACTGCAGGGAGACGCCTCACTCAACATCTCCTCGAACAAGGTGAAGTCCTACGCTACGGAGTACAGCAACTACATCACACAGCTACGCGGATACGAGATAGGCGAGGTGCAGCCGAACTCCGAAGCGGAACTCTCGAGCCCGCTGCCTTACGGCGGTCTGCTCAACACCAACGACCAGAACACGAAGAACTATTCGTTCCGTGGATCAATGGTCTACAACAATGTCTTCAACGAGAAACACAATGTGACGTTCAACCTGGGTGTGCAGCTGACCTCCATCAAGACCGACGGCAACACGAGCTTGCGCTACGGTTACCTGCGCTACCGTGGTGAGACGTTCGCTACGGTACCTGACAAGACGGACCTGCACAGCGCAACCGGCTACAAGACCAGCACCGATTACCACGAATCCATGCGTCAGGGCTCAAGTGTGGTGAACACACTGAACAACACGCTCAGCGAATACTTCACAGCTGTGTATAGCTACGACAACCGCTACGTGCTTAACCTCAACGGACGACTGGACGCATCCAACCGCTTCGGACAGGACGAGAACCACCGCTTCAACCCGAGCATCTCTCTGGGTGCCAAGTGGCGCATCGGCGAGGAGCCTTGGATGGACTGGGCACGCAACTGGTACGATATGTTCGACA
>CAVFUK010000066.1:0-5079 GCA_963625535.1 Anaerovoracaceae bacterium | reverse complement strand
ACCGAGAAGAACTCTAACCAGAAGAGCGACGTACGTGCCCTCATCACTGGTGCCGTAGGTTTGATCGGTTCGTTCAACGTAAGCAAACACTGGGACATCAACCTCGAGGTTCGTGGCGATGTGTCTCCTTCTATCTTCGGCGAGAAGGGTGCTAAGACCGATGGTGCTTTGGCAGCAATGGTAGGCGCATCTTACTACTTCGGCAAGGGTAAGAACTTCACAAAGGCTCACACTCAGGACGAGATTGACGCCCTCAACGAGGAGATCAACCGCTATCGTCAGGCTTTGGCTGACCAGGAAGCTGAGAACAACAGACTCCGCAACCAGCCCGCTAAGGTGGAGACCCGCACAGAGGTTAAGGAAGTGGTTGTTGACGGCAAGCACGCCTTCTTCTTCCAGATTGGCAAGTCTAACATCACAAGCAAGGACAAGGTTAACGCCAAGATGGTTGCTGACGTGATGAAGGCTAACACCAACAAGAAGTACAAAGTTGCAGGCTACTGCGACAAGGCTACCGGTACAGCTAAGTTCAACCAGAAACTCTCTGAGAAACGTGCAAGAGCTATCGCTGACGCGTTGATCGCTGAAGGCGTAAGCGAAGACCAACTCGATATTATCGGTTGCGGCGGTACAGACAACATGTTCGGCTCTGACAGCTTGAACCGTGTTGTGATCGTGGAAGCTGAATAATAGATTCGGTGCACTCGATACCCCCTGTCCACAAGGCAGAGGGATGCTAGGAGGGGCAGTGAGACTTAAGGGTTTCGCTGCCCCTGTCTTTTATACTTATCAGCCATTTGAACCCCTCGCGGCAAATTCCTCACACAAAAGCGCATCGGTACGGACTATTTTCTGTAAGTTTGCAAAACATTATCACACAAAAGGAAGAGGATGAAACATCTATCGATACATGCCGTGGCCTTGGTCTGTGCGCTGACAGCTACCTTGACCGGTTGCCACAAGTCGCAGAACCAGTTCACACTCAGCGGAGAACTGACGAACCTCCAAGGCAAGGAGGTTTACCTCTACGGGGAATACGACCCGTATGACCACATCGACACCATACAGGTGGAGAACGGGAAGTTCAGCTACCAAGCGGAAGTGGACACACTGACACAACTGACCCTGCTGTTTAACCAAGACCAGACACTACCGCTCTACGTGGACAAGCAATGGAAGGTGACGCTGACAGGCGACGCGCTGTTGCCCGACTCCATCAGAGTGACGGGCGGAGCAGAGAACGAGGAGTTCCACCAGTTCAAGCAACTGTTGGCTCACCGAGCTGACAGTGTGTCGGAGGTTGCCGTGGCGGACAGCTTCATCACACATCACCCCTTCTCACAGGTCAGCGTCTACCTGCTCAACCGCTACTTCATCCGTCAACCGGAGCCAAACTACAAGCGCATACAGCAACTGATAAAAAGCATGAGTGGTGTGCTCCACGACCATCCGTTAATCGCAGAGGCGGATAAGCAGACCGAGCGGACATTCGCCGCCGACACGGGACGCTACATCAGCAACTTCCGCATGGACCGGCCCGGCAAAGAGGACATCAACTCATACAACTTCCGCGAGAAAGTAGTCACCGTACTCTTCTGGGCCACCTGGGACAAGCAAAGCGTGGCCTTGCGCGACTCCCTCAACGAGATGCAGAAGAAACTGAAGAAAGACGACGCCATCCTCATAGCCTACTCCATGGACACCGACAAGGACAAGTGGAAGGCATCCGCCGAGGCGGACACACTCTACGCCATGCAATCCTTCGATGGAGAGGGTTGGAGCAGCATGACCGTGAAGACCTTCGACATAACGGATGTGCCCACCATCGTTGTGCTCTCCGCCCAGCGACGGATAGCCTTGCGCACGACAGACATCAGCGCCGTGCGTACGAAGGTGAAGCAACTCATCCAGGCAGAGAAGGACAGAAAGAAGAAATTTAAAATCAAGTGAGCCATGTTGGTAAAGGTATTCGCAGCGGCAGTGCAAGGCATCGACGCCACCATCATCACCATAGAGACCAACAGTTCCCGAGGAATCAAGTTCTTCTTGGTGGGACTGCCCGACACGTCGGTAAAGGAGAGTCACGAACGCATCCTCTCCGCCCTGCGGGTGAACGGATACAAGTTCCCCACCTGCCAGATAGTGGTGAACATGGCACCCGCCGACATCCGCAAGGAGGGCTCTGCCTACGACTTGCCGTTAGCAGTGAGCATACTGGCCACAGCCGGCAAAGTAGCCGAAGAGAAGTTGGGCCAGTACCTGATGATGGGCGAGCTGAGTCTGGACGGAAGTCTGCAACCCATCAAGGGAGCGCTGCCCATTGCCATCAAAGCCCGCGAGGAGGGATTCAAGGGATTCATCCTGCCCAAACGCAACGCCAGAGAGGCAGCCATCGTGAACAACCTGGAAGTCTACGGGGTGGACAACATCTGCGAGGTGATAGAGTTCCTCAACGGTGAGCGCACACTGGAGCCCACCGTCGTCAACACCCGCGAGGAGTTTCGCGCCAAGCAGGAGACCTTTGAGTTCGACTTTGCCGACGTGAAGGGACAGGAGAATGTAAAGCGCGCCCTGGAGGTAGCCGCTGCCGGTGGACACAATGTAGTGATGATAGGACCGCCGGGAAGCGGCAAATCGATGATGGCCAAGCGTCTGCCCTCCATACTGCCACCCCTCACCTTAGCAGAGAGTCTGGAGACCACAAAGATACACTCCGTAGCCGGCAAACTAGGCGCGGACAGCACCTTGATAGCGCACCGTCCCTTCCGCACACCGCACCACTCCACTTCGGCCATCGCCTTGGTGGGAGGCGGCAGCAACCCTCAGCCGGGCGAGATCAGTCTGGCGCACAATGGTGTGCTCTTTGCCGATGAATTGCCGGAGTTCAACCGCAGCGTACTGGAGATGCTGCGCCAGCCTATGGAGGACCGCATCATCACCGTGTCGCGTGTGAAGTACACGGTCAATTACCCCGCCAGCTTCATGCTGGTGGCATCGATGAATCCGTGTCCCTGTGGATACTACAACCACCCTACCCGCCCTTGTACGTGCAACCCCGGACAGGTGCAGCGCTATCTGAACAAGATTTCCGGTCCGTTGCTCGACCGCATCGACATACAGGTGGAGATAACACCCGTTCCCTTTGAGAAGCTGACCACTACCCAGCAAGGCGAGACGAGCGCGCAGATACGTGAGCGTGTCATCCGTGCGCGCAACATTCAGGCAGAGCGTTACAAATCCCATCCGGGCATCCACTGCAACGCCCAGATGACCCCATCCATGCTCCGCGCCTATGCCCAGCTGGACGACAAAGGCCTGCAGTTGCTGCAGACCGCCATGACGCGCCTCAACCTCTCCGCCCGTGCCTA
The DNA here is from genome assembly GCA_963625535.1 of Anaerovoracaceae bacterium. GTDB lineage: Bacteria > Bacteroidota > Bacteroidia > Bacteroidales > Bacteroidaceae > Phocaeicola_A. The sequence continues at coordinate 1,711 of CAVFUK010000066.1, read as the reverse complement.
CGACCGCATCCTGAAGGTGTCGCGCACCATAGCCGACCTCGAAGGATGCGCCACCATCCAGCCTCATCACCTGGCCGAAGCCATCGGCTACCGCAGCCTCGACCGCGAGAACTGGGCCGGATAGAGGACGCTGATGACAAGACTTGATATAGAAGAGATAGTAGAATGTAGATGTACCATTCGAAAGGTGCACCCTGGTTTATTTATTGCCATTAAATAAATTCGGCTGTTTTTATTTGGCGGCAATAAATAAATGTCGTTCTTTTGCATAGTAAACATATAAAGCGGAGCTATGCAGAAGGAAGTCTTCAAGAACCTTATCAAAGAGGGACAAGACGAAATACAAACGATAGAGCTCTATCAAAGACCTTTCGACTTTGAGGAGCAAGGTAGGTATGTGCTTGTCGGTATAAGACAAGCCGGCAAATCATACCTATTATATCAGCGTGCCAAACAATTTCTGGCAGCAGGACACGACATCAAGGAAATCGTCTACTTAAACTTCGACGACGAGCGGCTTTATGGCATGGGAGTAGAAGACTTCGACTTGATTCTGCAGGCATACAATGCTATGTATGACTATAAGCCAATCCTATTCTTTGACGAGATACAAAACATCGAAGGTTGGGAGCACTTTGCCCGCAGACTAGCCAACCAGAAATACATGGTGTTCATCACAGGCTCCAATGCCAAGATGTTGAGCCGCGACATAGCCACAACACTAGGCGCCAGATACTTTGACGAGAAAATATTCCCATATTCATTCAAAGAATATCTAGGAGCCAAGGGCATCACGCTCGAAAGTAACTGGCAATACGGCAAGCAGAAGGATACTGTACAGCAAAACTTTGCCGAATACTTCAAATGGGGAGGTTTCCCTGAGCTCCTCTTATATAAGAACAAGCGTCATTGGCTCAACGGACTCTACGAGAGAATTGTGCTTGGCGACGTCATACAGCGAAACAACATCAAGAATGAACAGGCTCTGCGACTTGCCATCAAACGACTATCCGAGAATATAATGCAGCCTATCGCCTACAATAGGCTTGCCAATCTGATAAAGAGTACAGGGACATCGACAAACACTGCGTCTATGATAGATTACATCAGATACACCAAAGAAGCTTGTCTGCTGTTTACACTCGATAATTACGCTTCAAAGTTCATCGAAAAAGAGACCGCCAAGAAGCACTACTTCACAGACAATGGCTTATTGAGCATATTCTTGACAGAGTCGAAGTCACCTCTGCTAGAGAACCTCTGTGCCATTACCTTATATAAGAAGTACAACACCGACTCCGAGGGTCCCAAACTATATTATTATAACCATAATATCGAGGTCGACTTTTATGTCCCGGAAGAAGGTTTGGGCATCCAAGCCTCCTACACCTTGACAGATGTAGACACTCGCAAGCGGGAAGTGGATGCCTTGCTTGCCATGCACAAGTTTTACTCTCTCAAGAAGGCGCTCATCATCACGTACGATGAGGAGGAGACCATCGAGGAAGGAAATCTGACTATCGAAGTCATCCCTATATGGAAATGGCTGACCATATCGTCTAACAATTAACCTCGCAGAGGAATTATACTAATGACTGACAGATATATGGAAGAGAACGAGTATGAATATATTGAATGACTATCATCCAGCGTACTAAATGTATATAGCATATGGCACTATCCAATATAGAAAAGCATTATAACAAGCACC
>CAVFUK010000065.1:0-13887 GCA_963625535.1 Anaerovoracaceae bacterium | reverse complement strand
GCCCTGTGGAAGAAGATAGTACACAACGCATGGAAGTCCGCCGAGCCGGGCGTGCTCTTCTGGGACACCATCATCCGCGAGTCTATCCCCGACTGCTACGCCGACCTGGGCTACCGCACCGTCTCTACCAACCCCTGTGGCGAGATTCCCCTCTGTCCCTACGACTCGTGCCGACTGCTGGCCATCAACCTCTACTCCTACGTGGAGAACCCCTTCACCAAGGAGGCATACTTCAACTACGACCTATTCAAGAAACACGTGCAGCTGGCACAACGCATCATGGACGACATCATCGACCTGGAGCTGGAGAAGATAGACCGCATCGTGGAGAAGATCAACTCCGACCCCGAATCGGAAGAGGTGAAGGGAGCCGAGCTGAAGCTGTGGGAGAAGATTTACAAGAAGACCAAGCAAGGACGGCGCACCGGTGTGGGCATCACCGCCGAGGGCGACATGATAGCCGCCATGGGACTGCGCTACGGAACCGAGGAGGCCACGGACTTTGCCGAGAAGATACAGAAGACCATCGCCCTGGAGGCCTACCGCTCATCAGTAACGATGGCGCACGAACGTGGAGCGTTCGACATCTACGACGCCAACCGCGAGGTGGCCAACCCCTTCATCAACCGCATCAAGGAGGCCGACCCGCAGTTGTACGACGACATGGTGCGCTACGGCCGGCGCAACATAGCCTGCCTCACCATCGCCCCGACGGGAACCACCAGTCTGATGACGCAGACCACCTCGGGCATAGAGCCGGTCTTCATGCCCGTGTACAAACGCCGCCGCAAGGTGAACCCCAACGACCCGCAGGTGCACGTCGACTATGTGGACGAGACGGGCGACGCCTTCGAGGAGTACATCGTCTACCACCACAAGTTCCTCAAGTGGATGGAGGTGAACGGCTACGACACCGCCAAGAAGTACACCCAGGAGGAGATTGACGACCTGGTGGCCAAGTCGCCCTACTACAAAGCGACCGCCAACGATGTGGACTGGCTGATGAAGGTGCGCATGCAGGGACGCATACAGAAGTGGGTGGACCACTCCATCAGCGTCACCATCAACCTGCCCAGCACCGTGGACGAGGAGCTGGTGAACCAACTCTACGTGGAGGCATGGAAGTCGGGCTGCAAAGGCTGCACGGTCTATCGCGACGGCTCGCGCTCGGGCGTGCTCATCTCCACCAAGGGCGAGAAGAAGAGTGCCGAGGTGGCACCCTGCAAACCGCCTACGATAGTAGAAGTGCGGCCTACGGTGCTCGAGTGCGACGTGGTGCGCTTCCAGAACAACAAGGAGAAATGGGTGGCCTTCGTCGGTCTGCTCGACGGACACCCCTACGAGATATTCACCGGACTGCAGGACGACGACGAGGGCATCTCGCTGCCGAAGTCGGTCACCAGCGGACGCATCATCAAGAACGTGGACGAGAACGGCAACAAGCGCTACGACTTCCAGTTCGAGAATAAGCGGGGCTACAAGACCACCGTGGAGGGACTGTCGGAGAAGTTCAACAAGGAGTACTGGAACTACGCCAAGCTCATCTCCGGCGTGCTGCGCTACCGCATGCCTATCGAGCAGGTCATCAAGCTGGTATCCTCGCTGCAGCTCAACAACGAGAGCATCAACACCTGGAAGGTGGGTGTGGAGCGCGCGCTGAAGAAGTATGTGACCGACGGCACCGAAGCCAAGGGTCAGAAGTGCCCCAACTGCGGCCACGAGACACTGGTTTATCAAGAAGGATGCCTCATTTGCAAAACTTGCGGCTCCTCACGATGCGGATAATAAAAAGAATTGTCTACCTTTGTAACCATCCTGACGAAGCGGGAAACTTTCGTCGGGATGGTTTCTTTATTTTAATCTGTATAACGGAGTAAAACTAAACAACATGACAACAAGCATTACATTCCAGATAGAGTATCGCACCGTGTGGGGCGAGGAGGTCGTCGTACGCTGGTCGGACGACGGCACGGACACCTTCGACCACGCCCTGACGCTCCACACCGCCGACGGTGTCATCTGGCGAGGGACGATGAACGAGGAGCTGAAACCCGACACGCTCATCCGCTACTACTACGTCATCAACAAGGACGGACGGCAGACGCGTGAGGAGTGGAAACTCTTCCCCCGCTACCTGCAGACCGAGAAAGATCGGCAGGCATACCACCTCTACGACCAATGGAAAATGGTGTCGGGGCAGCTTCACTTCTACAGCTCCGCCTTCACCAAGTGCCTCTTCGCACGGCGCAACAAGAGCATCCCCCTGCAGCACTTCAGCCACCAGTTGACACTGAAGGTGCACTGCCCGCGGGTGGGCAGCGGATACGCCCTCGGCATCTGCGGCAACCAACCGGCGCTGGGCAACTGGCTACCGGAGAAGGCTCCGCTGATGAACGACACCATGATGCCCGAGTGGCAGATAAACCTCGACGCGGAGGCCATCCGCTTCCCGCTAGAGTATAAATTCGTGCTGGTGAACATGCAGACCCGCGAGGTGGAAGCCTGGGAGATGCGTGACAATCACCGCGTGGAAGAGACCGAGGTGAGGGAGCACGAGGCAGTGGTGCTGGCTGACCAGTACACCTACTTCAACCAACCGCTGTGGAAGGGGGCGGGCACGGCCATACCAGTGTTCTCCCTCCGGTCCGAACGGAGCTACGGCATCGGCGACTTCGGCGACCTGCGCCTGTTCATCGACTGGGCAGTGAAGACCCACCAGAAGGTGGTGCAGATACTGCCCATCAACGACACCACCATGGCGCACACCTGGATGGACTCCTACCCCTACAACAGCATCTCCATCTTCGCCCTGCACCCCATCTACATGGACATCAGCCAGCTGGGCACCATCAAGGACGAGAAGCTACGCAAGCGCTACGCACGGCGACAGAAGGAACTGAACGCGCTGCCGCAGGTGGACTACGAGGCCGTGGAGCACACCAAGTGGGAGATATTCCGCATCCTCTACGAGCAGGACGGCAAGCAGACCTTCGCCACTTCGGCCTACAAGCGGTTCTTCCAGAGCAACCGCCACTGGCTGCAACCCTACGCCACCTACAGCTACCTGCGCGACCTCTACCATAGCGCCGACTTCCGGCAGTGGCCCAGCTATAGCGAGTTCCTGCCAAAGGATGTCGACACCCTCTGTCAGGAACATGCCGACGAGATAGGACTGTTCTACTACCTGCAATATAACCTGCACCTGCAGCTGACGGCCGCCGGCAACCACGCGCGCCGCCACGGGGTGATACTGAAGGGCGACATCCCCATCGGCATCAGCCGTTGCAGCGTGGAGGCATGGGCAGAGCCTTACTACTTCAACATGAACGGACAGGCCGGAGCACCGCCCGACGACTTCTCAGTGAACGGACAGAACTGGGGATTCCCCACCTATAACTGGGACGAGATGGAGAAGGACAACTACCGCTGGTGGATGCGCCGCTTTCAGAAGATGGCCGAGTACTTCGACGCTTACCGCATAGACCACATACTGGGATTCTTCCGCATCTGGCAGATACCTATCCACTCCGTGCACGGACTGCTGGGCCAGTTTGTCCCCTCGCTGCCGCTGACGCGTGAGGAGATAGAGGTCTACGGCCTCCACTTCGACGAGGAACTCTACACCCAGCCCTACATCACCGACAACTTGGTGCACCGCCTCTTCGGCGACCGCAAGCAGTGGGTCATCCACCAGTTCATGGAACCCCTGGCGACAGAGGGACGCTACCGCATGCGACCTGAGTTCGACACCCAGCGCAAGGTGGAGGCTTACTTCAGCGACAAGTTGACGGACCCCTCTATGGTGCAGCTGCGCGACGGACTCTACTCGCTCATCAGCAACGTGCTCTTCGTGCGCGACCAGAAGGAGCCCGAGAAGTTCCACCCGCGCATCAGCGCGCAGAAGGATGCCGTCTTCGGCATTCTCTCTTCGCAGGAGCGGGATGCTTTCAACCACCTCTACGACCACTACTACTACCACCGCCACAACCTCTTCTGGCAACAGCAGGCCATGAAGAAGCTGCCCCGGCTGACGGGTTCCACCCGCATGCTGGTCTGCGGCGAGGACCTGGGTATGATACCAGAGTGTGTGGGTTGGGTGATGAACGACCTGCAGATACTGAGCCTCGAGATTCAGCGTATGCCGAAGGAACCTTACCAGGAGTTCGGCCGCCCCGAGAACTATCCCTACCGGTCGGTCTGCACCATCTCCACCCACGACATGTCCACCCTGCGCGGATGGTGGGAAGAGAACGCCGCACAGACCCAGCGGTTCTACAACGTGGTGCTGCGCCACAACGGACAGGCACCCGCCAAGATGACGGGCGAGCTGTGCGAAGAGGTCATCCGTCAGCACCTGACGGGCAACTCCATGCTCTGCATCCTCTCCTTCCAGGACTGGCTGTCCATGGACGAGCAGCTGCGTAACCCCGACGTGGAGGCCGAGCGCATCAACATCCCCGCACACCCGCGCCACTACTGGCGCTACCGGATGCACCTGCCGCTGGAGACCTTGCTGCAGGCCAAGACGCTGAACCAGCGCATTGCCGACTTGATAGACACACACGGACGTAACCCTCAACTCTGAGCCGATGAAGATAGAGCAATCATCCATCCTCCTCCAAGGGGTGAGGTTCTACGCCCGTCATGGCGTGGACCCGCAAGAGCGACAGATTGGGGCTGAGTTCGTGGTCGACCTCCGGGTGGATGCCGACTGCCGTCCCGCAGTGGAGAGCGACCTGTTGGAAGGCACGGTCAACTACGCCACCCTCTATCGCCTCGTGAAGGAGGAGATGGACGTGCCGTCGCAGCTAGTGGAACATGTGGCAGGGCGCATAGCCAAGCGCATCTTCAGCGAGTGCCCCACCGCGCACCGCATCCAGCTGAAGCTGATAAAGCGCAACCCACCCATGGGAGCGGACAGCCAAGGGGCCGGCGTGGAACTGACTTGCACACGGGAGTAAACATATACCTATTCTATATAGGACACTCACCCCAAAATGACCTATATATTCAATGGGCAACGAGTATAGTACTCGTTAATCGGCGAGCTACAACTCGGCTTCTCATTCCCGTGAGATGCCGAGTTGTTGTCGTTCAGATGCTTTCTCACAGAATTCAGAAGGCATGCGGCGGAAGCCTACTTATGAGCGAAACGAAGAAAAACGGAAAAATTAGTTGGCCGTCTCGGTAATAGTTGCTACATTGCCCATCATTTACTTATAAAACAAACGGTAAAGCTATGAAAAAAAGAATTTCTATCTTGGCAGTCCTCTGCCTAGGCCTCGGCCTTTCAGTGATGAACGCACAGGATTTGCGCAACGCTTCGTACCAGAAGATCGGGGAGATTGAGTCCAACGGCACGGTGCGAAACGCTTCTTACCAGAAGATCGGGCAGATTGATTCCAATGGTGCAGTGCGCAATGATTCCTACCAGAAGATTGGTCAGATTGAATCCGACGGTACAGTGCGCAACGCTTCTTACCAGAAGATTGGAGAGATTGACTCCAATGGCACGGTGCGCAACGCTTCCTACCAGAAGATCGGACAGATTGAGTCCGACGGTACAGTGCGCAACGGTTCTTACCAGAAGATTGGTACGGCCAAAGGTGTGAAGAAAGAGTGGGCTGCCGCCTTCTTCTTTTTCTTCTTCAGCTGATAACATATTCAAGTTCCGCAAGTATATACGGACAAGGGCTAAAAGTGGCGTCGACTCACAAGCTATAGCTCGTTGCCGCAAGAGCCTAGGCTCATTTTTTTGGGGGGTTCACGTGGCTTGAATAATATAGAGAACAGGGTGTATCGACGAGATTATATATTTTCGTCGATACACCCTGCATTCTTATTCCTACAGCGGGCCTTTACTCGTGAAACTGAACGGTAAACGATTTGCCTTCGTAGTTCTTCTTCACCTGTAGGTAAGGTTTGTCGCCCCCGAAATGAATGGTAAGGTCGATGCCGCTCATCCAATCCACGAAATGAATCTTCACCTCCAACTCGTTGGCATCCGTCCAACCATAGCTACAGCATGCCTTGAAGGGGGCAGTGAATCCGGAGAAAGCTCCCAACGTGGTTCCGCGTGGATTCAACGGAAAGGCGGTAGCCACCGCGGTGTCCGCCCACGCGCGATAGCCGCAAGCCAACGATGTTGTCCCCGTCTCCTCAGCATCGATGGTGAGGGTTAAGCTCTTCGCTCCTTGATGGATGGAGAAGCCCTTCCAATTCATGTTGTTCTCCTCCAACTGGTAATAGCAGCCGGTGTATCGGGAAGACTTCGGCGAAGTGGATTTTCCTTTGGCTAGCGGAAGTTGATAGGTGGCTTGCCTCTTGGCAAGAAGCTTGGCATCCCGGCTCGCCGTAAGAGGTTCACTGCTGATGGTCGGCAACAGATTCTTGAACAGGAGGCGCTGCTCGCTCTTTCCGGCACTGCCCGTCGCCGATTGGGTGATGACCGCCACCATATCCTCGTCGGGCATCACGATGATGTACTGTCCATAGGCCCCATCGGCTCTGGCCGTGCGCGGACGGTCGCATGCCCACATCTGGTAGCAATAGCCGTCTTTGCCGGTCGGCGTGTGAGTGGTCATCATCTGCTCCACCCACGAGGCGGGTATCAACTGACGGCCATTCCACGTGCCTTTGTCGAGCAGCAACTGACCGAACTTGGCCAACGACTCGGCCTGCAGATAGAGTCCCCATCCACCGGTGGTGATGTTCTCGGGACTATATTCCCAGTTCACCGTCTCGATATGGAGCGGATCGAAGAGGCGAGGCTTCAGATAGTCGAACAACTTCATGCCGGTCACCTTCGTAATGATGGCCGATAGCAGGTAAGTGTCCATCGAGTCGTAGGCAAAGCGGGTGCCGGGCTCGGCTATCACCGACACGGCCAAGTAGCTGCGCACCCACTCCTGCTCCGCCGTACGGATTCGTCCGTTGACCTCGAAGCCGGAGCGCATCGTCAGCAGGTCCTCCACCGTCATGGAAGCAAGCCAAGGCGAGATGGTGTCGGGCAGGAGTTCGGGAAAGAATGCCGCCACGCGGTCGGTCAATCGCAGCCGATTCTCTCCGATGGCAATGCCAACGGCTGCGGAGGTAAACGTTTTGGAACAAGAGAAGAGGGTATGTCCGTACTCGGCGGAGAAGGGAGCGGGATAGATTTCTCCTATCACTTTCCCGTGACGCATCAGCAGGGCGCTGTGGATTTCCGTCGTAGGCAGTCCCATGATGGAATCGAAATAGGCGATGACGGACTTCGAAGGGACACCCACCGTCTCGGGCATCACACGAGGCAACTCCTGGGTTTGCGCCATGACGGACATCGCCGACAGCCACACTACTAAAGAGGTGGCCACAATCTTCACACTTTTCATCATATACATTGTTTCGCGGCACTTTGGTTGAATATAGTTACAATGGCTTGAGCTGCAAGTTACCCAATGTTTGCCACGTCCGAGGTTTCACTTTACTTCGTGCCACGAATAAAAAGCGAATGAAACTCCGATGTGGCAAACACTGATGTAGCTCTAGTTTAATCTTTCTACGCTTGCGGAGATGGATTACCCACCCTAGCGACGCGCGTCAACGCTTCACCGTGACGAGGGCGTTGCCGTTCTTCACGGGGTTCCAGCCGTCGCTGCCGGCGAGCACCTTCTCCATATCGTAGCGGGAGATGTCCTTCAGCTGTTTGCCGAAAGCGGCACGCGCCTTGGGGTTGGCTCCCTCGCCTTTGCTCTTATACTCGGCGTAGGTCACCGTCTCCTCGTTAGCCTTGTTGCCCCAGTTGTTCCATCCGGCGGGAGCGATGTGTTTGCCCAGCTCGCAACGGATGAACACGCACTGCGCATAGGGGCGCCAGGGACGTGAGAGGTAGACCGACGTGGCCTCATCGGCGGCGGTCATCTTGCAGTCGTAGAACACGTAGCCGTACGCCTGACCTTGGTCGGTAGAGGGTGCGGTCAGGTATCCGTTGCCCAAGCTATGGATGGTGCAGCGGTTGAACACGCAGGTGGACCAACCGAAGATGAAGTCCACCGTTCCCTCCACGTAGCAGTCCTCGTAGTACTGGCGCGAGTTCTTGCCATAGGTGTAGAGCGTGTCCTGGTTGCCCAGGAAACGACAGTTCTTGAAGTAAGCCCGGTCGCCGTCCACGAAGCAAGCCACCGCCTGGCCTACACGGCCGGCAGAGTTCGCGAAGGTGATGTTCTCGGCATAGAAGTCGGGGGCATAGATGTAGCAAGAAGCGGAGCCGGAGGTGGACATAGGCGTGCCCAGCGCATTGAGGCGGCTGGCATAGCCATCGTAGGTGATGACGGTGCCCGTCTGTCCAATGAGCGAGACATTGATCTTGCTCTCAGGTACGATGAGCTTCTCCTTATACGTTCCCGGACGCACCAGAATGGTGGTGCGCACATCCTTGCGGAAGTCGGGCACGGCATTGATGGCCTCCTGCACGGTGAAGAAGTCGCCGCTGCCATCCTTCGCCACCACGTAGTCGTAGTAGCGGACATACTTGCCCAGCTCGGGAATCTCCTTGGCCACCTGCTCCACGATGAGGCGTGTCACTGTGCGCGCTCCCCACACGGACATGTGGGTGTTGTCCTTGCGTCCGTCGGGGCAGGCCATTATCGTCTTCGGCTCTATCCACAAGTAGACGGCCTTCGACTTCTCGGGGCCGAGGCCTTCCACCAGGTCGTGAGTAATCTTGTTGGCGTCGATGAACGGCACATTCATCTCCTTCGCCACGTTGCGCGGGGAGTCCAGATAGGCTCCGTGCGTATCAATCAACTTGTCGCCCTCGGTTACCTCTGTTGTGCCCTTGCCATGGAGGTCGTCGTCGGTCACGGCGTTCTTGTTCTCGCCGAAGTTGCGGCGGACAATGGAGTTCAGCAACACGGGGATGCCGCCCTTGTCGCGGGTCTCGCGCACAAACTTACGCAGGTTCTCGTCGAACGTGGTGCCCGGGTCGGTGTGACGGTCGGGTTTCGGCTTCTCGTCGTTGTGACCGAACTGGATGAACACATAGTCGCCCTTGCGGATTTTCGACACCACTTTGTCCCATCGACCTTCGTTGATGAAGCTGAGTGAGCTGCGTCCGTTCACGGCATGGTTGTCCACCCGTACATCCTCGGTGAAGAAGCCGGCGAGCATCTGTCCCCAGCCGCGCTCGGGATTGTCATACTTCGTAGGCTTGTTCGCCATAGTGGAATCACCTATCATAAAGATGGTGATGGCATCACGCTCGTCCGTCTTGAAGGCGGAGAGCAACAGAAAGGCAACGAGTGCCCAAGTCAATTTATTCTTCATTCGTTATGCTTTGGATTAGTTTTGCCATGTTAGTGACGTATACCTGCGTGGAGATACCCATCACCTGCTCCGTGGGAGGATAGGGAGACGTGTCGTAGTCGTCGCCTACCATCGTCTGGGCATACTTGGTGTCATCGCTCGGCTGCACGTCGCCCTCGGGCAACTCCTTGTAGGGGTTGGAGTAGCTGGTGAGCGGAGTGATCCAACGGCCCTCCTTGTCGATGGACTTCAAGATGTCAGCCACCTGGGGCACCTCACCGCCTTTGTGCGACGGACGGGGCTTCACGTAGTAGGTGGGCAGGGGCGTAGGCTCGGTGCGCAACAGCGGGGAGTCCTTGGTAGCCTCCTCACGCGACATGGCCTTCACCTCCTCGTAGTGCTGTCGGATGGCGCCGATGTTCACCTGCGCTGCCGAGCTGTAGTGACGGATGGTGTTGGAGATATCTTGGTCGGTATAGTAATATCCGTTCTTCACGTTGCTACCTTTGCGGTGCACGTAGAGGGGTTTGCCCGTGTCGGGGTCGATGAAGCGGGGAACCAGAATCTCGCCATCGCGCATGGGGCGGCCGCCGAAGCGTGCCACCTCGGAGTCGGGCAACTTCTGCGACTCGAGGAACTTGATGGCGGCGGGGATACCGGCCAGGAACTTCGTCTCGCCTGTCAGCTGATAGTAGTCGCACATCTTGTAGATCATCTCCACGGTGGTTCCCGTGTTCACACTGCGCGGCTCGTAGCTGCGGGCGTGGGCGGGCTGCAGGTCCTCCACGGTATATTGGTCGGCCCATCCGGCGTAAGGCTCACCCTGCTGCATAGCGATGGTGAGGTTGAGGGCGCGCATGATAGGCACCTTCACGTTCTTCAGTCCGAGGGCTTGGTAGCACTGCACCAGGAAGTCGATGTTGTCGGGAATCACGTCGTCGTTCAGTGTGATGAACGATGAGTAGTCGGCCTTGCCACGGAACACGTGGTCGTAGCGGAGCGGGTAGCGCTGGGGCCAGCCGCCGATGGCATACTGACTCTCGAGGATGAAGTTGATCACCTTGTCAAGGGCGGGACGGAAGGTGGGGTCGTTCTTCTCCACATAGATGCGGAGCAGGAACTTGGCCACGTCGCTGGTGCAAGAGTCGTCGTAGGTGGCGTTGCCATAGTAGTGTTGGAACTCTTCGAGGCGCCATCCGCACTTGCCGATGGTGCTGTACCACTTGCGCAGCGAGCCTTCGCCGGCCAGGTCGAACATGTAGCTCCATCCGCCGCAGGGCTCCTGTCCCCAGATGAGCACGGTGGCCACCTGCTTGGCTTGTTCATAATAGTACTCGTCGCCGGTGGCGTGATAGGCGTCCAGCAACACTTGTCCCACGAGCGGCGTGCTCGGCGATTGAATCCAAACCATGCTGCGATAGGCTTCCATTTCGCCCCACTGGCGTGAGAGGTCGGGCAGGTAGTTCCATACGAAACCGCCCTTGTTGCTCACTTTGTCCATCATGAAGTGTGTGGCCGACTTCATGGTGTTGAGCACCGCTTGTTTGTTTTTCGGGTTTTCGCCACAGAGGGTTGCCGCAGGTATTAGGGCAACGAGCAACCCCATCATTACATTTCTTAGCTTGTACATGTGTTTCTCTTAAGTTTTTAAGTTAAGGAGTTAATTGTGTATTAGTATATCGTCTTCAAAAGTAGGGCATTTTCTTCGATAGTGCAACGGATTGAGATTATTTAAGAGAGTCTGATGGCAGTTTGGTTAGATTGTACTCCTCTTGACCAAATTAGGAATGTCTCTCCTTAGCAGCAGAGGCCGCCGACGAGTGTCGACAGCCTCTGTTCTATAGGTTCTAGCGGTTATCACTTCTTCCTCGGAAGCAGCGAGATGCTTACTTCTTCGGAACGGGTGCGATGCTCATTTCCTCGGAAACGATGAGATGTTTATTTCTTCTTCGGAGCGGGCGAGATGCTTACCGTGGCGAAGGAGAAAGCGGGGAGGTCGAGGGTGAACTCCTCTCCTACCGTCAGCTCGTGGGTTTCATGCTGTGTCCAGCGGTTCGTCTGGTCCGGTGCCTGCGGAGTGGCGAGCAGCTGCAGGGTGGCTGTCGTCTGCATGCCGTCCATCAGCTCCTTGCCCAGGCGCACCGTGATGGTGACACCTTTAGGCAACAAGCTAACTACTTTCACGGCGAGGTTGCCCGTCACTGTATCTCTCACCACGGAATAGTCGATGCGGTTCTTGATATCGGCAAGCAAAGGTTTCTTGCCGTCCTTGGAACCATAGTCCACGTCGAGGTCGGCATAGATGTATTCGTTGCCGGCATAGTGACCGAAGGTGCGTTGCACATAGTAGTTGGCGGTGGGGTTCACCTCAGTATTGTTGAAGTAGATGAGGTCGGGATTCCAGTTGCGGTGCTTCTCGTTGGCCAGCAGCGGCGCGTACGACGACATGGTCACCACGTCGGCGTTGCGCTCCAGGTTCACCAGATAGGCGGCCTCTATCAGGGCGTTGCTGGCCTGATTGCCCTTCGACGCCCATTCGCCCAGGTAGACTTTCGTACCCGTGCGGCTGTAGTTGTCGTAGAAGTGACGGTGGTTGAAGTACCATCCCGGCGTATTATAGTAGTGTTCGTCCACGATGGCGATGTTGTTCTTGCGGGCGACGTCCCAACCATACTCATAGTCAGAGCCTTGCCAGAAGGGACCTACCGTGCCTATCACCGTAATCTCGGGGTGCACCTTGCGGATGCCATCCAGCAGGTAGAGGTAGCGTTCGGTGAAGACGTCGCTGATGAGGTCCTCGTTACCGATGCCAAGGTATTTCATGTTGAAGGGTTTCGGGTGACCAGCCTTGGCGCGCATAGCTGCAAGTTCAGAGGTCTTGGCATCGCCGTTGGCCCACTCGATGAGGTCGAGCAACTCTTGCAAGTAACTCTCCATGGTCAGCGGCTTACCGTTGTAGGTGTAGGGTGAAGGTTTACCTTTCAAATCTTTCTCGAAGGGGATGCCGCCCTGCTGTCCGGCACCGTGGCGGTGGGAGTTTTGGCAAGGCACGCCGGCAGCCAGCACAGGCAGAGGCTCCGCATCGATGTCTTCGCAGAACTGGAAGTACTCATAGAAGCCCAAGCCGCGGGTCTGGTGGTAGCTCCAGATGTTCATGTCGGGCTGACGTTCCCACAGGTCGCCGATGGTGGCTTGCCAGTGGTAGATGTTGTCGATGCCCTGTCCGTGGGTGGCGCATCCGCCGGGGAAGCGCACGAAGCGGGGCTTCAAGTCAGCGATAGTCTCCGCCAGGTCCTTGCGCAGTCCGTTCACGCGGCCACGGAAGGTATCCTTGGGGAAGAGGGAAACGAAGTCGATAGCCAGTTCACCCACCTGCAGAGGTTCGATGACGAGACGCGCGTCCGTTGCTGAGCGTGCTGCCGTGAGGGTGAACTTCTGCTGTTTCCAGTCGGCGGTAGCTTTCACGGTGCACGAGGCTAACGTCTCGGCGCCGCTCTTCAGGCTCACCAGCAGTTTGCCTTTTCCTTTGGCGAAGATGGAGAAGATGTATTTTGCCTTAGCCTGCAGCGTGATGCCGTCCCATCCATCGTTGGCGAGGCAGGCACCTGGAATCTCAGTCTTCAACACGGCATAGTGGGGGTTGTTGGCGTGTAGCGGGTTGTCGGTGGCGATGTCGAACGACATGCCTGCGCCCTCCACGTGCCATGAGGTGGTACTGTCCCAGCCCCGATGGTCGTCAGCGGTGTACTCAAAGTCGCGGTTCTCTATCAGTTCGGCATAGAGTCCACCATCGGCGGCATAACTGATGTCCTCGAAGAAGATGCCGAGCAGATTGTCGGATATGGCCTTGCGGTCGTTGCCGTCCACGCTGAGGGTCGCGGTAATCTTGTCCGCCCCTTGTGCGATGGGTGCCGCGGATGCCACATAGTTCTCACGCTCCATCTGAGCGTTCAGCTTGGCTTGTGTCTCCTTGGCAAGGAGTGTCTGCAAGTCGGCGTAGGGAATCCGGATGACGTTCTTCTCCGAAGCGGCTTTCTGTTCCGTCAAGCGTTGCTGGAACTCTTGCTCGGTAAGGTAAGGATAGTCCTGCGGTTTCCACAGAGCGAAGTCCGCCGACTGGGTGACGGCAATCTGCTTGTTGTTCAGGTTAGGAATGAATGTGGCGTGATAGCTCTTGCCATCGTAACTCAGCACGGGGTAAAAGAGTTTCTTCTCGGCACCCCAGGTGCCATAGTCGCTCTCGAAGAGGTTGCAGTAGACGTGGATCCAGTGTTTGCCGTCCACGGAATAGGCTACTTGGAAGTCGCGCACACCATTGTCCACGTCCGGCTTCACGTAGACGGAGTCGGGACGATTGGCCACGGCGGGCAAGGCGAGGGCAAGGGCCCAGGCCAACAGGGTTGATTTATGCTTCATGTTGTCTTAATTTGGTTTGTTCGGCAAATGTACGAATTTACTATGAGGCGTACAAACAAACGGTGACACTATTTTGTTCTGCCGGATGCTTGGACAGATTTCGATGGCGGAAAAGAAGAAGATAAACTGCATCTCAACAAAATCAATCAAGCGAGCTTGATGCTTTTGTCTTCGATTTCGATAAAATAG
>CAVFUK010000064.1:0-7841 GCA_963625535.1 Anaerovoracaceae bacterium | reverse complement strand
AACCTCCGGGGCTTCTTCGTCTTCCAGCTGGCTCTGTTTCGGGTGGACTCCGAACCTCCTTCAGTCCTTCTGTCAGTTATCTACTTGATATTTAATCTGCTAGTGTAGTCTGATAATTCTATTTTCCTGTTTAACTGAAAATAGTTTAGGAATTATATCTTTTGAGTAAAAATAGTTTTTACTTTTGCAATGTTATGGAGCATGTATGTGTTTCACGTATCTGAATGTTCCCTATCAAATTCTTAATCTTAATATTTAATACTTATGAACAAATCAACAAAAGTCATACAAGTGGCATTGCTCAGCTTGTGTTTGGCAGGTTGTCAACAACGTACATTCCTTATAGATGAAAGCGAAATGGACGAGGAACGGATACCGGTGATGTTCTCAGGGACGATACATACACGTATGGCGAACAATGCTTGGGAGGCGGACGATAAGATTGGGGTGTTCATGTTTAAAACCGGACAGACGGAAGTGGCCAACGCAGTTATCGACAACTCCAATAACCGGAAATATATATACTCTTCGGACAATAGCTTTTCTCCAGCCACCAAGAACGATACGCTTTTCTATCCGCAGGATACGAATGTGGACTTCATCTCCTATTATCCATATAGCGCGGTGGAGGATTGTCAGTTGAAACTGGATGTCTCTGTGCAGGCGGACCCTTCGTCCATCGACTTGCTCTACAGCAACAATCTTACGAATATTGCCAAGGGAAACACTGAACAGACATTGCAGTTCACCCATCGTTTAGCGAAGACGGTGTTCGACATACAGGCCGGAACGGATTTCAATGCCAAGGACTTGGTCGGCTTGAAGCTTTCTGTTGAGGACGTGGCCGCTTCCGCTACATTTAATATCTTCAAGAACGAGCTGGCGCTGGCGTCTAATTCCAATAAGACCATTACGGCCAAGACCAATGAGCAAGGAACCCAGGCGGAAGCCATCATGTTGCCGCAGGACTGCGAGAACAAGAAGGTGAAAATAGTCCTGGCAAACCGTCGAACCTATACCTTCTTAATAGGTAGCTCAACGGTCGCTGCAGGAAGCGGTGATACAGGTTCCACAACTAAGGACACTGAATGGGCGGCTTCCTATAAGTATACCTATACCATCACATTGAACCGCGACTATTATTCTGTGGAAAGCATCGCTGCTACCATTTCGGATTGGACAGCCAACGACCAAGGTGCCTTGGATCAGTCGGGCAGCAGCACCATCGACGCGTCCATCTGGGACGGCACCACTTCCAACATCGATTGGTACGACGCTTCGCAGAGTACCTTCAACATCTCCACCGCGGAAGAGTTCGCCGGGTTCTCTGAACTTGTGAATGGCGGCAACAACTTCGAGGGAAAGACCGTGAACCTGCTTTCGGACATTGATTTGAACAACAAGAGCTGGACTCCTATAGGTTACGATAAGACAACCTCTTTCAAAGGAACGTTCAATGGCGGTAACCATACGGTGAACGGAATCGCACCGGTTATGCATGCCGACAGTCAAGTGCTCGGATTGTTTGGTGACAACAGTGGCGTAATCAATGATGTCATCGTGAGCGGCACAGTATCCTATAGTGGTGATGCCATAGCGTCTGTCACCATAGGAGGTGTGGTCGGTATGAATCGTGGAACGATTAAAGGTTGTCGCAACTACGCGTCGGTTACGGGAGTGAATACGATGTCTACCGGAAGTACCATAAGTCTCTACATTGGCGGTGTGGCTGGATACCATCGCGACTCGGCGGTTATTGAGGATTGTCAGAACCAGGGCGTTGTTAAAGGTGAATGTTTGAATTCTACTGTGTCCGCTGTCGCAGTAGGTGGTATAGCTGGATATGCCAGTGCTTCTATTAAGAAATCAGAGAACGACCAGAGCGTTCGGTGTAAAGGTGTGAATGCGTATGCAGGCGGCATTGTGGGCAATCTTGCTAGTGAAACAGGAGTTGTTTCGGCTAGTTACAACTATGGTAGTGTGACGATAGAGGAAGCTTCTTCGGCATCAAAAGCTGGTGGTGTTGTTGGTTCCATGAGTACATCGGCAAAGATTAGCGGATCCTTCAATTACGCGGAAGTAACTGCAAATATCTCTAATGATACGGAATATGTCAAGGTCGGTGGGGTTGTCGGGCAAAACACTGGTTGTCAGGTAATCTCCTGCACTAATAATGCCGCAGTGACAGCCGTGAACACCCAGACTTCCGATTGCTCTGCCGCCGGCGGCATCGTGGGATACAACGAAAAGGGTGGAACAGTCCACAAATGCACCAACGGAACCAGTGGTAGTGCTCAGTGTGCGGGGGCGTATGGTTGCATCGCGGGATATAACAGTACGGCCGATACGGCGGAAGGTTATGTCTACAACTGTTGCACCAACAACGGAACACCATCCAAGTGGATTGGTAGCGCCACGGGTAACAGTTCCCTCGCTGGGGTGACGACCGCTGAGCATACAGATGAATGAAAATTAGGGTATAACCAAAGACTTTTAAATGAAAGAACCGTGTCTCTTCCGATAAAAGTTGTGCGATAAATTTTTGAGTATTGTAACGAATGACTAAATTTGCAAATTCAGAACTATAGTCTATATTGATACGGTAGGTTGAATGATAGAAAAGCATATTGTCTTAGAAGATGTTGACCCGGTGATCTTCTTCGGTATCAACAATGCGAATCTGCAGATTATCAAAGCATTGTACCCGAAGCTGAGAATCGTGGCCAGAGGGGAGGTCATCAAGGTGATGGGTGACGAGAGTGAAATCTGTGCCTTCGAGGAACGTATACTCACCCTGGAACAACATTGCGCGCACTACAATTCCCTGAAAGAAGAAACGCTGATAGAAATAATGAAAGGACAGTCCGTCACGGAAGAAAAGTCGTCGGACGTGATTGTCTATAGCGTGACAGGCAAACCTATCACACCACGTAGCGTCAATCAGTTGCGTCTGGTGCAGGAGTACGACAAGAACGACATGCTCTTCGCCACCGGTCCGGCCGGATCGGGAAAAACCTACACGGCCATCGCACTGGCGGTGCGCTCGCTGAAGAATAAAGAGATACGCAAGATTATACTGAGCCGCCCTGCGGTGGAAGCCGGGGAGAAACTGGGATTCCTGCCGGGTGACATGAAGGATAAGATAGACCCTTATCTGCAACCGCTCTACGATGCGTTGCAGGACATGATTCCTCCCGCTAAGCTGAAGGAATATATGGAACTGAACGTCATCCAGATTGCTCCGTTGGCTTTTATGCGCGGACGCACGCTGAACGACGCGGTGGTGATCCTCGACGAGGCACAGAACACTACGGTGCAGCAGATAAAGATGTTCCTCACCCGTATGGGCATGAACACGAAGATGATAGTTACCGGCGACATTACCCAGGTGGACCTGCCTGCCTCGCAGACCTCAGGACTGATACAAGCCCAGAAGATACTGAAGGGAGTGAAAGGCATCAGTTTCATCGAGATGGACAAGCGCGACATCGTCCGTCACAAACTGGTGACCAGTATCGTGGAGGCCTACGAGCGGTATGAGAACAGCAAGAAAGAATCAAATCAACAAAATCCAAATAATTATGAAAGCTTTAGTAAAGACAGATTTTAGTTTTCCAGGACAAAAAGGAGTTTATCACGGCAAAGTACGCGACGTGTATAACATCAACGATGAGAAGCTGGTGATGGTGGCTACCGACCGCATCTCCGCCTTCGACGTGATACTGCCCAAGGGTATTCCTTTCAAGGGCCAGATACTGAACCAGATAGCTGCCAAGTTCCTGGATGCTACCACGGACATTTGCCCCAACTGGAAACTCGACGCTCCCGACCCGATGGTGACCGTAGGAGTGCTGTGCAAGGGATTCCCGGTGGAGATGATCGTACGCGGTTACCTTTGCGGTAGCGCTTGGCGTGCCTACAAGAGCGGTGTGCGTGAAATCTGTGGAGTGAAGCTGCCCGACGGCATGCGCGAGAACGAGCGTTTCCCCGAGCCCATCATCACACCGACTACGAAGGGTGAGATTGGTACACACGACGAGGACATCTCGAAAGAGGAAATTCTGAAGCAAGGCTTGGCAACCCCCGAGGAGTACGCTACCTTGGAGAAGTACACCCTCGCCCTCTTCAAGAGAGGAACCGAGATTGCCGCTGCCCGCGGACTGATATTGGTCGACACGAAATATGAGTTCGGCAAGCACAACGGCGAAATCTATCTGATGGATGAGATTCATACACCGGACTCCAGCCGCTACTTCTATGCCGACGGTTACCAGGAGCGTTTCGAGAAAGGCGAGGCCCAGAAGCAACTCTCCAAGGAGTTCGTACGCGAATGGTTGATGGACAACGGCTTCCAAGGTAAGGAAGGTCAGCAGGTGCCCGAGATGACGGACGAGATTGTGAAGTCGATCAGCGAACGCTACATGGAGCTCTACGAGCACATCACCGGTGAGAAGTTCGTGACCACCGACTCTGAAGACCTGTTGAACCGTATCGAGAAGAATGTGAACGCATTCTTGAGCAAATAAAGCATGAGTTACGCGCAGGAAAACATAAAGCCCTATAGCGGGGAAGGTGAGAAGCGTGAGCAGGTGGAGCAGATGTTCGACAACATCGCTCCCACCTACGACTCGCTCAACCACATCCTCTCGTGGGGGATAGACAAAAGCTGGCGGCGCAAGGCTGTGAAGCGTCTGAAAAGCTATGGTCCGAGGCGCATCCTGGACATTGCCACGGGCACGGGCGACTTCGCCCTGCTGATAGGCAAAAGCCTGCGACCGGATGAACTGCTTGGCGTGGACATCTCCGAAGGCATGATGCAGATAGCCCGCGAGAAGGTGCGTACGGCCGGACTGGACTCGATGATTCACTTCGCGAAGGAGGACTGTACGGCCATGTCGTTCCCCGACGACCGCTTCGACGCGGTGACGGTGGCCTTCGGCGTGCGCAACTTCGCCCGGCTGGACGATGCCCTGCGTGAGGTCCGTCGGGTGCTGACACCCGGTGGACACCTTATCATATTAGAACTCTCGTCGCCCAAGAGTTTCCCGATGAAACAACTGTTTCATCTCTATTCGGCCGTCGTGCTGCCGTTGGTGGGCAAGTTGGTGTCGAAGGACTACAGCGCCTACACCTATCTGCCCCGGACCATAGAGGCCTTCCCGCAGGGCGAGGTGATGAAGGAGATACTCCTGAAGGCCGGTTTCTCACAGGTGGAGTTCCGTCGGCTGACGATGGGCATCTGCACATTTTATGACGCAAAGAAATAACTCTAATAAACTATAACTATGGACAAATATGGATTGATAGGCTATCCGTTAGGCCACTCATTCTCGAAGAACTACTTCAATGAGAAGTTTTCCAACGAAGGTATCGATGCTGTTTACATGAACTTCGAAATACCTTCTATCAACGACCTGCCGCAGGTGATTGCGGAGAATCCCGAGCTGAAGGGGTTCAACGTAACCAGTCCCTACAAGGAAAAGGTCATCTCTTACCTCGACGAGCTGGACAAGGACGCGCGGGCTGTGGGTGCGGTGAACACCGTCAAGGTGGTTCGCCAGAAGGGGGCTGACCCTAAGCTGATAGGCTACAATACCGACCTGACCGGTTTCTCCAAATCCATAGAATCCCTGCTCGAACCGCATCACAAGAAAGCCCTCGTGCTGGGTACGGGCGGTGCCTCGAAGGCCGTTGCCTACGGACTGAAGACCTTGGGCGTGGAGGTGACGCAGGTGTCGCGCCACGAGCGTCCGCAGATGTTCACCTACGAGGAGCTGACGAAAGAGGTGATGGACGAATACTCCGTCATCGTGAACTGCACGCCCGTGGGCATGTATCCCAACTCCGACCAGTGTCCGGACATCCCCTACGAGTACATCACACCCAACCACTTGCTCTACGACTTAATCTACAATCCAAACGAGACCCTCTTCCTGCGCAAGGGCGAGGAGCACGGGGCCACCACCCGCAACGGACTGGAGATGCTGTTGCTGCAAGCCTTCGCCGCCTGGGATGTGTGGGAGAAGTGACGCTCTCGCCAGCGCTCCCCTCCGGTGCGCTGCTGACAGCTGACCTGTAGTCCACTCGGGAATGATATGTGAACAATAAATAGGATTATCTCAAAAAGAATTCGTATTTTTGCAACATTATGAAAAGATGGTTTCTTACACTCGTTGTTAGTTTGATGCTGTTCCCTCTGTAGGCGCAGGCTCAAAGTTCTGACCATCTGATTTGATAAGTAATTTCTTAGCAACTATTCTAAAAACATTAAATACGATATGAGTAGCAATCAACGCTATATGCAACGCGGGGTGTCGGCATCCAAGGAGGATGTGCACAACGCTATCAAGAACATCGACAAAGGTATTTATCCGAAAGCCTTCTGCAAGATTATCCCCGACATCTTGGGAGGCGACCCCGAATATTGCAACATTATGCATGCCGACGGAGCCGGCACGAAGTCGAGTCTGGCTTACCTCTACTGGAAAGAGACGGGCGACCTGAGTGTGTGGAAAGGCATCGCACAGGATGCGCTCATCATGAACATCGACGACCTGCTCTGCGTGGGTGCCGTGGACAACATCCTGGTCTCCTCCACCATCGGACGCAACAAACTGTTGGTGCCGGGTGAGGTCATCTCAGCCATCATCAACGGCACGGACGAACTGCTGGCCGAGCTGCGCGAGATGGGCGTGGGTGTGTACGCTACCGGTGGCGAGACGGCCGACGTGGGCGACCTTGTGCGCACCATCATCGTGGACAGCACGGTGACCTGCCGCATGAAACGCAGCGACGTGATCAACAACGCCAACATCCGACCGGGTGACGTCATCGTCGGTCTGGCCTCGTACGGACAAGCCACTTATGAGAAGGAGTACAACGGCGGCATGGGCAGCAACGGACTCACCTCTGCCCGTCACGATGTGTTCGCTAAATACCTGGCCGAGAAATACCCTGAGAGCTACGACAAGGCCGTGCCCGACGAACTGGTCTACAGCGGCAAGCTGAAGCTGACCGACGCAGTGGAGGGCTCTCCGCTGGACGCTGGCAAGTTGGTGCTCTCGCCGACACGTACCTACGCTCCCGTGGTGAAGAAACTGCTCGACGCCCTGCGCCCGCAGATTCACGGAATGGTACACTGCTCCGGTGGCGCACAGACGAAGATTCTCCACTTTGTGGACAATGTGCGCGTGGTGAAGGACAACCTCTTCCCCATACCGCCCCTGTTCCGCACCATCAAGGAACAGAGCGGCACCGACTGGGACGAGATGTACAAGGTCTTCAACATGGGTCATCGCCTCGAGGTCTACCTCGCTCCCGAGTTTGCCGAGCAGGTGATCGCCATCAGCAAGAGCTTCAACATCGACGCACAGGTGATAGGCCGCATCGAGGAGAGCGACAAGAAAGAACTGATTATCCGTTCGGAGTTTGGTGAATTTAGATACTAACAGATGGCGGACAACAATACGATACTAGAAAAACTGGAGGGCCTGGTTGCCCGCTACGAGGAGGTGTCGACCCTGATAACCGACCCCAACGTGATTGCCGACCAGAAGCGGTACGTGAAGCTGACCAAGGAATACAAGGAGCTGAACGACCTGATGAAGGCACGCAAGGAGTATGTGCAGCTGCTGAGCAATATCAACGACGCCAAGGAGATGCTGGCTCAGGAGACCGACCCCGGACTGAAGGAGATGGCGCGCGAGGAACTGGACACCTGTCAGCGCCGCCAGCCTGAGTTGGAGGAGGAAATCAAACTCCTGCTGATACCGGCCGACCCCGAGGACGACCGCAACGCCGTGCTCGAGATACGTGGCGGTACGGGTGGCGACGAGGCAGCC
>CAVFUK010000063.1:0-26281 GCA_963625535.1 Anaerovoracaceae bacterium | reverse complement strand
TGGGCGATGAGCAGTGGTTGCGCATGAGCGGCATGAAGGTGCCCCACTGCATCCAGCGTGTCTGTATCTCCTGCACGGCGGGGCTCTTCGGGTCGTTCTTGTAGTCCCAGTAGAAGAATCCGCCCAGGTCGGTGTTCCAGAAGGGGATGCCGCAGAGGGTGTAGTTCAGTCCGGAAGGCACCTGCTGTTTCATGGTCTCCCAGTTGGTCCGGATGTCGCCGCTCCACGAGAATGTTCCGTAGTGTTGTATGCCGAAGGCACCGCTGCGGGTCATCTGCAACGAGCGCTTCGCGTTACCCTTCATGGCGCGCTGGTGTTCGTAGATGGATTTGTTGTGTACCAGTGGAAAGGCGTTCTTCACGCTCAGCCAGCTGCCGTCGTAGGTTTGGTAGTTCTCGTCGCCGGGGCGCTCGAAGTGGTCGGGCTCGGTGGAGTCTGTCCACCAGGCGTCGAGGCCCATCTTGTAGAGCACGGACAGGTATTTCCAATAGATCTCGCGTGCTTTGGGATTGAACACGTCGTAGGGTTTCACTCCTTGGTTGCGGGGCCAGGTGTCAAATGGCAGTAGGGCGTTTATCTTTTCCAACTCTTTGTACTGTGCGGTCCAGGGTCCGAAGTTGGCCCAGATGGTGATCATCAGGTGTGAGTTGTTGGCGTGCACGTAGTCAATCATCTCCTGGGGCGACTTCAGTCGGGGCTCGCCGTTGGACTTCAGGTTCTTCATGTCTCCCGGCAGGTATTTAGCCCACTTCTTGTCGCCTATCTTGTTGATATAGTAGGGGTTTTGGAACTTCATGGCGTTCCAGTTGGAGTCGCATCCCCAGTATTGCCAGTCCTGCACCATGGCGTCGACGGGTATTCCCAGCTCGTGGTAGCGGTCGAGTACGGAGGCCAGTTCGTCGCTGGTCTTGTAGCGCTCGCGGCACTGCCAAAATCCCATGGACCACAGGGGGAACATGGTGGCCTGCCCTGTCAGTTGGCGGATGGAGGCGATGACGCCGTCCTGCGTGCCGTCCCGGTACATGAAGTAATAGTCGGCGCACAGACCCACCTCACTGGTGAACGTTGTGCCCTGCTCGTTGTCCTCGAACCGTGTCTTACCGGCATTGTCCCAGTAGACACCGTATCCCTTCTCGCTGGTGAAGTAGGGGATGGCGATGTAGGTGTTGTGGTTCCACAGCTCCACGCTGCGTCCCCGTTGGCTCATGTGTGGGTCGCCCAACTGTCCCAGTCCGTAGATGAGCTCGTCCTTGTCGAGTGCGAAGAGTTCGCTCACCTTGTACTTGCCTTTGTTGGCCTCGTCCGTTCGCTGGGTCAGTGTGGTGCGTCGGTCGGTCAGCAACCTCTGGCCTTTGTTGTCGTTGAAGGTGATCTCGCCGGTCTGTTCGTTCACGCTGACCGAGAAGTACTCTGAGGTCATCACGCAACGTCTGTTCTCGTCCACTCGCTTCAGTTGGTCCATGGACTGTGGCTCCAGTATCACGCAGTAGCTCTTCTTCTTCGAAGGGTCCACATCGGTGGGCGCTTTGGTTACGCGCACGATGGTGGGGGCGTAAAACTCCACTGTCACCTTCTGTCCGCCAATCTCCTTTGTGAAGATGCTCTTGGCACTCTGTGCCTCGATGCTTGCACAGCCTACCAGCCATGCCGCAATCAGATAAAGGGTCTTTCTCATTCTTGTGTGTATTTTATGGGTTTATGGTTTGCGTTTATATTCTTAGTCGCTTCGCCTATTGGCCGCTCGCATATAGATAATCGATTGACCGTCCGCAAATTTGAGATTTATTTGCATTGAGGCCGTGCTACAAATGAAGAAGGAGGTTGTAAATATGTTGAAAAGTCTTGTCAATTGGGTACGATAGGCTCCGGCATTTCTCTTTTAACAGGTCAGTTCGGATATTGTTCGCCTTAGGCTTCCTGTTTCCGTCGGCGTTGCTCCTGCAGATAGTCCGACGGGGTGGTGCCATACTCGGCCTTGAAGCATTTGGTGAAATAGCTGGCCGAACTGAATCCCGTCTGGTAGGCGATGTCAGTCAGCGACAGGTGTCCGCCGTCCATCAGTTCCCGTGCCCGTTGCAGTCTGACGGAGCGGACAAGCGTCACGGGCGAGACTCCGTTAATGGCTTTTAGCTTCTTGTAAAGTCCTGTCCTTTCCATGCACAGGTCCCTGGCAAGTTGCTCCACCCCGTATGCAGGGTCGGCTAGGTGCGCCTCCACTTGTTCGATGGCTCTCTTTAGGAAGAGCTGGTCCGTGGGGCTCATTGTTGGCGTTGGCTCCGGTTCGTCAGCCTCTGGCTGCTCTGCGCACTCCTCAGTCGGATCGGGGACGGCAGTCTGACTTGCTTCCAGCTCGTTGCAGCGGCGGCTCAACTCCTCGATGTAGCGCATCAGCGCGTGCTCGTTGGCTCTCCTCCTGCGGTTGCGGTGCGTCTGGCGGACGACTGCCACTACCACTGCCAACAGCACAAACGCATACCCGAGGCAGGCTTTCCATCCCAGCCATGGAGAGGCTTCTATGTGAAAGTATATTTTCCGGCTCTCCGTGTTCCACTCCTCGTCGCCCGATGTCGCCTTCACCTCCAGTTCATAGTCGCCCGCACTGAGCCCTTTGAACGACAGGTAGAGCGACCCGTTGCCGTCCACCTGCATGGATTCGGCACCGGCCGTTGCCGTTTGCCACGGCTGTTCGTTGAGTCGGTAGCGGTATTTGGTGGACCGTGGAGCCACGTAGTTCATCGTGCAGAACTGGAAGGCCACGTCGTGTTGGTCCCATGCCAGGGTTAGCGAGTCGGTGTAGGCGGCCGTTCGGGGTTGCGTCACGCGTCCTCCGTACGACTGCCCTTGCTGTATGGGCTCGCCACCGACAAAGATTTTCGTGAGGATAGGGCAGAGGTCGATGTGTACGGGCGCGTTGTCGAACAGACCCAGATGGGGTGATGTGTAGAGCAGTCCCTTGCGGTAGGTGCCCAGCCAGATGCCTCCCTGGCGGTCGCAATAGATGGTGTTGACACCGGTGCTGAGCGACGTGCCGTCGGGTAGGTTCAGTTGCGAGATGAGGTGGGGCGCGGTTTCGTCCTCTCCCATGGGGAACACCATGTAGCCCTGTGGACTGCTGATGATAACCCGCCCTGAGGCGGAAATGGTAAGTGTGTGAAGCCGTCCCGGACAGGTATACCGGGTGCGGAATGTCTTTGTCTGTGGATTGAATATGGTGAAAATGGAACTTTCTCGTCCCGTTCGTATCTGGTACATCCTCCCATGGTCGTCCTTTTTCACCAGCGACGTGCTGTTCCACTGCTCCTGTTGCTTAGCCGGATAGGCCGATGCGTGGTAGACTGGGCGCAGGGTCTGCTTGTCGTAGACGTACACCTCACCCTTGGCGAAGAAGAGGAACAGTTGGTTGCCGAATGTGACCAGGTCCTGCAGGTCGCCAGCCTCGGTGGGTAGGGCGATGTTTTGCGTTTGTCCCTCGCGGGCGATGCCCTGACCGCTGACCGTCCACACCTCGCCATCGTCGTCCACAAAGAGGTCGGTCACCTCTCCGGCATTGTCGCCAACTGTCAGGCTGCGCAAGGGTTGGCGCATCACTGTGAACGTGCGCAGGTCTATGCTGCACACGTTCCTTAGTGTCTTAACCCAAAGCCGGTCTTTCGCGTCGACGTAGAGGTGCATCTGCCCCTCGTAGCCCACAATGTCGAGCCGGTCTGCGTCCCCGATGGGGAGGAAGGCGAAGGCTGTTCGGTCATAGACGTTGATGCCCCGCTCCGTCGCTATCACCATCCGTCCGTCCTTCAGTTGCAGCATCTGCAGCACCGTGTTGTCGGACAGTCCGTCCTTGGTGTTGAGTGTGTAGAAGTGGGTGCGCACTGAGTCGGCCTCGCTCCCGACCATCGTCAGGAACGCGAGGCAGAGCAGGGCGAGTGAGGTCAGTCTTTTCATGGCCGGGGTGTAATGTTCAAGAATCGTCGTGGCGTGGCAGTGCCCACGGGGCCGACGGCTATCGTATGTAGTTGGTCTTCACGGGCTGTTCCTTCTGCGGATAGGCAATGCCGGCGCGTTTGCCCGCCTCGATGCACTTGAGCAGCCAGGCCATGTTGCGTCCCAGTGTGCGCATGGTCTGCATGCCTTCCTCGTCCTTCACCACTTCGGCGGGTGTGTTGCCGTGCACCATGTTCCAGTATTGCGACGACACCACGGGCATGTTGCAGATGGTGTAGTACTTGTTCAGCTGGTCGAAGGCTGCCGAGGCTCCGCCACGTCTGCAGCTCACCACCGAGGCGGCGGGCTTGTTGGCATAGAGGGCACCGCGTCCCAGGAAGGCACGGTCCATGAACGAGGTGATGGCACCCGAAGCCGAGGCAAAGTGCACGGGCGAGCCGAACACGAAACCGTCGGCCTCCTTCGCCTTGTCGATGAACTCGTTCACCGTGTCGTTGATGAAGCATTTCCCTGTTGTGAGGCATTTGTAGCAGGCGATGCATCCCGATATGGGCTTGTTGCCTACCCAGAATATCTCTGTCTCAATACCCTCTTTCTGCAATGTGTCGGCCACCTCTTTCAGTGCCGTATAGGTGCAACCCTCCTTGTGGGGGCTACCGTTTACTAGTACAACTTTCATCGTTCAATGTATGTTTTATCGGCCGGGCCACTTCCCAAGCAGCCCCGCCTTCGTTAGTCAATCACTATCCAAGGGCGTCTTAGAAGCGGTTCACGCTCTTCACCTCGGGAATCTTCTTCAGGTTGGCGCAGATGGTCTTCACGTCGTTCACGTCGTGGACGTAGAGCTGCACTTGTCCGTCGAAGATGCCGTCGTTGCTCTCGATGGTCAGCTTGTGGATGTTCACACTCAGCTGTTGGGAGATGACCTGTGTAATCTGGTTGAGCACGCCGATGCCGTCGATGCCTTTGATGAGCAGGTTCACGGGGAAGAAGAGCGTCTTGTGCGTGTCCCAGTTGGCTGCCAGCAGACGGTTGCCGTGGCTGCTCTTCAGCTTGGCGGCGACGGGACATTGGCGCTTGTGGATGACGATGTGGTTGCCTTCGTCGATGTAGCCCAGCACGTCGTCGCCCGGGATAGGCTTGCAACAGTCGGCTATGATGTAATTCTTCTTGATGGTCTCCTCGGTCAGCTGGATGGGTTTCTTGCGGTCGATGTTGCCGTCAGCTACCGGTTCGGCGGTCTGTTCCTCGGCTTCCTTGTCCTTCTTGTTCTTGTTGAAGGGGAAGAGGTACTTCTTCCACGTCTTGTTGGAACCCTTGTCCTTCAGGGCGTTCTTGTCCTCCTCGCCCAGCACGATGTTCTTCTGTCCGATGGCCACCAGCAGTTCCTCCTCCGTGTTCAGCTTGTGGAGCTGGCAGAGCTTGGCGATGTTGTCGGGCGACTTCTCCAGGTCTTCCTTTTCGTAGAACTCGGTCAGCATCTCGTCGCCGGCTTTCTGTGCCAGGCGCTGTTCCTTCTTGATGATGGCCAATATCTTCGCCTTCGCCTTGGCGGTGGAGACGAAGTTGACCCACGAGGGCTGTATGCGTTGCGCCTTGGAGGTGAGGATTTCCACCTGGTCGCCGCTCTCGAGGCGGTGGCTCAGCGGCACCAGCTTGTGGTTCACCTTGGCGCCGATGCAGTGGCTGCCCAGGAAGGTGTGTATGGAGAAGGCGAAGTCCAGTGCCGTGGAGTTTTGCGGCATGGTCTTGATTTCGCCCTTTGGTGTGAAGACGAATATCTCCGAGGCGAAGAGGTTGAGCTTGATGGTGTCCAGCAAGTCCATGGCGTCCGGCTGCGGGTCGTCGAGGATTTCCTTGATGGTGTGGAGCCACTTCTCCAGTTCGCCCTCGTCCTCGCTGCCGCCGCCCTCCTTGTATTTCCAGTGAGCGGCAAAGCCCTGCTCGGCCACGTCGTCCATGCGCTGGCTACGTATCTGCACCTCTATCCACTGTCCGCGGTTGCTCATGAGGGTGATGTGGAGTGCCTGGTAGCCGTTGGCTTTCGGGTGGCTCACCCAGTCGCGCAGACGGTCGGGGTGGGGCTTATAGATTTTGCAGATGGAGACGTAGATGTTGAAGCACTCGTTGAGTTCCTGTGCCGGGTCCTTCGGTTTGAAGATGATGCGCACGGCCAGAATGTCGTAGATGTCCTCGAAGGGGATGTGCTTGTTCTGCATCTTGCTCCAGATGGAGTAGGGCGACTTCACGCGCGCTTTTATCTCATACTCGAGCCCCATCTTGTCGAGCTCGGTGCGGATGGGGTCGGTGAATTCCTTGAACAGGGTGTCGCGCTCCTGCTCGGTGGCGAGCAGCTTCTTTTCTATCTCGGCATATTCCTCGGGGTGCTCGTAGCGGAAGCTCAAGTCCTCGAGTTCGGTCTTTATCTGGTTAAGTCCCAGACGGTTGGCCAGCGGGGCGTAGATGTAGAGCGTCTCGCCGGCAATCTTGTACTGCTTGTTGGGCAACATGGAGCCCAGCGTGCGCATGTTGTGCAGACGGTCGGCAATCTTGATGAGGATGACACGTATGTCGTCGGACATGGTGAGCAGCAGCTTCTTGAAGTTCTCGGCCTGTGCCGAGGCGCGGTCGCCGAAGATGCCTCCCGATATCTTGGTAAGTCCCTCCACAATCTGTGCTATCTTGGGACCGAAGATGTTCTTGATGTCGTCCACGGTGTAGTCCGTGTCCTCCACCACGTCGTGGAGCAGGGCGGAGCAGATGGAGGTGGATCCCAGACCGATTTCCACGCAGACGATGCGTGCCACGGCGATGGGGTGCATGATGTACGGTTCGCCTGAGCGTCGTTTCACACCTTTGTGCGCCTGTTTGGCGAAGTTGAACGCTTTGGTGATAATCTCCACCTTCTTGCGGTGCTTGGTAGCCAAGTAGCAGTTGAGCAGTTCTTGGAAGGCGCTGTTGATCATCTCTTCGTCCTGCATTTCTTTCAGTTGCATGTCGTCCATATGCCTATCCTCCATATTAATCCTCCATATAAAAAGTTGAACTTTATTTTATTCGTATTGATTTACCTGCTGTGATGCGTGTGTTGCTCATTCCGTTGAGGCGTTGCAACTGTTTCACGGTCACGCCGTACTTCGACGCGATGGTGGAGAGGGTGTCGCCCCGCTTAACCTTATAATATTGTGCGTCCTTGCTCGGGGCGCTTTCGGTGGTAGCTTTTCTGGAAGCGGATGACTTCCGGCTGTAGGTCTGTTCCTTCACGGCCACTTGTCTGCGCTTGCTGAAGAGCTCGTCGGCGCGGTAGTTGTAGATGGAGTCGCCTGCGTCGATGACGGCGTTGATTCCGGCCTCCGGCAGACGGAGTATGCTGCCCGCCATGCTGTGGCCGGGCACGATGTCCCGCTTGTACTGCGGGTTGAGGGCTCGAATCTCCTCCATGGGGATGTTGCACATCTCGGCTATCTGCTTGAAGTGGAGGTCGCGGCTGATGTGCAACGTGTCGGTGTGCGCTGGCAGCGTGGCATCCATGGGGCAGATGTTGTGGTCGCAGTAATAGGTCATGATGTAGTTGGCGGCGATGAAGGCGGGCACGTAGCCGCGGGTCTCGCGCGGCAGGTAGGGATAGATTTCCCAGTAGTCGGTGCTGCCTCCGGCGCGGTGGATGGCTTTGTTGATGTTGCCCGGCCCGCAGTTGTAGGCGGCGATGACCAGGTTCCAGTCTTTGAAGATGTCGTAAAGGTCGCGCAGGTAGCGTGCGGCGGCGTAGGTCGACTTGATGGGGTCGCGGCGCTCATCCACCAGTGTGTTCACCTCCAGTCCGTAGAGTTTGCCGGTCTTCAGCATGAACTGCCACAGGCCGCTGGCTCCGGCGCGCGAGGTTGCCTCGGGTTTCAGTGCCGACTCGATGACGGGTAGGTACTTCAGCTCATGGGGCAGGTTGTAAGCGTCGAGCGCTTCCTCGAACAGGGGAATGTAGAAGTTGCTCGAGCCCAACATCAGTGCCACGGCTTTACGCAACCGTCCGCTGTACATGTCGATACACTGGCGGACGATGTCGTTGTAGGGCATCTCTATGACACCGGGTATGCGCGACAGACGGTCTATGTAGACCGAGTCGGGGTATACGGGGTTCACACTGCCGGGCTCGCAGTCGTTCATGGGCGCGAGGTAGTTCTTCGCGTGCCAGTCCTGCAGGAGCGTGTCTATTCCCAGAGTCATGTTTTCGGGCAAGAGGATTTCCTCGTCCTGTCCGTCCTTCTCGGTGTGGAGCACCACGCTGTTCTGTGCGGTGGCCTGTAGCGAGAGGAGCAGAATGAATGTTGATGTCAGAAGCGTTCTCATGCTATATGTTTTAAAATCTTATGCTACATTGTAATCCTACGGAGCCTTTCTTGTGGGTTCCGCTCTCTATCACGGTGGGCTCCACCCGGAGTCCCAGGTCCTTGGAGATGTCGAAGTTGGACAGCTCCGCATCCACGTAGGCGTCGATGACCGACAGCACATACACGCCGATGAAGCAGAAAATGCTCAGGTCGCGGTAGCGTCGGTAGAAGTCCTTCTTGTTCTTGAAGATGGTTTGGAAGCGCGACTCGTTGCCCGTCATGTTGTAGTTGGGCGGCAGGAAGTCCATGTAACTGTCCGTGGTGGGGTCGTCGTCCATGAGGTCCAGATAGGCCTGCGAGTAGTCGGAGTACATCTGGTTGTTCCACGACAAGGCGTAGGCGCAGGCCACAAATCCGCCGTAAACGATGGGGAGTTTCCAGTATTTGCGGTTGTAGATCTGTCCGCCGCCAGGAATCACCAGGGCGAGCCATGTGGCTTTCTTCGGGTCGGGAATCCACTGCTTCTTCTCCTTGGCGGGGGCGCGCTGTATGGAGTCGCTTTTGGCCATCAGCTGGGCCGTGTCGACGGGAGCCTCCAGCTGTTCCATGCGTTGCTGTTGCTCCAGTCGCTCCATGCGCTTGGCCTCCTCTTGTGCCAGACTGTCGCGTTGGGCAGGCGTGACGGCACCCATCCTTCGCTTCAGCGCGTTGGGCACGGCGGTGGTGTCGGTCTTCGCTTCCTGAGCCATTAGCACCGTTGTCTGCACGAGTGCGATGAGCAGCAGGCACCAGAGTCGATATGTGTGCGTAAAGTGTTTCAAGACTTCGTGGGGTTAGTTTTGTTTAATCTTGTCCAGAATCTCCATGATGCGTTCCAGGTCCTCCTCGTTGTTGAAGGGGATGCTGATTTTGCCTTTGCCCTTGGCGGTGCAGGTGAGCTGCACCTTGGTCTTGAAGAAGTCGGACAGGTGAGTCTTCAGCAGGTCGAACTCCTCGGGGAGCTTCTTCTCCTTGGAGGTGATCTTCTTGTTGCCGCTCACCACCGCCTCGCCTTGGCTCAAGGCCTTCACCATCTCCTCCACCTTACGCACGGAGTAGCCGTGTTTCATGATTTCCTCGAAGACCTTTATTTGGGTCTGCGGGTTGTCCAGCGTGAGCAGGGTGCGGGCGTGTCCCATATCTATCTCCTTGTTTTGCAGGGCCATCTGGATGGGCGCGGGCAGTTTCAGCAGACGCAGGTAGTTGGCGATGGTGGTACGTTTCTTGCCCACGCGCTCGCTGAGCCGCTCCTGTGTGAGCTCGTACTGCTCCAGCAGGTGTTGGTAGGCCAGGGCGATTTCCAGTGAGTTGAGGTCCTCGCGTTGGATGTTCTCGATGAGGGCCATCTCCATCACGTTCTCGTCGTCCGCGGTGCGGATGTAGGCGGGGATGGACTTCAGCCCGGCCATCTGCGAGGCCCGGAAACGTCGTTCGCCGGCGATAATCTGGTACGTGTCGTCGCTCATCTGGCGGAGCGTGATGGGCTGTATGATGCCAATCTCGGCGATGGAGTCAGCCAACTCGCGCAGGGCTTCGGGGTCGAACTCCCGTCGCGGTTGATTGGGGTTGACCGAGATTTTGTCGAGCTCAATCTCGTTGATGGAGGATGAGCCCTCCGTCTTTATATCGTCCATGGCCATTAGGGCGTCGAGACCCCGGCCCAAGGCAAATTTCTTTTTCGCAGGCATAGTTTATTGTTTCTTGTTTCGTTTGATGATTTCTTTGGCCAGGGAGAGGTAGTTGACCGACCCTTTCGACTCCGCGTCGTAGAGGATGACGGGAATTCCGTGGCTCGGGGCCTCGCTCAGCTTCACATTGCGCTGGATGACGGTGTCGAACACCAGTTCCTGGAAGTGGCTCTTCACCTCCTCGTACACTTGGTTGGCCGACCGCAAGCGGGCGTCGAACATGGTCAGCAGGAAGCCTTCGATGTCCAGTCCCGGGTTCAGCTTCGACTTGATGATCTTGATGGTGTTGAGCAGCTTGCTGATGCCCTCGAGCGCGAAGTACTCGCACTGCACGGGGATGATGACCGAGTCGGCCGCTGTGAGCGAGTTCACCGTGATGAGTCCCAGCGACGGTGAGCAGTCTATGAGGATGTAGTCGTATTCGGCGCGCATAGGCTCCAGCACGTTCTTCATCACCTTCTCGCGGTTGGGCATCTGTATCATCTCTATTTCGGCTCCCACCAGGTTGATGTGCGACGGCACGATGTCCAGTCCCTCGATGTCGGTGGTGAAAATTGCTTCTTTGAGGTCCGCTCCGCTAACCAGGCAGTCGTAGATGGAGACATCGACATCTTTCAGATTTACACCCAGTCCCGACGATGCATTGGACTGAGGGTCAGCGTCGATGACCAGCACTTTCTTCTCCAGCGTGGCCAGCGAGGCTGCCAGGTTGATGGTCGTTGTGGTCTTTCCCACGCCGCCTTTCTGGTTGGCTAATGCAATAATTTTTCCCATATATCAACTTCTTTGTTATAGGTTAATTGAGTCCTAAGGGATGCAAATATAGACAATTCTATTCAATCCAAAGCGTTTTTTCGCTCCTACTTGCACAAGATTAAGATTTATTCCCATTCAACGACCTCTATTTCTTATGCCCACGATGTGTGGTGATTTCCCATAATTTTGTATTTTTGTGCGGAAAAACTAATGATACTTTACAAAGAACGATATGAAACGACCGCTTATACTTATTTCCAATGACGATGGCGTGACGGCCAAGGGCATCAATGAGTTGCTGACGATGGTGCGTCCGCTGGGCGACATTGTGGTGATGGCACCCGACTCACCCCGCTCGGGCGCCGGCTGTTCCATCACCTGCCACACACCGGTGCGGTACAGCACCGTGCACCGCGAGGAGGGACTCGAAGTGTATAAATGCACCGGCACCCCGGTGGACTGTGTGAAACTGGCTGCCGACGCGGTGCTGGGCCGCGAGCCCGACCTCATCATCGGGGGCATCAACCATGGCGACAACTCCGCCGTCAGTGTGCACTACTCCGGCACGATGGGTGTGGTCATCGAGGGCTGTATCCGTGGTGTCCCCTCCATAGGTTATTCGCTATGCGACCATGCCGCCGACGCAGACTTTAGCCCCATGGGTCCTTACGTGCAACGCATCACCCAGGAGGTGATTGCCCGTGGCTTACCTTCCGGTGTTTGTCTGAACGTGAATTTCCCCAATATACCTATATATAAAGGCGTGCGCATCTGTCGGCAGACCCGCGGCCGTTGGTACAACGAGTGGGAGCGTCGCACCCATCCCCATCCCAGTGTAGGCGACTACTTCTGGCTCACGGGCTCGTTCGAGAACCGCGACGGGGCCGAGGACTCCGACCTCTGGGCACTGGAGAATGGCTACGTGGCCATCACCCCCGTGCAGATTGACGAAACGGCCTACCGGATGATGGAGGAGATGAAAAACTGGAACCTGGAGGTCTAGGCTTGGTGCTGCGAGACTTTAGGCCTCTACGAATCGCAGGGCCCCGAGAGATTGTAAAACTTTGACACTGTAAGAACAATGAAATACTATTTAATCGTAGGGGAGGCGTCGGGCGACCTGCACGCCTCCAACCTGATGAGAGCCTTGAAGGCGGAAGACCCCAACGCGGAGTTCCGCTTCTTCGGCGGCGACCTGATGACACAGGTCGGCGGCACACGCGTGAAACACTACCGCGAGTTGGCCTACATGGGGTTCATTCCCGTGCTGATGCACTTGCGCACCATCTTCGCCAACATGGAGCAGTGTAAGTTCGACATCGTCGAATGGTGCCCCGACGTGGTCATCCTGGTGGACTATCCCGGCTTCAACCTCTCCATTGCGAAGTTCGTCCGACGGCACGTGCACATCCCTGTCTACTACTACATCTCGCCCAAGATTTGGGCTTGGAAGGAGTACCGCATCAAGAACATTCGCCGCGACGTGGACGAGTTGTTCTCCATCCTCCCCTTCGAGGTCGAATTCTACGCGAAGCACCATTATCCCATCCACTACGTGGGCAATCCCTGCGTGGACGCGGTGGACGGATTTCTGTCTACATACAAGAAGAATTTCCAACGGTTCGCTGCTGAGAACGGACTCTCGGACAAACCCATCATCGCCCTATTGGCAGGTAGCCGCAAGCAAGAAATCAAGGACAACCTGCCGGACATGATAAAGGCAGCGTCCGCCTTCCCCGACTATCAGCTGGTGTTGGCCGGAGCGCCCGGCATCGACGCTTCGTACTACGACCGCTTCCTGCAGGGGACGGACGTGAAGCGGGTTGAGGCTCAGACCTATCCGCTGCTTTGCTACGCTGAGGCGGCTCTGGTGACCTCCGGCACGGCCACGCTGGAGACTGCGCTGTTCCGTGTGCCGCAGGTTGTTTGTTACCACACTCCCGTGGGTAAACTCATCTCCTTCCTGCGCCGTCACATCCTGAAAGTGAAGTTCATCTCGCTGGTGAACCTCATTGCCGGCGAGGAAGTGGTGCGTGAGCTGGTGGCAGACGCCATGACCGTGGCGAACATGCGGCGCGAACTGGGCGTGTTGCTGAAGGGGGCAGCACCGCAAGAGAAGGTGGAAAACAACCGGAAGCAGGGAGATTTGGTTGAGGGCTCAGAAAAGGAGTGGGACCATGAAATCGGAAAACTCCAGTCTGAGGAAGAACATCAGAATACTTCGAGCGAGAAGACCGAGCGTCAGAAGATGCTCGACGCGTACGACCGCATCATCGGCATTCTGGGCGAAGCCGGAGCCTCCGAGCGTGCCGCCGGTCAGATGGTGGAGCTGCTGAAGAAACGGAAGGAGTGACCGTATGAAAGTAACACTATTACAAACAGACATTCGTTGGTGCGAGGCGGAACAAAATAGGGCAGTGGCGGAACGGATGATGCATGAGGCAGGGACGACCGACCTCTTTGTGCTGCCCGAGATGTTTTCTACAGGGTTTTGCCTGACTCCGGCGGAAATTGCTGAAGAGGCGGACGGACCGACGCTCACATGGATGAAGCGGCAGGCGGTCCAGCGCCAATGCGCCATTGCAGGCAGTGTGGCGGTGAAGGAAGGCGAGCGGTTCTTCAACCGGCTTTACTTCGTCTGCCCCGACGGGGAGGTGTTCCACTACGACAAACGTCACACCTTCACCTACGGAGGCGAGTCGGCGACTTACACCGCTGGCCACCAGAGGGTAGTGGTCCATTACCAAGGGTTACGCATCTTGTTGCTCGTTTGCTACGATCTGCGTTTCCCCGTATGGAGCCGTAATCGGGCGGACTACGACGCGGTCATCTATGTGGCGAACTGGCCCACGTCGCGCATACGGGTTTGGGACACCCTGTTGCGGGCTCGAGCCTTGGAGAACCAGTGTTACGTCATCGCTGTGAACCGTGTGGGCAGCGACCCAGCCTGTCCGTACTGCGGCCATAGTGCCGTTGTCGATGCCTATGGCAAAGACCGATTGTCCCTCACCGACGAGTCGCAGTACGCCTCGTGCAATCTGGAGATGGATTCGCTTCAAGCTTTCCGTCAGAAGTTCGCCGTGCTCCGTGATGCGGACGAGTTCTCGCTCAACGCATAATAACTTCCGCTTCAACTCTCACCTCTCATAATCGACGAAGGCTTGACTTCTACGCTAATCAAAAGGGAATTGCCTGTTGAGGTAGGGAGCGTGAGAAACACGTCGACTGCATGGACGTACGTTTACTACCGTTTACTGACTGTTTACTGGTCGTTAACTGAGAGCACGAAATTATCCCTCGGAATGGACGAAATCTGTCACGCTGCAGGGAGGGGGACCTGAAGACGTACGACTATGCACCCTGAAGACGTACATTTACTCACCTTGTTCACGTGCGTGATCAGGCCTTGTTCCCGTACGTCATTAAAACGCTTGTCAGTCAGTGAGTAAACAGTGAGTGAATGTATGTTTACGGAGGGATGGCCTCTTTCTGGTTTACTTCACACCCGAAACGTCGTCTTTCTGAAATACTTCACTCTCTGTTTATTCCGTTACTGAAATACGCTACATATACCTTATTATATATAGTTGCCATTCCACTCGTCAGAAGGAGTCTCCTTATCGGATGATTCCGCCTTCGGAAGACGACTCCGTGTACCCGCTTGTTCGCTTAGATTTGACCTGTCAGGTAGAGGTAAACCACCGAGGCGGGGATGGCCATGAGGGCACTGTCGAAGCGGTCGAGCCATCCACCATGACCGGGGAGGATGCTGCCCGAATCCTTGATGCCGAGTTGGCGTTTCATCAGCGACTCTATCAGGTCGCCCCACGTGCCGAAGAAGACTACGGTGAGGGCGAATCCCAACCATACCCACAACGGGGTGAAGGGGTTGAAGTGCGACATTATGCAGGCGGCAATCAGGGCGAAGACACCTCCGCCAATGGATCCTTCCCACGACTTCTTCGGGGAGATGCGCTCGAACAACTTATGTTTACCCAGCAGACTGCCCACGCAGTAGGCACCGGTGTCGTTCAGCCAAATGAAGATGAACACCGCTAGGGGGAACGAGGCGTTGTATTCCACCATCGGGAACGGCGATTGCGCGTTGCTGTAGGCCAGCACGTTGAGTAACGAGAAGGGTAGGGCGATGTAGAGTTGGCTCATCATTGTGTAGGCCCAGTCGTTGAGCGGCTTGCTCTGCTTCAAGTAGAGCTCGCGGATGAAGGCGTACATCACGATGATGATGTAGGGCACAAACACCGAGAGGTCGAACAGCTGCAGGCTGTAGCCCATGAAGGCGAAGAACAGGTATGCTCCGGCCGTCATGGCGATGAGTGGACTCACATTGATTTCGTCGTCCTTGTTCACCAGCTTGCAAAACTCCCGTATGGCCAGGGCTGTGATGACGGCAAACAGAGTCCCGAAGGCGATGGGACTGAGAATCGTGCAACACAGAATGACCGCTACGAACAGTACGCCGGTGATGCTTCTTTGAACAAGATTAGTCATAGTCTAATTATCGGTTGTCTTTTTATTCGTTCACTTGCACCGCTTCACCATCGACAATCTTCTGGTTCACGGCCTTCTCGGTAGCTGCCCGTTTCTCGGCGGCTTCTTCTGCGGATTTCTCCGGGGCGGCCGCTGCTGCTTGCCCCTCCGTAGAGGTGTTTCCCGCAGTGTCGGCTGTCTCGTTACTCATCTCATCCTCGAAGAATCCCCAATCGATGGTGGTCTGGAAGTCGACAGGTTTCACCTCGGCGGGCTTCGCCTCTGTCTGCTTCTCGTCATCGGCTTTCGCGTCGTCGGCAGGCTTCGTCTCGTCTGTTCCAAAATCGATGGTTCCTTGAATGGGTTCTTCCGCAGATTCGTCGTTGGAAGACTCCTCGTCGGTCCCTTCGAAAAGGCTTCTGTCCCAAGGCATGTTGTCCTCGGCAGACTCTTCTTCGTCACTCGTCTCGTCGGTGAGATTCGTCTCTACTTCAGTTCCCTCGGTACCGTTTGTGTCGGTAGCTTCGTCGGCTTGCTCGGGGACATTGGTTTCAGCAACTGCCTCAGTCTTTGCAGTAACGTTTGTCTCGGTGGTTCCTTCAGCCTGCTCGGCAAAGTTCGCTTCCTCGGCTTCCTCCATGGCGTCCGCCATTTCGGCAAATCTGGCTTCGTCCTCGTCCTTCTCATCGGTCCCTTCGAAGAGACTTCCGTTCCAAAGGATGTTGTCCTCGGCTGACTCTTCGTCTGCGTTCGTCTCGTCGGTGAGTTCTGTCTCTTCCTCGGCAATCACTTCCATGAAGGCTTCGTCTGCAACGACTTCGTCGATGAAAGACTCGTTAGCATTAACGCTGGAGGTCTCGGCTTCGTCTGCGGTTGCTTCATCGGGAAGCTCTACACTAGCGGTGATTCCGTTGGAAGTTTCCGTGTTGGCAGTCTCGGCTTCGTTTGCGGTTGTTTCATCAGTGTTTTCACCAGCAGCGTTTACTTCGGGGAATTTCCACTCGATGGAGTTCTCGGTCACCGTCACGCTGACGTTTGCATCATCAGCAGACTTCGCAGTGTCAGGTGACTTTGTGGCGTCTGCTCGTTTCCAAAGGTCTGCTGGTCTCTTCGCTTCATTAGCGTCGCTCTTGGGCTCATCGTCCTCGGGCCAAGCTGTCCAATGCGGAAGCACGAAAGGCTTGGGTGTATACGCTTCGATGACCTGAGGTTCACTAGCTTTAGTTTCTTCAGCCTTCTTCTCTTCGGCCTTTGAGTCGTTTGTATCTTCAGTCTTCTCGTCGAAAAGAGAAGGTTCAGCGCTTGCTGCATCAGCAGACTTCTCGGCTTCGTTTGCCTTCTCGGCTTCAGTCTCTATGTCGAAAAGCGAAGGTTCATTGCTTGCAGAGTCGGTAGACTTTGCTGCCTCGTCAGCCTTCTCGACTTCATCTTCTTCGTCGAAAAGTGAAGGTTCAGTGCTTGCTGCATCGGTAGACTTCTCGGCTTCAGTCTCTATGTCGAAAAGCGAAGGTTCAGCGCTTGCAGAGTCGATAGACTTCGTTGCCTCGTCAGCCTTCTCTTCGGCAGATTTCTCGGAAGCGATTATCTCTTCGGCATTGGTTGCGGTTGCATCTTCCTCAGCCTTTGTATCGAAAAGGTCTGCTTCAGTGTTTGCGGTGTCAGCAGGGCGTGCTGGTTCATTAGCATTCTCCTCTGCCTTGACTCCGTCAGTGGATTTGTTGTCTGTGGCCTCTTCGTTGGCGTTGGGCTCGGCCGCTTCCTCTTCGGCGACATCGGTAGCGGTGGGCTCATCGGCTACGTTTGCCTCGTCGGTAAGGTTCGATTCCTCATCGGTATTTACTGTGGGGACTTCAGATGCCTTTTCGTCGGCTTCTTCAGCTTCGCTCTCTTCGGTGTCTTTTGCGTCTGCTTCTATATTATTAATAGTAGAGGCAACTGTTGCGGTGGCGAACAGGTCGACAGCTTTTTCGACTGTTTCTCCTTGGGGAACCTTCGTGGAAAGATCCTCAGTATCGATTTCCTCCTCAGAGGGTTCTTCGGAGGCACTCTGCTCTCCGTCGGCCTTCTTGTCGAACAGCGAGTCTTCCGCAGGTTTGGTTATTTCTTCGGCTTCCGCATCGCTGGCGTTTTCATTGGCAGCATTTGCCTCTTCGCTTGCTGCATTATCTCCGTCGGGCTCCTCGTCAAAGAGCGAAGCTTCATCAGTCTTTGTGGTTTCGTCGGCTTCTGCATCGCTGTCATTTCCGTCGGCAGCGTTCGCCTCTTTGCCTTCAGCATTATCTTCGTTTGTTTCCTCATCGAAGAGTGTACGTTCAGCTGGCTTGCTGTCGGTTGCCTTCTCCTCTGCGGCTTTCTCGTCCTCCGTATTCAACTCTCCCGCTTTCTCTGCGGCGTTTGTTTCGGCCTTCTCGTCGGCAACGTTCACTTGTGAAGCATCCTCAGCAGTTTCCGTTGGTGTAGCATTCCCCGCAACGGGCTTCTGTCCGGCTTTCGTGTCGGAAGGTTTCGGGTCGTCGTTGGCGAGAATCTCTTCGGAGCGGGAGGCCCAGGGGCGTTTGCCGAAGATTTGCTCCACATCCTCGGCGAAGATCACTTCGCGCTCCATCAGCAGCTGGGCCAACTTGTTGTGGCCCTCCTGATGCTCTTTCAGAATGGCTTTGGCACGGTCGTACTGCTCCTGTATCATGCGTTTCACCTCACTGTCAATCAGTTGGGCGGTGCTGTCGCTATAGGGCTTCGTGAAGTAATCGTCCTCCATACCATAATAGCAGAGGTTGGGCAACTTGTCGCTCATGCCGGCGTAGGCAATCATGCCGTACGATTGTTTCGTCACGCGCTCCAGGTCGTTCATCGCTCCGGTGGAAATCTTGCCCACGAACAGTTCCTCGGCGGCTCGTCCGCCCAGGGTGGCGCACATCTCGTCGAGCATCTGCTCTTTGGTGGTTATCTGTCGCTCCTCGGGCAGGTACCATGCGGCGCCCAGGGCACTGCCACGGGGCACGATGGTGACTTTTATCAGCGGGTTGGCGTGTTCGAGGAACCACGAGAGGGTGGCGTGACCGGCTTCGTGAAGCGCGATGGTGTGCTTCTCGTCCTGCGTCATTACTTTCGTCTTCTTCTCCAGTCCGCCCACGATGCGGTCCACGGCATCGAGGAAGTCCTGTTTGCCCACGTACTCCTTGTCGTGGCGGGCGGCTATCAGGGCGGCCTCGTTGCAGACGTTGGCGATGTCGGCTCCGGAGAATCCCGGCGTCTGGCGTGCCAGTAGGTCCACGTCCACGGTCTTGTCAATCTTGATGGGGCGGAGGTGAACGGCGAACACTTCCTTACGCTCGTTCAGGTCGGGCAGGTCCACATGAATCTGGCGGTCGAAGCGTCCGGCGCGCAGCAGGGCCTTGTCCAGAATGTCCGCGCGGTTGGTGGCTGCCAGTATGATGATTCCGCTGTTTGTGCCGAATCCGTCCATCTCGGTGAGCAGCTGGTTGAGGGTGCTCTCGCGCTCGTCGTTACCGCCCATGTTGGGGTTCTTGCTGCGGGCGCGTCCCACGGCGTCAATCTCGTCGATGAAGATGATGCAGGGGGCTTTCTCCTTTGCTTGGCGGAAGAGGTCGCGCACACGTGAGGCTCCCACGCCGACGAACATCTCCACGAAGTCCGAGCCGGAGAGCGAGAAGAATGGCACGCTGGCCTCGCCTGCCACGGCCTTGGCCAGCAGGGTCTTACCCGTTCCCGGAGGACCCACCAGCAGTGCGCCCTTGGGAATTTTTCCTCCCAGTTCGGTATATTTGTCAGGATGCTTCAGGAAGTCCACAATCTCCTTCACCTCTTGCTTGGCTTCGGCCTGTCCGGCCACGTCCTTGAAGGTGATGCGGTTGACTGAACTCTTCTCCACCAGCTGCGCCTTGGAGCGTCCCACGTTGAACACTCCGCCGCCGCCACCGGCGCCGTTGCCCATGCGTCGCATCATAAACACCCAGAAGAAGATGATGAGGATGAACGGCAGCAGGTTCCAGAAGAGGGCGGTCATGTAGTCCTTCTTCTCGCCGTAGTCGCGTGTGATGCGGGGTACGTCCGTGGACTTCTCGCACTCGTCGAGGAACGTGTCGAGTGTGGTGACGGAGCCTATCTGCATGGTCACCACCGGGTTGCGCAGTGCCTTCTCGGCGTTTTGTTTGAACACTTCGCGGGCGTATTCGGGTTTGATGAACACGTCCACCGTGTTGTCGTTGTAGGCGACTACCTTGCTCACGTAGCCCTTGGCCACGTAGTCCTTGAACTCGGTGAAGTCAATCTTCTTCAGTGCGGCGTCGCCGTTGTTGAGGATGAAGATCGAGAGGAGTCCGATGATGATGACGGCATAAAGCCAGTTCAGATTGAATTTAGGCATATTCGCTTTCTGATTGTTTTCTTGTTCCATACGTTCGTCGTTTTAATCGAGGTCGGGGATTTCGGTTAACTGTGCGTCGGCCCAGAGGTGTTCGAGGTCGTAGAACTGGCGCACATCGGGCAGGAAGATGTGTACCATGACGTCTGCGTAGTCCATCGCCACCCATTGGGCGTTGTTCAGTCCGTCCACGGCTTGCGGTTTCTCGTGCGTCTCTTTGCGGACGTACTCTTTGATGGAGTCTGTGATGGCCATCACTTGGCTGGGCGAGTTGCCCTGGCAGATTACGAAGTACTTGCAGATGGCGTCGTCGATTCCGGTGAGGTCCACCACGACGATGCGTTTGCCCTTCTTTTCCTGTATCCCTTCTTTTATTTTTTCTACTAAAGTTTCTGTTTGATTCATGTTCTTTTCAGTCAACTGTTTTGTTTTGTTGAGTCCCTTTTATGAGTTGGCAAAGATACGCTATATTTATGTTATATTCCGGTTTTGTACATTCTTATTTCGCCACGTTTTTGTATTTTTTAGGAAAGGGACCTAACTCTTTTCATAAATCAATTCGCTGAAAATGCGAATTGCTCAAATAAATATTCTTATCTTTGCCGCATTAAAGAGGGTTTCTTATGAATGTAGAATTTGAAAAGGATTATTTGGCGGAGCTTTACGTGAACGGAACGACATCTGATAAGAAGCATCGTTTTCAACCTCAAATTGTTAATGGCTATTTGAAGTGCGTAAAGGCTCTACTGAATGCTTCCCGTATGGAAGACCTCTTTCAGTATAGGTCTTTGGATTACGAAAAGTTGAAGGGCGAGAAGACGGGTTTTTCTTCTTTACGCATCAATGATCAGTATCGGTTGGAATTTCGGGAGGTAATGAATGAGACAAATCAGACAGTTGTGGGAATCTGTTCTTTAGTGAATATTACGAATCATTATAAATAGGAGGAAATAATGGGAATTGCAGCGAATAATTTGCAGTCTTTCCGGCCTTACCATCCGGGAGAGTTGGTGAAGAATGAGTTGGAGAGTCGAGGACTGAAGCAGAAGGATTTTGCGAAGAAGTTTGGCTTGTCCTATACTGCCCTGAACGAAGTGTTGAACGCCAAACGGCCTGTCACCACAGAGTTCGCTCTCTTTTTGGAGGCGGCTTTGGGGATAAATGCTGACTTGCTTGTGCGTATGCAGACGGACTATAATATGCAAGTGGCGCGCAAGAATACTTCATTGTGCGAAAAATTGATTCAAGTAAGGAAAATTGCTATTGTACTCTGACAAAGCATAAGAGAATTTCCTATTCGGGAGCTTCACTTCGTGGAACTCCCGTTTTTGTTTATTTCGCTGAAGAGTGTCTATTAACTTATCCCAAATGATTTTGCTGTAGGTGGCCGACTAGGGGAGTATATAAAAAGAAAAAGGAATCAAGTTTTTGACTTGACTCCTTTCTTCCGGTCGGGGTGACTGGATTCGAACCAGCGACCACTCGCCCCCCAGACGAGTACTCTAACCGGGCTGAGCTACACCCCGAATTGCGGATGCAAAAGTAGGCTATCTTTGAGAACCCACCAAATTTTAGAGCATATATTTTTCGACTTTTTTTCGAAC
The DNA here is from genome assembly GCA_963625535.1 of Anaerovoracaceae bacterium. GTDB lineage: Bacteria > Bacteroidota > Bacteroidia > Bacteroidales > Bacteroidaceae > Phocaeicola_A. The sequence continues at coordinate 5,058 of CAVFUK010000063.1, read as the reverse complement.
TGCCTGTCAATGAGGGCCGTTCGTAGCCTTCCGAAAAAGACATTTTCTCCTTCGAGGGCGAAGAATCTTGTCCTTCGTGGACTCAAATGACGGCAACTCGCAACAAAGGAGCCTTCGCGAAGAGTGACTTTATTGAATTTTGTGTAGTTTTGCAACGTTTATTTGAACAGACCGACTGAAAATGCAGATTACACTATCAGCTCCACAAGCTATTCGTGCCCAGGTGGCACTGCCCGCCTCGAAGAGTATCAGCAACCGGGCGCTCATCCTGAACGCCTTGAGCGGTAACGACGCGCTGCCGATGAACCTCTCCGACTGCGACGACACGCGTGTGATGGTGGATGCCCTCTTCTCGATTCACGACACCATCGACATAAAGGCCGCCGGAACAGCCATGCGGTTTCTCACCGCTTACCGCTCCATCACGCCTGGCACGGTGACCATCACCGGCACGCAGCGCATGCGCCAACGTCCCATCCGCATTCTGGTGGATGCGCTGCGAAGCCTCGGAGCCGACATCCAATACACTGAGCAAGAGGGCTTTCCGCCCCTCAAGATAACCGGGCGACAGCTCACCGGCAGCGAGATTACGCTGAAGGGCGACGTCAGCTCGCAGTACATCTCCGCCTTGCTGATGATTGCCCCCACGTTGCCCGCCGGCTTGACGCTGAGGCTGCAGGGGGAGGTCGTCTCGCGGCCCTACATCAACCTTACGCTGCAGCTGATGCACGACTTCGGGGCCGAGGCCCATTGGACAGACCCTCATACTATAGAGGTGCCTCACGGACAGTACCGCCACACGGCCTATTCCGTGGAGAGCGACTGGAGCGCCGCTTCCTATTGGTACGAGATTGTGGCGCTTGCGCCCCAGGCTGAGGTTCGGCTCGAAGGACTCTTCGCCAAGAGTTACCAAGGCGATTCCGCCGTGGCTCGGCTCTTCGAGCGTCTCGGAGTGCGGACGACTTTCACCGAGGACGGTGTGACGCTGACAAAACGAACCTCGGATTCGGGGATTTCCAACGGAGGTGCGTCCGCTTCCCGTTTCGACTACGATTTCGTGAATGAACCTGATTTGGCGCAGACCTTCGTGGTGACTTGCGCGCTGATGGGGGTGCCGTTCCGCTTCACCGGATTGCAGAGCCTTAAGATAAAGGAGACCGACCGCATCGCTGCGCTCCGTAGGGAACTGCTGAAACTCGGCTACGTGGTGCGTGAGGCCGACGACTCTGTGCTCTATTGGGACGGGGAACGTTGCCCTGCTGAGGCTGAGCCAGCCATCGACACTTACGAGGACCACCGCATGGCCATGGCTTTCGCACCGGCTTGCCTCGTGTTGCCCCAGTTGCGCGTCAACAATCCCGAGGTGGTCTCCAAGTCTTACCCCGCTTACTGGAACCATCTGGCGGAAGCCGGATTCTCCATCCGCGAGGCGGAAAACAAACCCACAGCCGGTTCCGTGCTCCAAAGCAACTTGGACGGACAGGACGGTCGGAATGGAGGGTTCTCCATTTGCGAGGCTGAAAACAACCCCGAAGGCCATCCCGAGTTCCAAAGCAATTCGGAAGGACAGTCCGGAACGGTGAAATGAAACACACGTGAGAAGCCTATGTGGATACTGATTATAAGTTTAGTGGCGCTGGCGCTGGTGGCGATGCTCACCGGAGCGCTGAAGAACCGGGCGGACCGACGGAAAGAGGCGAGGGGAGAGGCTGTGGAGAGCCCGCTGCCCGTCAACCCGGCGGACATGGAATGCTGCGGACAACACGAGGTTTGCGAGAAAGAGAGCCTCTTGGCCGCCGTCAGCAAACAGATAGAATATTACGACGACGAGGAGCTCGACGCTTACCGAGGGGTCTCCTCCGACAGTTATGCGGAAGAACAGATTGAGCAGTTTCGCGACGTGCTCTACACGATGCGCGACACCGAAGTGGCGGGATGGGTCCGCAGCCTGCAACTGCGGGGTGTGGCCCTGCCCGACGCCCTCAAGGACGAGGTAATCCTCATCGTGGGCGAGCGCCGCTCCGCCGGCGTCAGGACGTGAAAGCGAGGGAAGTCTTCGGAAGGCCTCGGGCTGTCGAAGATCTGGAAGAGACCTTCGAAGAACTTCAGACCGTTGAAGATTCGGACGAAAACTCTAAACGGTCTCGGATCATTGAAGACTTGACCGGAACTTTCGAATAGCTAAAGGTGGTGGGGACCTGGAAGAAATCTCCGAAGAACTTCAGACCGTTGAAGATTCGGACGAAAGCTCTAAACGGTCTCGGATCATTGAAGACTTGACCGGGACTTTCGAATAGCTAAAGGAAGTGAAGACTTGGCTGGAACTTCCGAACGACTTCAGACGGTTGCGGATTCGGTAGGAAACTTCCGAAGAACGAAAAGAACAAACAAAACAAACAAAAAACGAATAGAGAACAGTGGACATACTACAGTATACATTTTTTCAGAACGCTCTGGTGGGGAGCCTGCTGGCGAGCATCGTTTGCGGACTGATAGGAACCTACATCGTCACCCGACGGCTGGTGTTCATCAGCGGAGGCATTACGCACGCCTCGTTCGGCGGCATCGGACTGGGAGTCTTCCTCGGACTGCCGCCCATCTTCACCGCCGCCATTTTCGCCGTGCTCTCCGCCTTCGGGGTGGAGTGGCTCAGCCATCGGCGCGACATGCGCGAGGACTCCGCCATCGCCGTCTTCTGGACCTTCGGAATGGCGGTGGGCATCATCTTCAGCTTCCTCACGCCGGGCTTCATCCCCGACCTCTCGAGCTACCTCTTCGGTAACATCCTCACCATCACGGCGGCGGACCTTTTGACCCTCGCTGTGCTGACGGCCGTGGTGTTGGTGTTCTTCGGCCTCTTCATGAACCCCATCATTTACGTCTCCTTCGACCGCGAGTTCGCACGTTCGCAACGGCTACCCGTGCACGTGCTGGAGTATGCGCTGATGATGTTCATCGCCCTCACCATCGTGGCTTGCCTGCGCATGGTGGGCATTGTGCTCGTCATCTCGCTGCTCACCATTCCGCAGATGACTGCCAACCTCTTCACCTGCCGCTACCGGCGCATCATCCTCCTCTCCATCGGCATCGGCTACGTCAGTTGCCTGGGCGGACTATGGATTTCCTACGCTTGCAACGTGCCTTCGGGCGCATCCATCATATTCTTCTCCATCCTCATCTACGCCCTCTGCAAGGCGGGCAAGGTGGGCTGGAAACACCTCGTTCATTCACACAAAAACACGATACATTATGGAAATAAAGATTGATTCTCTCGCCACCATCGACGAGGCCGCCCGCAGCTTCGTCGGTGCCATGGGCGACAACACCGTGTTCGCCTTCTACGGCAGCATGGGAGCCGGCAAGACCACCTTCATCAAGGCCCTTTGCGAGGCGCTGGGCGTGACGGACGACGTCATTACCTCGCCCACCTTCGCCATCGTCAACGAGTATCGCTCCCAGAGCGGCGAGCTCATCTACCACTTCGACTTCTATCGCATCAAGCGCCTGGAGGAGGTCTACGACATGGGTTACGAGGATTACTTCTACAGCGGAGCCCTCTGTTTCATCGAGTGGCCCGAGCTGGTGGAGGAGCTGCTGCCGCAGGACACCGTCCGCGTCACCATCGAGGAACAGCCCGACGGCTCGCGCCTGTTGAAGATGTAAGGGAGAGCAATCCGTTCTCCAACAGTTCGGCCTTGGAACTCCGGAAGAAGCGGTTCCGAAACTCGTGTACGAGCGGGTCGTAGGGGGGCAGAAACTGTCTCCACCGACCTGCTTCGAGGCTCGAACCCCGGTTTACTTACACCTTAGGACAGAATTTTTGAAAACAAAGAAAACGAAAGACTATCAATGAAAGCACATTATTTCGTACAAGCACTGTTCGCTTTGGCGGGGATTGTGGCCCTGCTGGCGAGCGTGTTCAACTGGAAGTGGTTCTTCACCGCCCAGAACGCCCAGCTCATTGTCCGCAACGTGGGCCCAGGCCGAGCCCGCCTCTTCTATGGCCTGCTCGGTCTCATCATGATTGCCATGGCCGTGTTCTTCTACTTCGAGACCATGCGGTAGGGAGGAAGATGAAGAAGCGAAGTACAAGACGCCACTCAGCATGCGACTGCTATAGTAGCCAATGCGGATTGCATAATAACACGAAATCCGAAAGACTTCGCGGATTCTTCCTTGCCGGTTTATAGTGTGGGCGGCCTATTGGAAATCTTAGGATTGTAGGAGATTCAATTTCTGACGTCTGCCCGCCGTTTACACTTCCCGCCCGGTGAGCCAGTCGAGGGCGTAGACTTGCCGAATGCCGTCGTGGTAGCAGACGGGGTCGTTGTCCAGCGTGATGAGGTATTTAGGGAAGCTGTCCGTTCTATCATGTGTACTCTACATTTGAATTCCGTTGCAAATATACTGATGAATTACGAAATATTTGCAGCGCGTTGCAAATTTCTTCGTTTGCTGTGCGGGAAATGCAATGCGTTGCGTTTTTCTCTGTGCCGCGCGGCAGTCTTCGTCATCGGCTTCACTCCGCCACTTTCCAATCCTCTATGGTTCCGGTCTCGGACGAGAAACTGCAACCTATCTTATACAGTGTGCGGCGGTCGGCGGCGTAGGGTTTGGCGTAGCCTCGGTCCTCTATCTGGCGCAGGGCCTCGTCGGCGCTGCCGTTGAGCTTGAACTCGAAGATGTAGACGAACTTGTCCGTCTCCACGATGCAGTCGGCACGGCCTTGGCTCAGCTGCTTCTCGGTGTAGACCATGTAGGTGCTCAGCAGGCGCAGGATGAGGTAGAAGGTGTAGTGGAAATCCCGTTCGCGGTCGTGCTCGTCCTTGTTGCGCCGCATTGGGTAGGGGATGCTGGCGAAGAAGGCGGTGAGCTCCTTGCGGAACGGTTCCAGCTCGCCATTGTCCAGTAGTCGTATGCTGCTGAAAATCAACGCTTCTGTTATTCTCGGCGTTTTGAAATAGTTGTTGGCCAGCAGAGTGAGGAATCCCTGCGTTACCTCATCGTTAGGAATGTCGAGCTTGAAGGTTCTTGTCCTCGGATCGTAATCCTTGATGG
>CAVFUK010000062.1:0-9299 GCA_963625535.1 Anaerovoracaceae bacterium | reverse complement strand
TGAAGTCGATGGTCAGCGGGTAGAAGGTCTGTCCGAAGAGGTAGTTCATCAGCACCGTCCCCTTGTCCTGCACGTCCACACGCAGCGCTTGGGGCGGTTCGAGGGTCAGCACCACGTTATCGGGCACGTTCTTTAGCCGCAGCGGCATCGTCACTTCGGTCTCGTAGTCATCGTTGAGGGTCTGTATGAGCCAGAAGATGGTGGAGACCATGAGGAAAAACAAAAAAATCAAGAATTTCCTGTTCTTTTCACTGAACAGGAAGTTCCCGATTCTTTGTATGGCGATGGAACTATACTTCTTTAATTCCTCTTTCCCGATCATTGCATGTCTGCCTCTTATTTGGCACCTTGCTGCTGATCTAGTTCATCAGCGTAGATATAGTTGCGGCCGATGCGGATCTTCACGCCCGCAGCAATCTCCAGCACCACTACATTGCCATCCAGCTCCTTCACTTTGCCATAGATGCCGCCTGCGGTAACTACGGACTGTCCTACCTCCAGGTTCTTGCGGAAGTTCATAATCTGCTTCTGCTTCTTGTTTTGCGGACGTATCATGAAGAAGTACATGATAGCGAAGATGGCTATCATCATCACTAGGAAAGACATGTTTTGTGCACCGCCCTGTAACAGAATTGCTAATGCGTTCATAAGTTCTACTATTATTTATATGTTAATGATTCAATTTGTTTTATCCTGCACAAAGATATCAATTCTTTGTCAGCTTGTTGTCGTTTTTCAATTGATTAACAATATGGTCGAGCATACCGTTGATGAAGGCAGGGCTCTTGGCCGTACTGTAGAGTTTGGCTATCTCCACATATTCGTTGATGGATACGCTGATGGGGATATTGGGGAAACTGAGAATCTCCGCCAAGGCAATCTGCATGATGATGACATCCATGAAGGCCACGCGGCTCAGGTCCCAGTTCTTGGTGTTCTCGCTCAACAGGTGGCGATAGTAGTCGGCGTTGAGTATCGTGCGACGGAAGAGTCGGCGTGCATAGTCCTTGTCGTCCTCGTCCTTGAACTCGGGCAGCAGCTCCTGCTGGGCTCCATTCTTCTCGTCGAAACGTTTGATGGTCTTCAGCACGAAGGTGTCCACAATCTCCTTGTCGTCGTTCCAGTAGAGGCTCTTGTCCTCCAGCGCCTCGTCCAGCGTCTCGTTGTTGAAGATGAGGTTCTTGTAGAGCTTGCGCCACAGCTCGCGGTCGGCTTCGTAGGACGAAGTCTCGTCGGCCATGTACTCCTTATAATATTCACTCTCTGTAATCTGGTCGTAGATGGCTTTCACACTCTCCTCATCGTCGTCCCAGGTTTTCTTTTGGTTCTCCACGAACTCCTTCAGCTGTTTGTTGGCCTCCAGCTGTGCGATGAAGCGGTTTTCCGCGAATTTGGTATTGGGTGAAAGTTCTTCTTTGGAAGGTTTCAGCTTGCTCTTCTTGGCGTCGAGTCGTCTTTGTGCGTAATGTGTTACCTCTACCATCAACAACAGTAAGTAGTTGTAAAGGTCGTATGCTTTGGAAAGACTGAAGAACAACTCCTTCTCGGCCGTTTCCAGGTTTTTGCCTCCGTTCTGATAATAGGCGTATATTATCTGTACTATTTTCAGACGAATAAGAACTCTGTTTATCATATTCTTTATTATTTCAAAGGATTTGCAAAAGTAGACAAAATCTCTACTTGTCACAAATAAATAACAAAATTTTAGAGGGAAAATGGAACTTTGAGTGAATTCTTCCGCCTACGGGAAAGATTCTTGTCTATTCTTTTGCTCATTCTGAAAATTATGGTCAATTTTGATGCAGAAATAATAAACTATATATTTGCTATGGATGAACTTAAAAAGAGAAGTGTTGTGGAATCGGATAAGGAGATAGTTTTTTCTAAGTCTATCAAGGCGGGCAAACGCATCTACTACTTGGATGTAAAGAAAAACCGCAAGGATGAGATGTTCCTGGCCATCACCGAGAGCAAGAAGGTGGTGTCGGGCGATGGGGATGATTCGCAGGTGAGTTTCGAGAAACATAAGATTTTCCTCTACCAGGAGGACTTCGAGAAGTTTATGTCAGGACTTTTGGAAGCCATCAGTTTCATCAAGGCGGAGAGGCCGCAAAGTCTGGGGGGCGAAGCCGACGCCTCGACTGTCGCCGCCGACGAAGACTCGGATGTCCCCACGGAGGGCGAGATTAAGATTGATATTGATTTTTAGTCCGTTAATTGTTGCGCGTTATAAAAATAAGCGTTACCTTTGCGCCGCTTTTTTGCACATCGTGTGATGGTGAATTAAGCATGAGACTTAAAACTTAATTTAGAGTAACACAAATTATCTAAAGAATGAAGACATTTGATTTGAAAGGTACTGCTAGAACAGACCTCGGAAAGAAGGGAACTCGCGAAATCCGCAAGGCAGGTAACGTTCCTTGTAACTTGTATGGCGTTAAGAAGGACGAGAACGGCAAACCCGTAGCTACTCCCTTCACTGTGACAAACGACAGCCTCCGCAACCTGGTTTACACACCGCACATCTACGCTGTGAAACTCGACATCGACGGACAGAACTGCATGGCTATCATGAAGGAGCTTCAGTTCCATCCCGTGAAGGACAACATCCTGCATGTTGACTTCCTGCAGATCACTGAGGACAAACCTATCGTAATGGAAGTGCCCGTTGCGCTCGACGGTTTGGCAGAAGGTGTACGCGCCGGTGGTAAGTTGCAGCTGCAGGTTCGTAAGCTGAAAGTGAAAGCTACTTACGACAAGATTCCTGAGAAGCTGGTTATCGACGTTACCAACCTGGGCCTGGGTAAGACCATCAAGGTAGGTGAACTCGCTTTCGACGGACTGGAACTGCTCAATGCTAAAGAAGCTGTTGTCTGCGGCGTGAAGTTGACACGTGCTGCAAGAGGTGCTGCGGCTGCTAAATAAGTTGTACGGTAACTCTTATTCCTATCAATGAAATATTTGATTGTGGGCTTGGGTAACATTGGTGACGAATACCAAGGCACCCGCCATAACATAGGATTTAGAATATTGGATGCCTTCGCTAAGGCATCCAATATTGTTTTTAGCGACGGACGTTACGGTTTCACCGCCACGCTGTCGCTCAAGGGACGCGAACTGATACTGCTCAAGCCCTCCACCTACATGAACCTCAGCGGCAACGCCGTGCGCTACTGGATGCAGCACGAGAAGGTGCCCTTGGAGAATGTGCTCGTGGTGGTGGACGATCTGTCGTTGCCTTTCGGGGCCTTGCGCCTGAAAGGAAAGGGTAGCGACGCAGGCCACAACGGACTGAAGCATATCGCTGCCACGATAGGCACGCAGAATTATGCACGTCTGCGCTTCGGTATCGGCAACGACTTCCCTAAGGGCGGACAGATAGATTTCGTGCTGGGAGCCTTCTCCGAGGAGGACCTGAAGACGATGGACGAGCGGGTGGACCGTGCCATAGAGATTATCAAGAGCTTCTGCCTGGCAGGGCTGGAAATCACGATGAACCAATTCAACGGGAAATGAGCGAAGCGCGTATAGATAAATGGTTGTGGGCAGCCCGCCTGTTCAAGACCCGCACGTTGGCTGCAGAGGCTTGCAAGAAGGGCCGCGTCAGTGTGAACGGAGCGCAGATAAAACCCTCCAAGATGGTGAAGCCGGGCGAGGTGGTGCAGGTGCGCAAGCCCCCTGTGACCTACTCCTTCAAGGTGCTGCAGACCATAGAAAAGCGGGTGGGAGCCAAGCTGGTGTCCGAGATTATGGAGAACGTCACCACTCCGGACCAATATGAACTGCTGGAGATGAGCAAGATAAGCGGATTCGTAGACCGTGCGCGTGGCACCGGACGCCCCACAAAGAAAGACCGTCGTAGTCTCGACGAGTTCACCTCCGAACCTTTCGCCTCCGACGATTTCGGTTTCAGTTTCGGTGACGATGATGACGAGGACGACACCGATGTCGACGACGAGGAGTAAACCTCCTCTCTGCGCCTTGTGTAAGTTCCTTTATCGCATAGTATTCCCCGCTCCGCAAACAAAATTGGGGCGGAATGTTGCAAGTTACGCTATTTATGACGAATTTTGTTGTCTCGTATAAATAACGTAACTCTGAATGCTATGTTGAGCAAATTCAAACTGAATCAAATCTTCTTTAAAGATACATCGTTCGTCGACCTGATGACGAAGCGCATCTTCAACGTCCTCCTGGTGGCAAATCCCTACGATGCCTTCATGCTGGAGGACGACGGACGCGTCGACGAGAAGATCTTCAACGAATATATGAACCTGAGCCTTCGCTATCCGCCTCGGTTCACACAGGTCTCCACCAAGGAAGAGGCCTGGCAGAAACTCTCCGTCATGACCTACGACCTGGTCATCTGTATGCCGGGAACGGACAACAACGACGCGTTCGACATTGCCCGCAGCATCAAGGAGCGTCACCCGCTCATACCGCTGGTGGTGCTGACTCCCTTCTCCCACGGCATCACCAAACGCATGGAGAACGAGGACCTCAGCATCTTCGAGTACGTCTTCTGCTGGCTCGGCAACACCGATCTGTTGCTCTCCATCATCAAGCTGATAGAGGACAAGATGAACCTCGAGCACGACGTGAAGGAGGTGGGTGTGCAGATGATTCTGCTCGTGGAGGACTCCATCCGCTTCTACTCGTCCGTACTGCCCAATCTCTATAAATTCGTCCTCAATCAGAGTAAGGAGTTCGCCACGGAGGCCCTCAATGCCCACCAAAGCACGCTCCGCATGAGGGGACGGCCTAAGATTGTGCTCACCCGCACCTACGAGGAGGCCATGATGCTCTACGAGAAATACAGCAACAACGTGCTGGGAGTCATCACCGACGCCAGCTTCCCCCGTGAGGGCAAGAAAGACCCCAATGCCGGTCTGCGCCTGCTGGAGACTATCCGTTCGCGCGACCCCTATGTGCCTCTCATCATGGAATCGTCGGAGTCGTCGAACAAGGAGAAGGCGGAGAAGTTCGGCGCCAGCTTCATCGACAAGAACTCCAAGAAGATGAACATCGACCTGCGCGAGGCCGTCTCGGCGGATTTCGGTTTCGGTGATTTCATATTCCGCGACCCCAATACGATGGAGGAGATTGCCCGTGTGCGCAACCTAAAGGAGCTGCAGAACATTATCTTCACCGTTCCGCGCGAGTCGATGCTCTACCACATCAGCCGCAACCACGTCTCCCGCTGGCTCTACTCGCGCGCCATGTTCCCTGTGGCGGAGTTCTTGAAACAGATTACCTGGGACTCCCTGCAGGACGTCGATGCCCACCGCCAGATTATCTTCGACGCCATCGTGAAGTACCGTAAGATGAAGAACCGCGGTGTGGTGGCCGAGTTCCTGCGCGACCGTTTCGACAGCTACTCCAACTTCGCCCGCATCGGCGAGGGCTCGTTGGGAGGTAAAGGCCGTGGCCTCGCTTTTATCGACAACCTTGTGAAGCGTCATGCTGAGTTCGAGCAGTTCGAGAACGCCAATGTGGCTATCCCCAAGACCGTGGTGCTCTGTACCGACCTGTTCGACGAGTTCATGGATACCAACAACCTCTATCAGATAGCCCTGAGTGACGTGCCCGATGAGGTCATCCTCAAGCAGTTCCTGCGGGCTAAGTTGCCCGACCGCTTGGTGGACGACTTCTTCGCCTTCTTCGATGTGGTGAAGGCCCCTATCGCTATCCGCTCGTCGAGTTTGCTGGAGGACTCTCACTACCAGCCCTTTGCAGGCATCTACTCCACCTACATGATTCCCTACTTGGAGGACAAATACGAGATGCTCCGCATGTTGAGCGATGCCATCAAGGGCGTCTATGCCTCTGTGTTCTACCGCGACAGCAAGGCCTATATGCAGGCCACCAGCAACGTGATAGACCAGGAGAAGATGGCCGTCATCCTGCAAGAGGTGGTGGGCACCCAGTATGGCGACCGCTACTATCCCTCCATATCGGGCGTGGCGCGCTCGCTCAACTACTACCCCATAGGCGACGAGCAGGCCGAAGAGGGTGTGGTGAGCCTTGCCCTCGGACTCGGCAAATATATAGTGGATGGTGGGCTCACCTTGCGTGTCTGTCCCTATCACCCCACCAAGGTGTTGCAGACCAGCGAGCTCGACCTTGCCTTGCGCGAGACGCAGACGCAGTTCTATGCCCTCGACACCAAGAACGTGGGCGAGAACTTCTCTATTGACGACGGCTTCAACATTTTGAAACTGCCGGTGAAAGAGGCCGAGAAGGATGGATCACTCAACTTCATCGCCTCCACCTACGACCCCTACGATATGATTATCCGCGATGGCATCTATCCCGGCGGACGCAAGGTCATCACCTTTGCCAACATCCTGCAGCACGATGTCTTCCCGTTGGCCGCTCTGTTGCGCTATGCGCAGAAGTACGGACAGGAGGAGATGCGGCGGCCCGTGGAGATAGAGTTTGCCGTGAAGCTCAACCCTGACAAGACGGGAACCTTCTATCTGCTGCAGATTCGTCCTATCGTGGACAGTAAAGAGATGCTCGACGAGGACCTCTCGCTCATCCGCGACGAGGACACCATTCTCCGCTCCAACAACTCGTTGGGCCATGGCATCGTCTCCGACATACAGGACATCGTCTACGTGAAGACGGACAACTACACGCCGTCCAGCAACCAGCTCATCGCTTACGACATCGAGAAATGGAACCGCCAGTTCCTCGACCAGGACAAGAACTACATCCTCATCGGCCCAGGCCGTTGGGGCAGCAGCGACACCTGGTTGGGCATCCCGGTGAAGTGGCCACACATCTCTGCTGCCCGTGTCATCGTGGAGGCCGGACTTACCAACTACCGGGTAGACCCCTCGCAGGGAACGCACTTCTTCCAGAACCTAACCTCTTTCGGTGTAGGCTACTTCACGGTGAATCCTTTCCGCAACGACGGTGTGTACGATATGGCCTATCTCGACTCCCTGCCTGCAGTGGAGGAGACGCAATACCTGCGACACGTCCGCTTCGAAACCCCGTTGGTGGTGAAGATGGACGGCAAGCGTAACTTGGGTGTGGTGATGAAGCCTGATAGGACAGAAAAAGAGATAAAATAATCAAATGTAACTCTTTCTGTTAGAAAGAATTTGTACCTTTGCCACAAATTGGGTGACTCTCGTCCATCCAATAAAGATTAATTTGTCTAAAACCAATGGTTATGAAGAAGACAGAATGGGTGCGCCTTTGCGGCAAAGGATTGTCTCTGTTGATAGTTTGCGGATTGGTTTCGTGCAACGCCGACAAGGACTATTATGACGCTGAGTGGGAACGTCCGCACTGCGAGTTTACTTTTGAAACGGATGCTTCCGTTACATTGAATCTGACTTATCAAAACCTCCCTGTGGCCACATCGGTCTACTTCGAGGTGTACGATACCATGCCGGTCGACGAGGTGAACGGCTGTTATGTGAAGAAGACGGATGTGCTTCCCCTGTTTGGCGCCTACACCGGCACGGACGGTAAGTATACGACTCAGTTGACGGTGCCTTCGTATCTGAAGGATGTCTACATCTATACCCCGGCCTTCTTTGCCAAGACCTTGATAAAGGCTACGTGCGAGGGCGGCATCATCAATGCGACCGACGAGGTGAGCGACGCAAGCAAGTTGCTGGCCCGATTGGCCACCCGTGCCGGAAGCACCAGCACCGAGTACGAGTGTACCGTTGTGGAGAGTGGCGAATGGCACAAGCTGTTAGGTGAGTGGGACGAGTCCACGGGTATCGTCACAGGCTTTACTTCTACCGAATCTGGCGAATCGTCTACGACCTATAAGGAACAGTTGGTAAGCAAGAGCTCGTATCCCTTGTACTCTACCTGGGGTGGTTGGTGGTCATCAAGCTCGAAATACTACTATTACGATCCTGAGACTAACGAGATGGTCTACGTGACAGATTTCTACAATTCAAGTGGTAGAAAGACCAGCAATGGCTCTTACTACTATCGTAAGGTAGCCGTCACCTCTTCATCGACCACAGAAACCTACCATCCGGGCTATGCCTACACTTACAGTGGCGAGGGTTACGACCTGAGTATCGACGAGTCTACCGCAGCAGAGCTCTATAAGGCACATACAGCCGTGATCAGTACCAACAGTTCTTGTCCCGAGGAATACCGAAGCAGCAAGGATATGCTCATCAACGACGATGCCGAGATGGCAGTGACTTTCCTCGGTACCAACACCTGCTGGAACTGTTCGTTGGGCTATTACTACTACACCGATGGCGAAGCTCCCTCCTCCTTGTCGGATGCCAATCCCATCGTGATATTCCCGAATACACAGGATGGAACCTGGAGTAACAACCCTACAGCAGCTGCCCAGTGTAAAGGTGTGGAGCGCGGTACATGTGTACAGTTGAGATACTATCCCAACCTGGCTCAAGGCGACACTACCGGGTCGACCACCGTCTTCCCCAAGGGCACGCGTATCGGTTTCGTGCTCTCTACCAACACTTGGAGTCACGCTACTACCAGCAACTTCTCCGGAGCGAAGAAGTCCCGCTCGGCAACCAACTCGGGTCTGAGCTTGAAGCCGGACGGCACGAAGTACAACACGCCCCGTACCGCCATCTATAAGTACAACGACTACGTGATGATCTCCTTCGAGGACTACGATACCGATGAGAACTTCTCCGACGTGGTTATCGCTCTGAAAGCCAATCCTATCGAGTCCATCTCCGAGATTACCGACGTGACGCAGAGCGAGATTGTCACCAAGACGCAGGTCGGCATCTGGGCATTCGAGGATATCTGGCCCTACGAAGGCGACTACGATATGAACGATGTGATTGTGGATGTCTGCCACGAGAAGGCTATGCCGGTGGAGACCACCATCACCACCAACAGGTATGGTGAGACCACCGACATTCAGGTGACGAAGTCGAACAAGATGAGCCGTGAGTCGTTCTACCTGAAAGTCTACCAAAACTATGCGGAGTATGATGACGGAGTGGCTTGTATCCTTAGCTTGGCCAACGAGTCTGCCATCGACCGCATTGAATATACCGTCAAGAATCCGGGCAGCAGCTCTTTCGAGGCGTTCACTCCTGTAAAGGCTTGGCACAAAATGGATATCTACAAGCAACACGGCGACTTCTCCTACAACAACTATGGTACGGGACAGTATGATGTCGTGCGGTTGGACGACAACATCAAGACCCGCAAGGACAACTCCACCGGTCACTGTGCGGAGTATTGCATTACCATATATTATAAGGAGGAGAGTCAGCCCGACTTGGCTTCCGAGTCATCGGTTTATCCCTACGTCAACGTGATGC
>CAVFUK010000061.1:0-55983 GCA_963625535.1 Anaerovoracaceae bacterium | reverse complement strand
TAACTAATTAATATATAGATATATAGATATATAGATAAGGATGAGGAATCATGCTTTTCGATGTGTGTGTCGCTCGAAAAACATAACTGTAATCTGTAATTGTAATGGTTTTGGCCCTTGCCCGATGTTTGGTTTCTTCTATTAGTCATTGGTTGCCAAATGGCTTTCTTCCTCTACTAAGCCTCGTCCGCACCCTTTTGTCGGAGGCGTTGCAGCGGTTTTCAGGCACTCTACTACGGTAACGCTCCCTTCAAACTTCCGTTGGCAATGCCTGTCTGGTTTGATAAAACGTCAACGGATGGATGACTTGATGATAGCCGTGGCTGCAAATATGTCCGAAAATCGGACGTGATTGCACGATACAGGCGACAATATGTCACTATGGTACGGCGAAATCCCTTGGCACGAGGTTTGCAATACCTAAGGCGAACGATGGTTCTCCAGTGAGAGCCGGAGTTCAAAAATAGAATATGTTAAACTAAAAATAGGAGATTATGATTATGATGCCTGTAAGAAGAACTCAGAATTGGTTGCCGGATATCTTCAATGATTTCTTTGACAATGACTTGATGGTTAGAACCAACGCGACAGCTCCTGCTATTAACGTTATCGAGAACGAGAAAGATTACAAAATAGAGGTCGCTGCTCCGGGTATGACGAAGGAAGACTTCAACGTACACGTGGACGAGGACAATAACTTGGTCATCACGATGGAGAAGAAGAACGAGAACAAGGAAGAGGACAAGAAGGAGGGTCGTTACCTGCGTCGCGAATTCTCGTACACCAAGTTCCAACATGCCTTGATTCTGCCGGACGACGTGGACAAGGAGAAGATTTCCGCCGAGGTGAACAACGGTGTGCTCAGTGTGGAGTTGCCTAAACTCGCCAAGGACACTGTGAAAGCCAAGAGGACAATTGAGATAAAATAACCAGTGTTGTTTGTTTATAAAAGAGAGGGGGATGTACCGCGAGGCGCACCCCCTTTCTTGCGTTTCTACCCTCCCGTAAAGCAAATTCCTGCGAGCCCGGCGGCTCGTTGTCGGTCGTGCACAATGCCTGTGAAAAAGTAAACCACCCCAAGAGGCTAACGTAGCAGCTCCTTGGGGTGGCATTACTAACTTAAATATAATCCTGTTACAATCTTTCTATACTAAGCATCATGTTACTGTTGCGGGAATCCGTAGCCATTGGTGACCGCTCCGTTGGACTGGGTGAGAGTCTCGTAGGGGATAGGCCAGTAGTAGCAGGGGACGTCGCTGCTCGATGAAATGCCTGTGAGCACGTTGCTCAGGTAGGTGTCGATGAGCGAGGCGAACTGCTTGCCCCAATCTTTGCGGGTGTAGCCTTCGCTCTCCAGTGCCGCTGCCTCGGAGCCGTCCGGGTCGATGTACTCGAACAGGCCCTTGATGGCGGTGTTGTGAGCCGTGCCGGTCACCTTCACGTTCATTCCGGTGAAGTCGAGCACTCCACGCCAGCCCGGGAACTTCACGGGGTCGGTGGTGTCGGTGCAGTCGTAGGTCAGCGTGGCGCCTTCCACCTGCTTCACCCACACGTAGGCGGGGAACACGTTGCCGTTGGCGAATGTGTGGAATCCGTTGGCCTGGATGTCCTCGGCCACCTTCTTCATCTCAGTGCGGGTGGCCATGGCCTTCTCCACGAACTTACCGCTGCGGGCCAGGTCGTAGGAGAGCCATCCCTCGCCGAACATCTCGTGGTATTGCTCGTTGAGCACAGCCTCTTTCAGGTCGTCGCCCGTGAGTCCCGACAGGTTGTGGGCGGTGTCGCCGTAGGCACGCTGGCGGATGTCGTTGAGCAGGCTGAGGGCTTCGCTGCTCTTGCCCAGATTGGCTTTCGCCTCGGCCAGCAACAGTTTCACCTCACCCACACGCATCATCACCAGATTGAAGCCTGCGGATTGCGCGTTGCCTACAAAGTAGGGTGTCTGTCGGCAAATATCCCACTTGTTGAGGCAAATGCCACCGCTGGTCTTCGCTCCGGCAGCGAAGGAGAAGAGGGTCTCGTTGCCCTTGCCGTCGAGTCCGGTGACCACGGCAGAGACGTCGCGTCGCTTGTCGTCGTTGTCGAAGCTACCATAGTAGTAGGTCGGGTTGATGCGGACGGCTGCGAACACCTTGTTGGGCGCCGTGTTGTTACCGCCGTTGCAGCCGCGGCCCACGTCGTAGCAATAGAAGCGGTTACCAGCCTGGTTCTGCACGCAGCCGAACTCGAAGATGGACTCGGGGCTCACCTCCAGGTCCATGCAGTACTGGAAGTGGCGCTGGAAGGGGTTGTTGGCGTACGAGCGGTCGTCGGTGGTCAGCAGCTTGGTGGTTCCGGCGCAGGTGGTCAGCGCCTTGTTGAGGTACTCCTCGGCCGTGCTGTAGTAGCTCGTGTAGTCGCTGCGGCGGGCGTAGGCGCATTTGCGTTTCGAGTCGGTGGCGAGGGTCTCGAACTGCACGTTGCCATACAGTCCGTCGACGTCCGTACGGATGGTCTGGTAACCGGCGGAAGCCAGGGCGATCTTACCGATGAGGGCGCAGGTGAAGGTGCGTGTCATGCGCTCGGCGGTCACTCCGCCCTCACCCACACTGTACATGTAAGGCTCCACGGCCTTCAGGTCGGCCAGCAGATGGTCGTAGATGTCGTAGCGCGACGAGAGGGTGTAATTGTTGACGTAAGAGCCCTCGTAGCCGTAAGGCACGTCGCCGAAGTGGAGGGTCAGCATCATATAGGAGAAGGCGCGCAGTGTGGTGGCCTCGCCCATCAGCTGGGTCCAGTCAGTGGTCTTGCCGGCGGCCACGTCCTGCTGATACTCGGCCTTGGCGCTCACCAGGTCCATCACCTTCTTGCTGTAGGAGATGACGCTGTAGAGGGTGTTGAATCCGTCCTTCATGTGGTCGCACGGGATGTTCTCCGGCACCAGCTTGGCGTTGATGTTGTTCGACGAGTTGTACTCAGGGAAGTACTCCATGTCCGTGCGGAAGTGGTCGTTCCAGTCGTAGGCTCCCATGGCCGACTGGCGGTAGAGGGAGTATGCCTTGGAGAGGATCTTCAGTGTCTCCGATTCGCTCGACGTGACAAACGAGTCGTCAGTATTTGAGGGAGAGGAGGTCTCCAGATAGTCGTCGCACTGTGCAAACAGGGCACCGCAAGCGACGATGCAACATAATTTCGCTATTTTGTTCATACTATTCAATCATGTTTTAAGAGGTTAGAAACTAAGGTTAACGCCTAATACGAATGAGCGTGGACGCGGGTAGCTACCCCAGTCCATACCCGGTTGCGGGTAGGTGCTGCTCGATGTGGAAGTGCTGACCTCGGGGTCCATTCCGGAGTAGCCTGTCAGTGTGAACACATTGTAGATACTACCATAGATACGCGCGTTGCTGAGGCCAGCCTTCTTCAGGATGCTCTTCGGCAGGGTGTAGCCCAGTGTGAGGGTGTTCAGGCGCAGGTAAGAGCCGTCCTCGATGCCCAGTGTGGAGGTGTAGCCGTTCTCGCTGTAGGCCAAAGGCAGGGTGGCGTTCGCGTTGGCGGCGTTCAGCTGCTCGGGTGTGGTGAGGGCCACCAGTTGTCCGTCCACCACATCGTAGATCTTGTAGCAGTTCTTCACGATGGAGAGCTTGTTCTCGTAGACACCGCCCTCTTTGTATCCGTAGAGCGCCGCCAGCTTGTTGGCGTTGTAGATCTCGTTGCCGTAGCTCCAGTTGAAATAGAGGCCGAGGTCGAACTGCTTGTAGGTAGCGTTCACGTTGAAGCCGCCCGTGTGCACGGGGTTCATGTCGCCGATGACGCTGATGTCGCCTTCGTTGATGACGCCGTCGTCGTTCAGGTCCTTGAACTTAGCCACACCGGGGTAAGCCAGCTGACCTGCGGGACGCTCCGTCATTCCGCTGTGTACGTGGTAGTTGGGGAAGATGTCGGTGGTGACGTCGGGCACACCTTCCTTCAGTGTGTAGACACCGTTGCTGTAGGTGAAGTCGTCGGTGGTGTAGAATCCGTCAGCCGTCAAGCCGCGAACCAAGCCCACGGGATGGTCCTCCATGAGGATGTAGTCGGACTTCGGGAAGAGCGACGAACCTGCCCATGAACTGCCGTAGAGACCTGTTACGTTGTCGGCCAGCTCGTCGACGTTACCCTTGTTGAAGTTGATGTTGAATCCGGCGGTCACGTTCCAGTCCTTGTTCTTCACGATGACACCCTGCAGGGCAATCTCCACACCCTTGTTGGAGGTCTGTCCCACGTTGGCGTAGGTGGAGGTGAAGCCAGTGATTCCGGAGATGGTGGTCTTCATCAGCAGGTCCTTGGTGGTGTTCCAGTAGACGTCGATGTTACCTGTCAAGCGGTTGTTGAAGAATCCGAAGTCGACACCCAGGTTGCGGGTGATGGTGGTTTCCCACTTCAGGTCGGGGTTGGCCATGTCGGAACCCAACGCATACGAGGAGATGAAGGAGTTGTTGATGGCCATCTGCTGGCGCTTGTCAGTGGTGGAGCTCCAGTCCTGTGACCAGAGGTTAGAGCTGATGCCGTCGTTACCTACCTCACCGTAGGAGAGGCGGAGCTTCAGGTTGTCGAGCCAATCGACATCCTTCAGGAACGACTCTTCCTTGACGCGCCAAGCCAGGGCGGCTGCGGGGAAGTATCCCCAGCGGTTGTTCGGGGCGAACTTGGAGGAACCATCGGCACGGAATGTGACGGTCAGCAGGTAGCGGTCCAACAGGTTGTAGTTCAGTCGGCCGAAGTAAGAGAGCAGTCGGCTCGGGGTGGAGACGCTTGACGAGAAGGTGCCCGTGCCCTTGGTGGAGTCGTACTGGTTGATCATGGCGAAAGCGTTGGAGCGGGTGAAGTTGGCGGGGAAGTAGGTTCCCGATGCGCTCATACTATCGCCGCCCGAGTTGGAGATTTCCTGGCCTACCAGGATGTTGAGCTTGTTGTTCTTGTTGATCTCGAAGTCGTAGCTCATGGTGTTGGTCCAGCGGAGGCTCCAGCTGTCGCTCTTGCTCAGGCTGGCGTTGCCGGCGTAGAGGGTCTCGCCGGTGTTGTCGTCGATGTAGCTGTTGAAGATGGCGCCTGTCCAGGTCTTGCTCTGGCTCCAGGTTTGTCCGAGCGAGAAGTCGGTGTGGTAGCTCAGTCCCTTCACGATCTTCCAGTCCAGCGAGAAAAGGCCTCTCAGCTTCTGAGTCTTGCTGGGAGCGTACTTGTCGTTGATGCGTGCCACGGGGTTGTAGCGGTCCCATTGGGTTTGCTTGGCATAGTTCTCGATCATGCCCTCGTTCAGTGCCTCCAGGTCGCCGAGGATGTCCTCTGTGGCGATGGGGCGGAATCGGTAAGAAGAGGAGAGGATGGTACCGCTACCACTGCTCACGTCCTCGCTACCCAGCTTCTTGGTGTTGATGTAGCGTGCGTCCACGCTGATCTTCAGGTTCTTGGAGATCTGCTGGTCCACCTTCAACGATACGTTCGCGCGGGTGAAGGATGAGTTGAGCTTCATACCCTGCTCGTCCATGTAGTTCACACCCAGTATGGCTTTCGTCTTCTCGTTGCCGCCTGAGACGGTCAGGTCGTGGTTGTGTGAGAAGGAACTCTTGTAAACCTCCTTCTGGATGTTGTTGGACTTCACGTTGCGGTAGCTCTCGATGCCGCCGGTGTTGCTGCCCGTGTAGCGGCCGATGCCGTAGAGCTTCTCGAAGGGCACCGTGTAGGAGTCGCCACCCACGGAAGCGCCGCTTGCCCAGGTGTAGGCCAAGTAGTCATAGGGGTCGAGGGCGTCCATGTAGTCGGTAGGGGTGTTGAACTTGGCGTAGCCGTTGTAGCTCACCGTCACGCGGCCTTCCTTGGCACCTTTCGTGGTCACCAGGATAACGCCGTTGGCACCACGTGCACCATAGATGGCTGTGGACGAAGCGTCCTTCAACACGTCGATGGACTCAATCTGGTCGCCGGGAATGTCGCTCAGCGAACCGCTTACACCGTCGATCAACACCAGTGGGTCGTTGCTCTGTGAGATGGAGCCACCGCCACGCACGCGGATGGAGACCGTAGCGTCGGGACGACCGTCCTGTGTGGTGACGTTTACACCCGACAGCTTACCTTGCAGGGCTTGCGCCACGTTGGCCACAGGCATCTGGGCAATCTGCTTGCCGGAGACCGAGGCCACGGAACCTGTCAGGTCTTTACGTTTCACACTCTGGTAACCGATGACCACCACTTCGTCCAACACTTCCATGTCGTCGGTCATGGTCACCGTCACGGGCTTGCCCTTGGCGATGTTTACCACTTGGGAAGCCATTCCCATGAAGCTAATCTCGAGTTTTTTGGCTGTCGATGGCACGTTCAAGTTGAACTTTCCGTCGATGTCTGTAATCGTACCGATAGAAGTTTTCCCTTGTACTCTCACGTTAGCGCCGATGACGGGCTCACCTTTGGAGTCGAGTACAGTTCCTGTTACCGGGAAATCTTGAGCCGAGGCGGCCCAACAGACCATGCTCATGACAAGCATTGCCAATGTCTTTTGAACAATTCTTTTAAGACTCATACAAAATTTGTTTTTATAGATAAATTTAAGATTGATAGTCGTCCCCGCCGTGTTTTCACATTGAGGGGATTCCTAAAGAATTCTTTGAGAGCAAAAGTATAGGCTTGCCCGCTATGCGAGTGGTGAAAATTTGCTTTATAAGGTGGATTATTTCACCTAACCCATTAAATTGGGGCTTTTACGTGGACGAGTAAATAAAAAGAGGTGGTCCGTCAGGACCACCTCTCCATCTCCTACGCTTGAAGGGGATGGCGTGTAGGAGTCTTATTGTTGTTTGTTGGTAGTTTCTTCCACCAGACTGTTGAGGTACACTTCGAGGTTGGTGTAGCCTGCAACGCTCAACTTCACAGTCTTGCCATCGCCGTCGGCATTGATGTTGAGGCCATGGGCTTTCTCCCATACATCGGGCATTCCGTCGCCATCGGTATCGGCAATAGCTGACTTCTCATCGGCTGTGGCTGACAACACAGGATAGCCACCGACCTCTTTGGGGGCGTAGATGTATCCTTTGCCCACATACTCCACAAGGTTGCCGTAGGTGGCAACGCCGTCTTTGGTCTCCTGCACGATGCGCTCGTCTACTGCGTCGCGCACCTTGGAACAGCCGGCATAGTCGAGCACCAACTCATAAGCTCGTCGGGCGGTGTTGCCCATGATGCTGTCCGGGTCGAAAGGTGCAGTTACGCGGATGGTGTCCTGTGTCTCACGGGTGAAGGTGTAGTCCACATTCGCGCCGTTGTAGGTCTGTGCCAACACACCCTTCGTCCAGTTGTCGTTGGTGACTTGGTCGTTGCCGTCCATCACATTGCCATCGATATAGTACTTGCCCCAGACGTGTAACATGGGCGACCATGTGTTGGGTTGGTCAAGCAATGGTTCTCCCGTCACCTCGTCCTTGTTGTAGCATGCGCTTGTGGTGCGCACGCCTAAAGCGGCGATGCAATATTGGATGCTGTCGGGAGCCAACTCTGTACCGGGACCGGGCTTGTAGTAGTTGTCCACGATGTTGGCCTTCATGCCTTCGGCTCCGTTGAGGCTCTTCAACGTCCAGTTGTAGAAGACGTTGTTACGCACATCCACCATCTCACGCTTCTGCGTGCGCGAACCCGGGTTGAGGCGAGGCAGCTGGCAACTGTGGGCGACGAGGTTGTGATGGAACGAAACGTTCTCGCCGCCCCAGCTTCCGATGCGGCCATAGACGGTGTCAGTCTTGCTCACCTGGCTCAGCGGCTCGGCGATGAGGCACCACTGAATGGTCACGTTCTTGTTGTTGTTTGCCGTCAGGCACTCGCCTTGCGACCAGCTGATGGAACAGTGGTCGATGATGACGTTGCTGATGCCTGTTCCCTTCAGTCCGTTGAACTGCATCACCTTGCCGTTCGAGGGGTCGTTGTACTTCACGTCGGTACCCGGACGGAATCGCAGGTAGCGGATGATGATGTTGTTGCCGCTGATGGTCACATTGGCACCGCTGATGCAGATGCCGCTACCCGGAGCGGACTGTCCGGCTATGGTGAGGTTGCCATCGGTAATCTCCAGCGGGGTGGTCAGCTTGATGGTTCCGGCCACGTCGAAGACGATGGTGCGCGCACCGGTTTGTTTGACGGCATAGCGGAAGCTACCCTTGCTCTCGTTGTCGTTGAGATTGGTCACGTGGTACACTTTTCCTCCGCGTCCGCCTGTGGTATGGCAACCGTAACCCTCGGCACCCGGGAAGGCGATGATATCCTCGGGCGTCTCTATCTCCGGAGTAGAGGGCGAGTAGAAGTTATTGCTCTTTTCGTTGCAGCTGGCAACTGTCAGGCCCAAGCCTAACAGTGCTGTTGCAATGAATATATTTGTATGTTTCATATTTTTGTGTTTCTATGTTATACAATTCATGAATACATCTTATTCCTGCCAACGTGGGTCTCCCACGACCTTGAGGTAACTCGGTATGCCCGACTTGAAGTGGAAGTCGCCGTTGACTGGGTCGACGAACAGATCGTCCGATGAGAGGTCGAGCTCGGTGATGCCTTCGTAGCTGATTTTACCTGTGGTGAAGTCGGAGGTCATGTAGCAGTTGTTGGAGAAGCTTACGTACGAGTAGCTCCGGTTCGTCGGGTTCAGCGCCTTGCCCTTGTTTGGCCCGGCGAGGATACATCCTTCGATGGTGACCGTATTGGGCGACTGCGGTGTGCTGTTGCCGTTGCGCAGGTTGAAGAGGTAACCCAGTCCGTTCTTGTTGGACGCCTCCTGCGGTTGGTAGAGCGTGTTGTTCTTGAAGATGATGTCGCCGATTCCACCATAGAGATCCATCAGCTTGTCGCCCATATCCCACAGGGTGGTGTTGGTGATCTCGATGCGATCGATGGTGTTCGTTCCGCTGATGTTGATCAGTCCGTAACCTGTCGTTCCGATGGTTTGCAGGATAGAGTTGTTGATGGTGATGTTCGTCATGTTCAGACCACCGCTCGAACGGAACAAACTTCTGTTGAGGTTGTAGAAGTGGCAACCTTCGACAACGAATGAGGTTACGCCCTTGCCTGTACCCGGCTGATAGAAGTAGCTCTCTGTCTGTGCGTCCACCTTCACACCTTGGAATTGCAGTGAGACAATTGTAGAGGTGGGGGTGATGCGTTTGAGTTTGAGCACTGGCATGTCGCTCAAGTCGCTGGTGGTGCTTGTGAGCAGGATGTTGTCCACTGCCGGCAGGTTCCAGTTCGTCAAGTCGTAAGTGTGTCCCGGCTCAAACTCAAGGGTCAGGTTAGAAGCCCCGTTGATGTCCTCGCGCTTGTTCACGATGGTGTTGAGGTCAATCTGTCCGCCGGTCTCCGATTCGTATGGTATGCGCACGGTCACTCCGGCTCCCAGTCCCAGGGTCTTGAACGAGTAGGTGCCTCGTACCTCGTCTTCGTTGCAGATTTGCACGCGGTAGCTTGTGCCGCTTGGCAGGTCGGTCAATGTCTTCTCGGCAGTCTCGATGTCCTCAGCCGTCAGGTCCAACCGTTGAGGCTCGTCGTAGCCCCAGTCGGTGGTGCCGGTGGTCTCGTTGAGCAACTGTTTGTACTCCGACAGCAGCAGGTGTGTGACGCGCTGTGTCTTTGTCCACTTCAGCGTAGCCGATTCGGTGGTGGACACTACTCCCGTAAACAACTGCTCGGCCTTTGTCTGGAAAGCCTCGCTGATGTATCCGCTGGCCTTGCCGTCGGCACTGATACCCATCATGCGTACCGAGTACTGGGTCGAACCGGACAACTCCTCGAAGGTGGTGCAATACTCCACACGTGCCGGAGTAGAGTCTTCCTTATACACGGTCAGTGTGTCTACATAGATGGTATCCGTGCGCCAAAGGTTCGCCGGGTTGAACTCCAAACTGTCCTTGTAGAACTCGAACACATAGCGGTTCGCCGTCACCACTTTGGAGTAACGGATCTGCAGGGACGTTGCTGCTACCTGTTGTGTCTCGAATACCAAAGGCAGGAAGAGCCTCGAGGTGCTCGGGTCTACAGGCCAGTCGTTGAACTGGTGGTCATCGCACGACGACATGCACAGACTGTAGCAGACTACTGCCAACAGGCAGAGCATACCTGATAATTTTCTATAAATTTTCATCTGTTCTTTCTTTTTTAGTTACTGAATCCGTATGAATTTGAAATCATGCCTTGCGACTCAAACACATCCTCGTAGTAGATAGCGAACAAGTGACGGTAGTTGCAAACGCCGTTACCCAAGGGGTATTTCGTCATCTCAGTCTGTACCTCGTTACCCCAGCGGAGCTCGCCGTAGAGGTCGGAGTAGTCGTAAGAGGCGTTGAGGCCGGTGCCGATAACGAGAATCTTGCACATTGTCTCCACGTAACTCTTGTTTATCGTCTCGTTGGGGTTGCCATCGCCATCGAGTGTAATCAGCATGGGCACCCAGTTGACGGAGTATTCGCCCTTGGCTGTGTTGGCATCCACCACACCTTCGTCCTTGTAGAGGTTCATCGAACTGCGGTCGATGTAGTCGGGGTTGTCGCTTTGGTACTTGTAGTAGACGCGGCGCGGCATGTCGGCCTCGTTGTAGGTCTTATCGAATATCTGCAACGGGAACTGATAGTCGTACATCATACACAGGGTCTCTTTCATCTTCTCGATCTTTTCCACGGAGAGTCCCCAGCGTACCAGATCTTGCTTACGCAGACTTTCGCAGGCGAACTCCCAAGCGCGCTCGTTGGTGATGGCTTCGAAGAAACCTTCTTTGCTGCTGTGATCGTAGTCCTTTATCTTGGATGAGCCAGCGCCGAAGGCACGCTCACGTACGGTCTCCAGAGCCTGCTCGGCGGTAAGTCCGCACTGCTCGTTCACGGTGGACGAACCATAGAGTTCGTTCATGGCCTCGGCGAACATCAGGTAGATGTCGGAGTAACGCATCAGAATCCAGTTGATACCGGTGGACACACGAGAGGTAGACACCGGGAAGCGTACGTTGATGTATTCGTCGGTCATCCATTTCCAGTTCCACTTGCCGCAGGCGATACCAAAGGGGTTGAATCCGATAGTCTCCTTCGCCTTGCCGTCCTTCATCTCATATTTGGGGAAGGTGCAAGTGATATCGCGGCGCTTGTCGTCCTGGTCGTAAGAGTAGAAGAAGTAGAGCGTAGTGGAGGCATATCCTGCGCCACCCAGTCCGCGGCTGGCATTGAACACGCCTTTGCCTACCTCGTAGCCGATTAGTGCGCCGATGTCGCCGCTCTGTCCTTCACCGAAGGCAACCTCGAAGAGGTTCTCGTTGTAGGGGTTCAGCTCCAGGTGATTTACCTTGGCCCAGATGTCCTCGAAGTCGGGGTCGAGCTGATGAGGATTCTCAGGGTCGGAGAGGAGTTGGGCACAGGCGTCCACAGCAATCTGATAGTACTCCTTGTAGTTTTTGGGCCGTCCTACGAAATATCCTCCCATCTCCTCGATGTTGGGATTGTGCTCCACATCCAGGTCGGGGAAGGTGTTGCCGTCGCGGATGGACCAACCGCCTGCGAACAGGGCTACGCGGGCCAGCATACCCAAGGCGAAACCTTTGGTGATGCGCTCGGCATTGTAACTGTTTGTGCCCATCCAAGGCAGGTAGTCGACAGCCTCTTTCAGGTCGGCAATCAGGTGGTTGTAGATGGTGTCTTTGTCCACCTTGCCGATGTAGACGTTGGAGAGGTCGCTGTTGGCGCCATGGTCTTTGTAAGGGATGTCGCCCCAGTAGCGTACCAGCTCGAAGTAGTTCATGGCTTTCAGTACCAAAGCCTCGCCCAGGTAGCCCAACATGGTGCTGCGGTCGCTGGTGTTCATCAATGAAGATTCGCGGATGCCGTCCACAGCTGCACAAGCACGTTCGGCATTCTCGAACAGCTTGCTCCATTTGGTGGTGCTGTTGTAGGGGTCGTCGTAGTAGCTCATACCACCCGCATCACCGTTGGTCTCTCTATAGTTCTTTGTGTTGAAACAGTTGGAGCCCACTTCCACGTCGGTCACTCCCTGCCAGTTGACACTCAACTTCTGGCCATAGACATACGAATCCGTCAATCCCGAATAGATGCCCATCAGCACAGCGTCGGCCATGGCTGTCGTCTCAAACACGTTCTCGCTGCTCGATTTGGATGGACTGGTGGTGTCGAGGAAACTGTCCATACAAGAGCTGAAGAGTATGGCTGCTGTCGAGGCAACCATCATTATATTCTTTACCATATTGTGTCTCTTTAAAACGTTGCGTTAATACCAAATACATAGTTGTGAGCTTTCGGGTAGGCCGAATAGTCCACGTTCGGTGTCGTCGGTGTGGATCGCTTCGTGCTCACTTCGGGATCCTGACCGGAGTACTTCGTCCAGCAGAAGAGGTTGGAGGCGGTAGCGTAGATACGTACGTTGCGGATGCCCAACTTCTGTACGAACGTGATAGGCAGGGTGTAACCTACCGTCAGGTTGTTGAAGCGCAGGAACGATGCGTCCTCGAGCGCCCAGTCGGTTACCAGGGTACGTCCCATCAGCGGCGACCACATGGTAGCGTTCTGGTTGATCTCTCTCAGACGTTGCGGGTCGGCCAGGTTGCCGTACATCACGTTGTTGCCGGTCTCGGGGTCGATGATGGTCCAACGGTTCTCCAGACTCATGATGTTGGAGATGTTGTTGTACTTACGGTTGGTATAGGTCGACATCAAGGTCTTCATGGCATTGTACACCTTGCCGCCGTAGGACCAGTTGAACATAGCAGCCAGGTCGAAGCCTTTCCACTGTACGTTCAGCCCGAATCCACCGAAATGTTTCGGCTGGGTGCATCCCAACAGCACACGGTCGTTGTCGGCATCGATGACGCCGTCGCCGTTCTGGTCTTTCAGCTTGATGTAACCCGGACCGAAGTTGGTCGGTGAAGCCATCAGGTCGTAGCAGGAAGCCACGCCATCGTTGATCACCCACTTTTGTGAAGTGCTGTCGTAGGTGAAGTCATCGAAGGTATAGTAGCCTTCTACCTCAAATCCGTACACCTGGCCCATCGGTTCGCCTACGATGACGCGGTAGTCGTCTTTACCGATGTCCACGCCCCAGCCGGACTGGGCAATCATGGAGGTAGCCGTTCCGTCGAGTTTCTCCACCTTGTTCTTGTTGAACGAGATGTTGAAGTTGGCACTCACGTACCAGTCCTTCGTGTTGACGAGTGTACCGTCCAAGGTCAACTCTACGCCGCGGTTGCTGCTGCGGCCCACGTTCTGGTACTGCTTGGTGAATCCCGAGTTGGAGGGGAGGTCCATATGCAGAATCAGGTCTTTCGTCACATCCTTATAGAGTTCGAGGGTAACGTTCAAACGTTTGTTGAACAAGGTAGCGTCGAGTCCGATGTTGGAAGAAATCTTGGTCTCCCACTTCAGGTTCTCGTTCTTCAGTGTCGTGCCAGGTTTCATGGCCGTCTGCACGCTTTCGTTGATGTAGTACTGCTTGTTTGCAGCGGTCTCTATGCTGTAGTCCTGGCGCCAAGCCGAGCTTACGCGGGCGTTACCTACAGTACCGTAGCTGAGACGCAGCTTCAGGTTGTCGAGCCAGTCGCGGGTAGAGGTCATGAACTTCTCTTCCGAGAGTCGCCATGCGAAGGCCACGCCTGGGAAGAACCCCCAACGCTCGTCGGGTGCCAACACGTTGGTGCCGTCGGCACGGGCGGTGAAGGTGAGGGTGTACTTGCCGTCGTAGGAGTAGTTCATACGTCCGAAGTAAGAAGCGGTGCGCGAAGGTTCGCCGATGGTCGTATAGGTAGGCTCCGGCTCACCATAGTTCCACATGGCCAACACCTGATCGGCTGTGAAGTCGATGGGGTAGAACTTCGACTGCTGTTCCATGCGGTTGGTCTGTCGGTTCACCATCTCTTGACCTACCAACACGTTGAGGTCGTGTTTCTTGTGACGCAAACGATAGTTGAGGGTGTTCTGTATGCTCCATCCCTTGCCCTTGTCGTCCGTGCGCTTGGCTACCGGCTGACCGCCATTGGAACTGGATTGTCCTGTCTTCTTCAACCAGATGTTGTCGGTGTAGTTGTAGCTGAAGTCGTAGCTGCCACGGAACTGATAGGTGAGGCCTTTGAGAATCTCCCAGGTGACACCCATATTATAGGTCTGGCGGAACTGGTTCTGTTTCTTGTACTGGTTCACCGTGTTCCAGTAGGGGTCGTTCAGTGACGACAGCTGAGCTTCGTCCGTCTTGTCGGCGTCGGCACCCAGGTCACCTTCGTCCATGGCTCTCATGCTCTCGATGGGAGAGAAGCGGGCAGCGTCTTTCAGCTTACCGCCGTTCGTACCGTCACCGGTAATGGTGGTTTTGGTGAGGCGGCCTGTGAACTCGAACTTCAACTTACGGCTGAAGTCCTTGTTGAATCGAACCTGTAGGTTGTCGCGTTTGTAGTCGGAGTTGACCATCACGTAGTCCTCGTCGTCGTGCGTGTAGCTGAGGCTGTAGCGCATATCTTCCGTACCACCGTTGATGCCGAGGTTGTAACTCTGCTTGATGCCCGTGTCGCCATACATAATCTTCTGCCAGTCGTTGCCGGCTACCGATTTATAGATGTCACGGTCCTCCCAACGTCCGTACATCGAGAAGAGTCCTGCGTTGGTAGCAGGATCGCACTCGCGTTGGAAGAGGTAATACTCATAGGGCGAGAGGGTCTCTATCATGTTGGAGTTTTGGTTGAAACCCACATGTGCGTTGAAGGTCACTTCTGCCTTGCCCACCTTGCCGCTCTTGGTCGTTACCAAGATAACGCCGTTGGCACCCTTGGCACCATAGATGGCTGTGGAAGCGGCGTCCTTCAATACGTCGATAGACTTGATGTCGTTCACCGGCACTTCGTTGAGACTGGTCACCTGGAACCCATCCACCAACAACAGTGGAGAGTTGTCCTGCGTGATACTACCACCACCGCGGACCAAGATTTCGATGTCGGCATCCGGTGCACCGTCTGTGGTGGTCACCAACACACCGGCCAGTTTACCTGTGAGGGCCTGTGCGGCCGATGTCAAGGGGATGTCTTTCAGCACTTTCTCACCGACTGACGAGATGGCTCCTGTGAGGTCGCCACGCCGTGAGGTACCGTAACCGATGACCACCACCTCGTTGAGGTCTTTTGCGTCTTCACGCATGGTCACCACCAGGGGCTTGTTGGGGTTGGCTGTCACTTCCATGGTCTCCATTCCGAGGTAAGAAATGACTAACCGTGCCTTTTCACTGTTGACCTTTAGGGTGAACTTACCGTCCAGGTCGGTAATAGCGCCATACTGTTGCTGCCCTTTCACTTTGACGGCAGCACCAATAATGGGCTCTCCTGACTCTTCGACCACTTTACCCGAAACCGTGTAGCTGCGTTGTGACTGTGCCCATGCTCCCACCGGCATCATGCACAGAATGGACAACATGCAAACGAGGCAATAGGTACATACTTCCCTAAACGTTTTTCTCAAGGGAAAAGTGCTCCATAATTTGTTTCTCATAATAGCATTAATTGGTTAAACTTATATTGATAATTTCTAACTCACCTTGCATTAAACGCTTGATGTAGAACCCCATCCAGTGTCGCTGCAATTTTTCAACGGACAAAATTATTCCACCCCAAGCCATACGATGGGGTAAAATCCGGTACTTATAGTGGACAATCTCGCGCGAGGCTTATTTTCCCTCCCATACCCTGACGAGTGAATGAGTTTTTCCCTACCTTTGTGGAAACAAAGAAGTTACTGCATATGAAGACATGGCTACATCGTTTATACCTTATTATATTATGCTGCTGTTGCGTGGGAGTGGCTCAGGCGCAGTCGTACCCCAACTGTCAGGTGACGGACTTCAGTGCGGACAACGGACTGAAGCAGGAGGTCCTCTCACAAGTGGTGCAGGACCAGAAAGGGTTCATCTGGATAGGCACCCGCAACGGGCTCTATAAGTTCGACGGCTATTCGTTTCGCAACTACAAGGCCGTGGCCCATCAGCCCTATACCCTCTCCAACAACCGGCTGACCCGCATCAACGAGACGGCCTATGGCGATGTGTGGTGCGTGACGTACGACAAGAAAGCTTTCGTCTTCGACAGCGAGAACGAGCGGTTCTACAATGTGTTGGCCTCCGAAGAAGAGGCAGGCATCAGTCACGATGTGCGCAAGATATTCCCCCTCTCCAACGGCTTCACCTGGGTGATATGCACCGATGGTTACTGCTACCGTATCGACGAGAAACACTACCAAACCAGGGAAGGCATCACCTATAGTGGGAAAATCAACGGCAACGACGTGAATGCCATCTTCCTCGATGCGGACGGCGATGAATGGCTGCTTACGGACAAGGGCGTCTCAGTCTATGGAAAGAAGAAACTGGAGTGCTCCGATACCTATAATTATATAAGGTATTGTGACGATATGCTCTACCTGGCGTCGAAGACGGGCACACTCGCTTACTACGACAAGGGAGCGAACAAACTCTGTGGAGTGGAGATTCCGAAGGCTGTCATCCGCATCAGCGCCCTGGACTGGATAGGTAACCGATACCTCTCGTTGTGTACCGACCAGGGACTCATCCTCATCGATGTCCATCAACACCGGTCACAGACCATAGGCATTGCCCGTCATGGAGGCGAGTCCAACGAAGTCACCATGGTCTACGAAGATCGTCTGGGCGAGCTGTGGCTTTTCCCTGCCAACGCGGAAGGTGTGGTGCGCTACGTGCCCACGACAGGCGAGAAGCAGCATCTCCACCTTTCATCGGCTAACACCGGCAAAGACTCCTCAGGCAGAAAGTTGGTCTTCGAGGACCGGCAGGGCAACCTATGGATTGTCCCCAACAAGGGCGATTTTGGCTACTTCGACCGCGACCGCAAGCAACTCTGCCACTTCTACACCGACCCCGACAATCCAGCCTCACTCTTTCTTCCCTATGTGCGCTCCTCCTTCATGGACCGACAAGGTAACTGCTGGCTACTTGGCTCCAGGGGAATGAAGAAACTCTCTTCTTATCCCAACGCCTACGACCTGCAGACTTATGACGAGCACACGGAGACGCGAGCCCTCTTCAAGGACAAGGAGAAACGCATGTGGGTCTGCTCCAAGAGCAAACACGTACGCATCTACCGGCCCGACGGCATCCTGCAGGGTTACCTCACACCGGACGGAAACATCACCCCTTCGGCCACACCATTCAACCAGAATGTCTATACCATCTGTCAGCAGAAGGACGGCACCCTTTGGTTGGGTACCCGCGGCGGTGGACTTTTCCGCCTGACACCCCGTGGTGGTAGCAGTAGCGGCTATCAGGTGCAGCGCTTCGTCCACCAAGCGGACGACCCCTATAGCTTGAGCGGCAACGACATCTACTCCATCATCACCGATAGCCACGACCGCCTCTGGATAGGTTGCTACGGTGAGGGGCTCAACCTGCTGGAGTCCGAGGCGGGCCACATTCGCTTCATCAACTACCACAATGCCTTCCGCAGCTATCCGTCGAAGAACTGCAACAACATCCGTTGCATGATGGAGACCAGCGGAGGCACCATACTCGTGGGCACCACCTTCGGCCTCGTCTCCTTCTCGTCCGACTTTTCCAACCCCGAGAAGGTGAAGTTCTACCACAACATACAGGACGACACCGTGGAGACCTCCTTGGCGGGCAACGACATCATGCACATTTTCCAAACCTCGGCAGGCGACGTCTATCTGCTCACCTTCTCCTTCGGTGTGAACAAGGTGTTGTCGGACAAACTGCTGAGCAACCGCATCCAGTTTCGCAACTACAACGAGCAGAATGGACTGGAGTCTACCTTTGTGCTGAGCATGGTAGAAGATGCGCAGCGCCGGCTGTGGATAGTGTCGGAGAAATCCCTCACACAGTTCGACCCTGCCACGGAGAGCTTCAGCAACTTCAACCTCAACTTCCTGCACAAGGGCATGAACTTCACCGAGGCGTTGCCTGCCCTGGACGCCGACGACCATCTGGTGTTCGCCACGGATGGCGGTGTGATGCGTGTCGACCCCCGGAAGATGGTGAAGAGCGACTATGTGCCGCCCGTGGTGCTTACCGAACTGCGGGTGAACGGCAAGCGACTCTCCGCCGATGCCGACGAACTGGAGCAACTCTCGCTGCGCCCCTCCGAGCGTAACCTCAGTGTGCGCTTTGCCGCCCTCGACTATACCCATCCGCAGGACATCCAGTACGCTTATCGCCTCGAAGGGCTGGAGGAGGAGTGGAACTACAACAACGACGGACGCATGGCCAACTACCTTAACCTGCCTCCCGGCGACTACCGCCTGCAGGTGAAGGCCACCAACAGCGACGGCGTGTGGGTGGACAATGTGCGCACCCTCCCCATCCGAGTCCTCCCCACCTTCTGGGAGACACCCTGGGCGTGGCTTGTCTATCTGGCTCTGCTGTTGCTCATAGCTGGCGTCACCGCCTACATCTTCTTCTTCATCTATCGTCTACGTCATCAGGTGGACATGGAGCAGGAACTCTCCAACATCAAGTTGCGGTTCTTCACCGACGTGTCCCACGAACTGCGCACCCCACTGACCCTCATCGCCAGCCCCGTAAGCGAAGTGCTCGAGGACAAGAGCATCTCTCCCTTCGTGCGCGAGAACCTCACCCTCGTCTATAAGAACACCGAGCGCATGCTGCGCCTGGTGAACCAGATACTGGACTTCCGTAAGATACAGAACAACAAGATGAAACTGCTCGTGGAGCAGACGCCCGTTGTCTCCTTCGTACGGAAGGTGGGCGAGAACTTCCAGCCTATGGCAGACGAGAAACATATCACCTACACCATCGATGCGCCGCACGATGAGGCGTACGGATGGATAGACCGCGAGAAGGTGGAGACTATCGTCTTCAACCTGCTCTCCAATGCCTTCAAGTACACTCTGCCGGACAAACACATCCGTCTGGAGGTTCGGAAAGAGACGGGGAAGGTGGTTATCTCTGTGAAAGACGAGGGCATAGGCATTGCCTCCGACAAGTTGAAGTCGCTCTTCCTGCGGTTCGAGACCTTGAGCCGTAGCCGCAACCTGCTGCAACCCTCGTCGGGCATCGGCCTCTCCCTGGTGAAGGAACTGGTAACCCTGCACCACGCTACCATCGATGTGGAGAGCACTCCCGGTCAGGGCAGCTGTTTCCGTGTGGACATCCCCATTGCCCGTGCGGAGTATGAGGCAGACCCTCATGCCGAACTGATACTCTCCGATGGCGAGGAGTCTGTGTCAGACTCTGCCAACGAACCGCTTGTGGAGGAGCAGAACAAGGGCTTCATCAACCCAACCCTCGAGAACGATGGGACATCCGAAGCGGCAGGGGAGGGCGATGCTCCTGAAGAGGAACGCCAGACTATCCTCATCGTGGAGGATAACCGCGAGCTGGGGACTTTCCTCAAACGCACCCTTTCGCAAACCTACTCCGTGCTGTTGGCATCCAACGGCGAGGAGGGACTGCGCCTGGCAACGGAGAACATCCCAGACATGATACTCAGCGACGTGATGATGCCCGTGATGGACGGACTGGAGATGGTACGTCGTCTGAAGGAGAATGCCGACACCTGCTACATACCCGTGATACTGCTCTCCGCCAAGTCCGCTCTGGACGACCGCATTGCCGCCCTGGAGCAAGGCATCGACGACTACATCACCAAGCCCTTCAGCTCCTCACTGCTGAAGCTTCGCATCGCCTCCTTCTTCCAAAAGCGGAAGCAACTGCAAGAGTTGCTGATGAAGCAACTCTCCACGGCCGCTCCTGCTGAATCCGGTAAGGCGGAGGAACAGCAGGGTGAGGTTACCTGGGAACCCTCGCAGCCCGAGTCGTACCAGTACGACCAGCACTTCATGAAGCAGGTGATGGAGTTCCTCGAGGAGCAGATGGACAACTCCGAGCTGACGATAGATGACTTTGCCGCTCATCTCTGTCTCAGCCGCAGCATATTCTACCGCAAGTTGAAGACCATCGTAGGCGTCACCCCCGTGGATTTCGTCCGCGAGATGCGCATCAAGCGAGCCGCCCAGCTCATAGAGAGCACCGACTACACCTTCTCCCAAATAGCCTACATGACCGGCTTCACCGACCCGAAGTACTTCAGCCGCTGCTTCAAGAAGGTCAAAGGCGTGTCGCCCAGCGACTACAAGAGCCATTGTGGAGGAAACTAATTGGAGTAGCGTGGTGTAGGACGTTACATTTGTCGTAACCCGACAAGAAGTACCGGACAAGAAAGGCTTGAGGGAGGAGCAAATTCTGGAGTTTTGTGCAGAGCCAAGGTCTTTATATGACATCCTGCAGCATGTAGGGTAAAAAGATAGGGAAAACGCTATGAATCTCTATATCAATCCAATGATTGAGGGGGGTCTGTTGAAAATGACTCTTCCTGGCAACCCAAGGAGTCGTAATCAGAAATATGTACGGACTGATGACCGGGAGGATTGATACAAATGCAACGAAGCACGCTTTCATACTACAAAGCGTGCTTCGTTGCGTATGCGCCGTGGACATTCGTAGCCCGTGACGATAGAAGGACTTGGTATTCCCTTATTCCGAGAAGAATGTCTCCCGGCGGGCGAAGTTCAGCTCCTTGCCGGTGAGCTGGCAGGCGGCCTTCAGACGGATGTCCGCTGATGAGGCTCCTATCTTGAACTCATAGGCTCCATCGGCTACTGTCCAACCAGCACCGTTGTAATAGGCCAGCAGGCGGGGCGATACTTTGAAGGTCACCTCTTGACTCTCGCCCGGTTGCAGCGTCACACGCTTGAAACCTTTCAGTTGGATGGGCTTCAGCGGCTGGCCGGCGGCGGGCGACAGATAGAGTTGCACCACCTCGGTGCCCTCACGGCTGCCAGTGTTCTTCACACGGCAACTTACCTCAATGCATTTGTCTTTCATCTTGGCCTTGGCAGGAACATTGATGTCGCTGTAGGCAAAGGTGGTGTAGGAGAGGCCGAAGCCGAACGGATAGGCCACGTTGTCGGAGGTCTGGCCGTTGTTGTAGCTGAACAGTCCTTTCTCCTCGGTCTTCGGATAGCTCACGCAGAGTTTGCCCGAGGGGTTGACTTTGCCCAGCAGCACGTCCGCCACGGCACTGCCGCCCTCTTCGCCCGGGTACCATGCCTGCAGGATGGCGGCGCATTGACCCGCCACCTCGTCAATCACCTGCGGACGACCACCGAACATCACCAGCACGACGGGCTTGCCTGTGGCTATCAGCTCCTTCAAGAACTTCTCCTGGTCGCCCGGCAAACGGATGCCCTTGCGCTGACGAGCCTCGCCACAGAGGGTAGGGTTCTCGCCCAAGGCGGCAATCACCACGTCGCTCTCTGCTGCCAACTTGATGGCTGCCTCGCGGTTGGTGGGGTCTGATGACTCCATCAGCATCATGTTCAGACGCTCGCTGCGAGGGTCTCCACCCGAACGGATGATGGACGACTCGTTGGCAGCACTCCAGTCGCAGCCACGCTCGTAGCCCCACGTATACTCATTGCCGGCTTTCTCCTTCAGTGCTTCGTAGAGGGTGACAACCTTCGGATTCGCTCCGTCCACCTTGCCACCCCACCAAAAGGCTTGCATCGACTGGTAGGTATAGTCGCCCAGCATGCACCAGAAGGTGTTGGCATTGGGTCCCACCAGGGCTATCTTCTTGCCTTTGTGTTGCGAGAGGGGTAACACGTTGTCGTTCTTCAGCATCACCACCGATTGGCAGGCTAGTTCGTACGAGGTCTTGCGCCACTCCGGTCGGTCGAAGTCGAGGTCGCCCTCGCCACATAGCTTGCGGTCGGCTGAGAGTAGTCCCAGTCGTGCCTTCAGCATCAATGCCCGCTTCACCGACTGTTCAAACTTCACGCTGTCCACCAGTCCCTTCTCCAGCAACTCGGGCAGATACTTGTAGCTGGTGTTGCCGGGCAGCTCCACATCGTTGCCGGCGGCTATTGCCTCTATGGCGCGCTGTTTCAGTATGTCGGGATTGCCCTTCTGGCTGGCGTAGCTCACTGAGCCATAGTCGCTCACCACCAGTCCGTCGAAGTCGAGGTAACCGCGAATCAGTTTATTGAGTAATGTGTCGCTGGTGACTGCCTGTTGGCCGCGGAATTTACCATAGGAGGTCATTACCACTTTCGAACCGGCTTGGCGCATCATGGCTTCGTGCGGCATCAGGTCTTCTTCGTAAATCTCTTTCCACGACAGGGTGGAACCGCCGCCGTAGCCCAGGAAGTGCTTGGAGCATGCGGCTACGCCTTTACTTAAGTCCCCACGCTGCAGACCCTTGACGAAGGCCACGCCCATGGCGGAACTCAAGTAGCTGTCCTCGCCGTAGGACTCCTCAATGCGGGGCCAGTGGGCGGTGCGGATGAGGTCCACCATTGGCGATAGTGCCAGTGTGGCACCAGCCTGTCGCATCACCTCGGAGGTCTGTTCGGTCTTCACTGTTGCCAACTCGGGATTCCAGGTGCAGGCCACACCCAACTGTTGCGGATAGATGGTGGCTCCCTTGGCTGCCAGTCCCGTGATGGCCTCCTCGTGGAAGATGGCGGGGATGCCCGATGGGGTTTCGGTAATCAGATAATTTTGCAAGTCGCGTACGAAGTCGCGCAGCTCATTCGGGTCAAGGTCCAGCGCACAGGCGTATTGACACACATGGCCTATGCCGTAGGGAATGCGCTGGCGACATTTCTTCAGCGAGAGTTTGCCTTTGTCCATCACGTCGCGAGGGCGCATGCCGTATATCTGAGCCACACGCTCCTCGGTCGACATCTTGTTGTAGAGAGAGTCAACCACCCGTTTCAGTCGCAGCTCACGCGCATCTTCGTGCTTGTTCTTGGCCGTTGTCCCGACCGACACGATGCCGAGGGTCAGACAAAGTCCAGCTGTCAGTATGATTTTCTTCATGGTAGTAAGTTATATATATGTATAAATAATAATCGTCGTCTCGATGCTGCCGCCATGTGTGGGGCACTCCGATTAGATGGTGCAAAATTAGTGAAGAACAGTCAACCCCATAGGAGATTATTTGACCGATAAGGCGGACTATTTCGAGATTGTGCCCTAAATAACCCCTCCCTGTCATAAAATATGTCTACCTTAGCCACGTGAAAACGATTGTGTGACAATAAAGACTAAATAACGATGAACAAAGACAAAACTAAACCCGAGGAGCTTTACCCTCTGTTGTTCGAGAACAACTTCCACACCACGGTGTGGGGAGGAACCCATTTGAAACCTATGAAGAAACTGACTGCCGACGATGAACCGGTGGGCGAGAGCTGGGAGATCAGTGCCGTGCCCAGCAGTAAATCCATCGTCAGCAACGGCCCGTTGGCAGGTCGCGACCTGGCTGCCCTCACGCAGGAGTATGGTCCGCGTCTGATGGGTGAGAAGGTGTGCCAGCTGTATGGTGAGCAATTCCCCATCCTTGTGAAGTTTATCGATGCTGCCAAGGATCTCTCCATCCAAGTGCATCCCGACGACACCTTGGCCCGTCAGCGTCACAACACCTTCGGCAAGACGGAGATGTGGTACATCATCAAGTCCGAGCCCGGAGCCAAACTCTACTCCGGATTCAAGACCGCCATTACGAAGGAGGAGTACTGCCGCCGCATAGAGGACGGCACCATCTGCGATGTGCTCGCTGCCCACGAGGTGAAGCCGGGCGATGTGTTCTTCATCCCTGCCGGTCGTGTGCACGCCATCTGCGGAGGCATCCTGCTCGCCGAGATACAGCAGAGTAGCGATGTGACCTACCGCATCTTCGACTACAATCGTCCGGGCTTGGACGGCAAGCCGCGCCAACTCCACACCGAGCAGGCCAAGGATGCCATCGACTACCATGTGTACGACAACTACTGCACCCGTTACGAGCACCGCGTCAACACGCCCGTCCCCATCGTGGTGAACAAGTACTTTGTGGTGAACCTGCTGGAGGTGAACGCTGCCACCCCTCGTGCGCTGCGTTCCTTCGACTCCTTCGTCATCTACGTTTGCATGGAGGGCAACTGCACCATCCAAGTGAAGGCGCAGGGCACGGAGGCGCAACCCGCTGTGGAGAGCATCGAGCTGTCCGAAGGTTACAGCTGCCTTGTACCTGCTTCGGTGGCTGACTTGCAGGTGACGCCCCACAACCCCAACGGACAGTCCAAGTTGCTGGAAGTCTACATCGACAACCGCGACTGACAACACTTGCTGACAGAACAGATAGAGTCCTCCTCCGCCCCTCGCATTCGCTAGGGTAGAGGAGGACTCACTTTGTGAAGATTGACGGATAAAGTGAGTATTCTCCGTAATATTTAATATGCATACTGCTGCTGTGTGTGGCCTGCCTGATGGGTATGGCGCAAACCGCGCAACAGCAGACTCTAAACAATGGTGTGCCTTGGTTCGATGAGCAGGGAAACATCGTGAATGCCCATGGTGCCTGCATCGTGGAGGATGGGGGACGCTACTGGCTGTTCGGCGAGTATAAGTCCGACGAGAGCCATCAATGGTGACTACACACGCGACCGACGGCGATGGGTAATGAGTATGCTCGCGATAGGTCTCGAGGCCATACAAAATTGCCCATGAGCCCAGTCGATATCTCTGTTCAAAGTCTTTGAACACACGTACAAAGTCATTGAACATGTGTTTAGTGACTTTGAACACATGTTTAGTGACTTTGAATAGAGACTCCTAAAAGTAGTGTGAAGTATAGCGATCGATAGTGGGGATTGTTTCTATAATATAGTGATACGCTGTGCTTTACCATCGTGTGCGCCCCCGCCTACCATCGTGCGAATATAATGCTCCAATCGTGGAAAAGCAAGCGAACGAACGACTTTTCTTTGGGTAACCCTCGTGTGGATGATAAGAAGCGGGCGGTGAACGGCCTGCGATTGCAGCCATCCACCGCCCGAGATATTAAGAGAGAGAATATTCTCAAGTAGTCGTAAGGTTCAGGTTAAAGGGAGGGGATTACTCACCAAAAATCTCCTTCAGTTTGGCATCCAGCTCCTCGTCCTCGAACTTGCCCACCATGTTGCCATCCTTGTCGATGAGGAACTTGGTAGGCAGGTAGTGAACGGCGTACTTGTCGCTCACGTCGTTGGTGCGGTCGTAGCTACGATTGTTGGGGTCCATCTTCAGACCGCGCAGCACGTGGTAGAACTTCTCCACACCGTCGTCCTTGATGGCTTTCTTCCAAGCGTCGGTCTGGCCGTCGTTGTCGGCCACGCAGAACACCTCGAAACCTTTGGCGTGATACTTCTCGTAGAGAGCCTTCACATGCGGGAAACTTGCGCGGCAAGGCTTGCACCAGCTGGCCCAGAAGTCCAGTAACACGTATTTGCCTTTCAACGAGGAGATGCTGACGGTGTCGCCGTTCACGTCGTCCTTGCAGATGTCCGGAGCGGGTTTACCCGGCAAGATGCGCTCTTGAGCGGACATTTCCTTCACGAACTCCTTCAGGTCGCCATACTGCTTCACACGGTCGGAGAGGCTGTCGTATGCGGCCTTCATCTCGTCGTAGGACATCTGGCTCATCCGGTCTCTCAGGAAACTGGGCAGAAGGAACGAGTCGTGGTGGGTGGCGATGAAGTCGTCAATCAGCTTACGGTACTGCTCGCGCAGGGGTTCGGTGAGGGCTTGCAGTGAGTCACGCTTCGCCTTGTCGGCCTCTCGCTGTGCCACTTTGTAGATGTCCATCATCTGGCACGACAGTTGGCCGATGCCCAGCGAGTCGTACTCGGCCTGGGTGACAGAGCCTGTGATGACCGGAGTGCGGAACGAGGCGGTGTCGATGGCGATGGTCATGTGCGCCGGCTCCATGTAGAACTCGCAGCGGTAGGAATTCATCCAGTCGCGCTGGTCGCCCGTGAAGAGTCCGGCCTGGCGGGCGGGAACGTTCTGCTTACCCTCGAACTTGAAGGTGCCGTTGGTGATGACGGCGGTGTCGCATACGTAGGCGGAGTCGGTGGAGTAGGAGAGGTAAATCTCCTGGCCTTCCATGCCGTTGATGGTGCCCTCGATGAGGTAACTGTCCTTAGGCAGTTGGGGAGCACAGGCGGTCAATAGTGCGACCGCCATGCTTCCGTTGAGTAATGTGTTTAATTTCATCTGTTTTTGTGGTTATTGATGTTTCTGATTAGTTGGTACGCTCGCGGTAGACCACGTCCACAATCTTGGCAAAGCCGGTGTACTCAGTGTCCTTGCTGACGGTGTAGTCCAGTCCGTCCTGCGCGATGTTGTAGAACGATACCTTGCCGCCATCCGTGCCCGAGGCGGTGTTGTCGTACGACGAGACGATGAGTTGATACTGCTTGTTCATGAACTCGTCGTTGCCATACTTGTTGAGCGAGCTGTAGACAGCCGTACGGAAGAGGTTGAACTTGATCTGCGTAATCTCCTCGTTGGCGCCCAGAGCCACTTCCGTCACCTGGCGGTAGGCCTTGGTGGCGTAGTTGTACTGGTAGACCTTGTTGCCCACGGCATAGTACATGAGCGGGCCCTTGCTGTAGAAAGCGAACGAGGTGGCTTTGTCGAAATCAGGGGCTTCCACCTTGTCGATGTAGAGTTCCTGCGCAGGTTTGGTGCCAGCCATGTTGATGCCATAGAGCGAGCGGTTGCCGGCGGCATCCTGCAGGATGGCACACACCAGTCCGTTGCGACTCGTGCCTTCCATGTAGACCATATCCTTGCCGGTGGTGTAGGAGAAGAGGGCACCCTCGGGGTCGTCGATGGGGAACATGCAGAGGTACTCGCTGTAGAAATTTGAACCGCCGTTGAAGTAGACGAACCGCTTGTTGTCAATGTCGTAGAACAGCACGTTGGCGGCGTAGGAGCCCGACCACGGACGTATCCAACTGTAGCCGCAGTAGGGGGCCACGCGGAACTCCACGTCCATGCCCGGCTCGGTGGTGTTGATGGGCAGACCGTATGCCTCGCCGGCGCTACCGCCAACCAGACAGTAGGCGTTGCCCGACTCGGCAAAGCCGAAGCGGTACTTCATCAGCCACGTGTAGGACGAGGCGGCGAAGGTGTACTCCTTAAAGAGCGTCTCGCCCGGCTCGATGGAGAAGTTGTTCAGGTTGAAGTCCTTGGAGTCGTCCGACTCTAGGGTCTCCTGGTCGAGCTCATAGTCTTTCTCGTGCGTGAACACTGTGATGACGTCGCCTGGGTTGCTCTGCTTGGGCACGAAGCTCATGCAGGTGGCGTGGTGTGTCTCGGGCATACCGTTGGCCACATCGTGGATGGCCTCTATGCGGGTGGAGGTAAGTTGCGAGATCATGTCCACGCGGGCACGCTCCTCGCTACCCTCGTTGCAGAGCACCAGCCAACCCTCGGAGGTGGTGGAGCTCACGTTGATGTAGAACTGCTTGGAGGTGGTCACGTTCGTGCGGTTGTCCGTCACCGTCATCCAGCAGACGTACGACTCGGGCAGGTAATTGGCGGGGATGTCCAGGTCGAATCCGCTTTCCGGGGTCACGTCCACGAAGGCGATGCTCTGGGAGTTCTCGTAGTCATATCCGCCCAGCGAGCCCATGCCTTTGTAGCCCAGGCGATACTGCACTGTGAAGTTGGGGTCGCCGGCTTTTATCTCACCCTCCAGTGAGGAGACAATCTTGGGCGACACCTGTATGCGCTCCACGTAGCCCAGCACCTCTATCAGCTCGGGCACGTTAGAGATGGTCAGTTCGGCCACCTCGTTATAGT
Organism: Anaerovoracaceae bacterium; assembly: GCA_963625535.1. GTDB lineage: Bacteria > Bacteroidota > Bacteroidia > Bacteroidales > Bacteroidaceae > Phocaeicola_A. The sequence goes on along the minus strand of CAVFUK010000061.1, from coordinate 28,284 downwards.
CATAGTTGCCCTTGTCGTCGATGCAACCGGTCAAGAAGAGCGGTATGAGGCAAAGGCTTTTCCATATCATGTTTTTTCTCATAATCATTATCCTCCTTCGTTATAAGTAAGCACTGTAATCCACTTCGTAGCCTGTGCCGAGCTGCATGTACGAGCCGTCGTCGTCCTTCACAGGGTTGCCGCTGTCGGCGGCTTCCTGCAGATACTTGCGCAGCTTGAAGGCCCAAGGCACAGCGTAGCCGCTCTGCACCTTGCTGTCGGAGTATCCACCGCGGTTCCAGTCCTCGATGGGCACATCGAACATCTTGTTGATGAGGCGCATCTTGGTGACGGACCAGGTGCCCAGCTCATCCATGTAGTCCCAATAGCCGGGTTTGGTGTAGATCTCACTGACAATGAACCTGAACGTGCTGGCATGAATTTGCGAGCCGGTGGCGTTGTAGATGTTGGTGTTCTTCTGTTCGTCGAAGTAGACCTTGAAGTTCTCGTTGTCGTTGAGCCGCAGGGTGAGCGTCACGCGCTTGTCCATCAGGTCGGCCGTGCGAATGAACTTCACGGGGAAGTTCATCTCGCTCTCGCCGGCGGGGATTACTGCCTGGCTGTAGTCAATCGAGTAGTGCACACCTTCCACAGCGGTGGTGCCCTCCGCGTCGACACTGACGCTGAAGGTGCGGTCGTAGTCGCGTACCTTGCCCATGGTGCGTACGCGGGTGTAGAGGATGGTGTCGGTCAAGTCCTCGCGGGCGGTGCTGAAGGAGTAGCTCAGCGAGTCTACGTAGGCGTCGATGTTCTCGTAGAGCCGGGTCTGGCCGCCGTACTGGAAGTAGATGCCGCTGTCCTCCAGGTCAAATGTGTGGATGTCATCCTTGCTGCATGCGCCCACCGCTAGGGCCATCAGCAAGAGATAGAATGTATTCTTAAGTTTCATCTTTGTTCTTTTTTAGGGGTTATTTCATTTCGTCTTCGGGCAACGGCGGGGTAGCTACCGTGGTGCTGGCCTGAGCCGAGCCGTTGAAGTAGTAGATAACCATTCCCGGGTCGTATCCCGTTATGACCGGCAGACGCTTGAAGAAGTAGTAGGACTGTCCCTCGCCATAGAACTCACGCATAAATTCGTTCGTCAGGAAGACACGTCCGTAGCCGTAAGCCCAGTAGTAGCTGACATACATGCTGGGTGAGCAACCTCTGCGGGCACGAGCCGCGTCGAACCATTTCAGTTGGTCCGTGGGGTTCTCCTCGCAGGCGGCGGCAATGTAGTACATCTCCTGCAGACGCACCAGAGGAATCATCTTGGCGTAGAAGTACTCCGAGTCCTCGTCGTTGGGGTCGGGCTGGTCGATGGCCTTATACTTGGTGAAGATGTAGCCCTGGCTGCCGGCCGCGCTCGATGCCTCCCACTGGGACTGGAAGCGGTAGTCGCTGCTGGTCTCCGTGATGCTGAACAGAGGAATGGTGAACATGTTACCAAGTACGTAGAGCGAATAGGGCTGCAGCCGGTTGTAGTTCGACGCGTCCGGCGAGAAGTGGCTCGAGTAAACGTTGTCGCGCGTCTTCATGTAGATGCCGGTGAGCACCTCCGAGGAGAACACACGGTCGGGATTGCTGCTGTTGGCCAACAGTGAGTTGGGGTCCACGGCAGGGAAGTAGCTCTGCACCTTGTCGTCCTCAATCAACCGCTTGGCCTGTGCCAACGCGTTGGCGTTGTCGTTGGCCCAGATGTAGGCGCGGGCCTTCAGGGCAATGACGGTGTAGTAGTTGAAGCGATACTGGCGGTAGCGCAGCTGCACATTGTCCGTGTCGCTGCCCTCCGAAGCCAACGGGCCGTCGGTGATGACAGGGTCGGTGGTGCTGAGCAGCGTCTCGGCCTCGTCGAGGTCGCGTATGATTTTCTCTATCACCTCGTTGGCCGGCAGCAGGTCCAGTGCGGTCACTTGCGACGACTCGTTGTAGGGGATGGAGAGCGCCGTGGGGTCGGTGTACATCACGGGGCCGAACAGGCGGAGCATATCCAAGTGGAGGAACGCGCGGATGGCGTAGAGCTCACCCTTCATCAGTTGTGCCTCCTGGTCGGGCAGGATGGTGGCGTCGCGTTTGTCAATCTGGTCCATCAGCAGGTTGGAGGCCAGTATCAGCTCGTAAGCGTCTTCCCAAATGGCGGAAAAGATAGGCGCTGCGCTGGCCGTCGACAGCGAGTTGTTGATGATGTCCTGATAGGCGGTATTTCCCGTAGGGGCGGCGTAACGCTTACTCAGCACGTCTATGGCTCCCCAGGTCATCTCCTGTCCGTAGAGCGAAGTGGAGGCGAGCCCGTCGTAGATGCCGTTGAGCGCTGTGTAGTAGCCCGACTTGGAGCTGTACAGTTGCTCGGCGGTCTGCTTGTCGCTCGGGGTCACTTCGAGGAAACTGTCGCACGACGACAGACACATCGTCAGGGCAGCTAAAGCTATGTATATTTTCTTTCTCATCGATTCAGTGTTTTTTAGAAGTTAATAGACAATCCCGCCTCCAAGGTGCGTGCGTACGGATACTCCGTACCACGCTCGGTGCGGACGGTGGACCAGCGAAAGGCGTCGCGAATGGAGACGAAAGCCTTCATGCTGCTCAGTCCCAGGTCGCGTATCCAGCCGTCGATAAACTCATACTCCACCTGAGCGGACTCCAGTGAGAGGACATTCTCCCGCTGTACGAAACGCGAGGTGATGGGCGAGCTGTTGCTGTCGCGGATGTCCTTGAACTGTACCAAGTCGCCAGCCTTCTGCCAACGCTGATAGAGGGCGCGGCGGTCCTGGTTGTAGTAGAGGTTGACGTTCTCCACCTTGTTGAGCACGGCTTCGTTGAGCACGTCGGCTCCCAGTTGGTAGCGGAAGTTGAGGCTGAGGCTGAGGCCTTTCCAGGTGAACGATGTGCCCAGCACACCTTCGATGTCGGGGCGGGTGTTGCCCACCTTCACCTCGTTGTCGTAGGAGTAGTCGTAGGTGTAGCCGCCGTCCTTGGTGTAGAAGAGCTCCTTACCGGTGGCGGGGTCGATGCCTGCTGAGCGTACCACCCAGATGTCGTCGGGGTCGGAACCGTCGTAGTAGCGTTGCGTGTGTGTGCCGCGGCCGCTGTTGTTGAACGTGCTCAGGCTGTCGCCGATCTTGTCGATGCGGATGCTCTGGGTGCGTCCCGTGGCGCGGACAGAGCACAGCAGTCGGTTGTCATAGTCGCGCAGGATGTGGTACACGGCCGAGAAGTTGAGACCCTGCGAGGTCTGCTCGCCGGCATTGGTGTAGTATTCCGTGGTACCCGAGGAGAGCGGCATTGTGATGTTGATCAGCAAGGGGTCGGTCACCTTGTGGTAATAGTCGAGGGTGAGTGAGAAGCGGTTGTCGAACAGCGAGAGGTCGAAACCGATGTTCTTATCCTGGGTAATCTGCCACTTCAGCAGGGCGTTGCCGACCTGGTCGGGCAGGGCACCGATACCAAAGTAGTTGAGCATGCCCGACTTCAGCGCGTAGGTAAGCAACGTGCGGCCAGAGTCGAAGTTCTGGTTACCCGGGTTACCGATGGAGGCACGGAGCTTGAAGTAGCTGATGAAGGGCAACTTCTCCATGACGAACTTCTCGCGGTGGAGGTTCCATCCCAGACCGACGGACCAGGTGGTGCTGTACTTGTTGCTGCTGCCGAACACCGATGAACCGTTCTCGCGCAAGCTGATGTCCATCAGGTAGCGGTCGTCGAAGGAGTATCCCATGTTGAGGAATCCGTTCAGCGAGCGGGAGATGCTCTCCTCGTAGGTAGGTGTGGAACCGTCGGGGTAACCGCCTGCGAATGAGGGCAGCGTGAAGTCGCCCGATGGGAAGCCCTCTGCCGTGAAGCCACTGTAGGTGGACTCTGAACTGTAGACATTGCCGCCGACTACCAAGTTGATGCGGTGCTTCTCGTTGAAGAGTTTGGCCCAGGTGGCTGTCAACTCGCCCTCGTACGTTTTTGTGCGGGTCTCGGTGGCCTTGTACTCGCCTCGTTTCAGGGCCTCTTTGCTGAGCACTTGTGAGCTGCTCTCGGGTGAGGTGAACTTGCTTGTATCATCGAGTGTGTAGACGATGCCGAACTTGCCTCGTACCTTCCACTCGGCCGTGGGGCTCCACTCGGCCATGAAGGAGTTGTTCCAAGTGACGCTTTCGCCCTTGTTGTAACTGTTGAGGCTAGAGTCCCATAGCGGGTTGGCCTGCACGAACTCGTCGCTGTACTCGAGCCACTGCGGAATGGTGCCGTCGCTGTTGCGCATCTTATAGAAGGGGTTTGCCTCTGCCCATGTGCTGAAGGTTACCACGGGGTTGCTATAGTCGGCGCTGCTGATGGAGAACTTGTTGCTGAACTGGAACTTCTTGATGCGGTAGATGAGGTCGATGTTGCCGCTCAGCACCTCTCTGTCGGAACCTTTCATGGCTCCGGTCACGCCGTTGTAGGCACCACCGATGCCGAACATGAAATGCTCCTCGCCACCCATCACGTAGAGTGAGTGCTTCTGGTTGAGGCCCACACGCACGGGCTGAGCCAGCCAGTCGGTGTCCACACCCTCGGCGATGGTGCGCTGGCGGTCGTAGTACATCTCCGTCAGCTCTATCTCTTTGCTGGTGCGGTTCGGAGTCTCCACGATGTTTACGTCGTAGCGGCCTGCCAGACGCTCAAACTCCAGCTTCTCGGCAGCGTCCATCAGGTCGTAGCTCGAGAGGTCGGGCATGGTCACGTTGAAGTTGCCGTTGTAGCTCACCTGCAGCTTGCCTGCCTTGGGCTTCACCGTCTCCACTACCACTACGCCGTTGGCTGCCTTGGAACCGTAGATGGCTGTGGAGGCAGCATCCTTCAGGATGGTGATGCTCTCGATGCGGTTGATGTCGAGGTCGTTGATGGCTGACAGTGTAGACTCGAAGCCGTCGAGGACGAAGAGCGGCTGGTTGGGGTCGTTCTCCAACTCGTCGCGCGTACCCAGCATACTGCTCTTACCGCGGATGTTGATGTTGGGCAGGTGGTTCGGGTCCGAACCGTACTCCGTATCGTCGAGCACGGCGAAGGCAGGGTCAACCGTCTTCAGTGCCTGCAGCACGTTGGTGGTACCTACCTTCTGCAACTCCTTCTTTGTGTAAGTGGAAGCCGATCCGGTGAAGCTCTCTTTGCTACGGGTGTAGATACCTGTCACGACCACCTCTTCTATTTTGGTGTCGCTCTCCAGCTTCGCGTTGTAGGTCAGGTTGCGGTCGCCGGCCTTCACCACGTAGGTGAGGCGCTTCATACCGATGTACGAGAAGGTGACGATGCCGCCCTCTTTGGGCAACTCCAACGTGTAGTTACCGTCGATGTCGGTCACGGTGTGCACCGCCTGGTTGTCCTTCATGAAGACGGCCACACCCGGCAGGGGCATTCCGTCCTCGTCCTTCACCACTCCGGAGAGCGTCCGCTTCCCGTTCTGGGGTTGCTGCGCGCGGTTGAGGGTGATGATGTTACTCCCTTCGCTGTACGAGTAGGAGCCCGCGCCCAGCACCTCGTCGAGTACCGACGTCACGGGGCGGTTCTTGCAGCTGACGGATATGGCTCCCATATTCTTCACCTGCTCCACACTGTACATAAAACTCATTCCTGTCTGTGACTTCACGTTGTCGAAAAACTCTTTGACCGTCACCGACCGGAGATTCAGTGTCACTCGCATGGTACTTGGCTGCGCCGCCATCGACTCCATCCCCACGGGGACAAATAGCCAAAGGGACAGGCAGAGGGCAAATACCAGCTGTCTACTTTTCTCTCTTCGCATTGTTCTTGTTTGTTTTTAGTTAATTACACTTGTTACTATTATAGTATTATTCTTCAATTCCATGTGCAGCGAGGTGGCCTTGCTGATGGCCTGCAGCACCGAGGCCAGCGAGCCGTAGCGGTCCATGTCGCCCGTGAAGCGCGTCTCGCCGCACTCCTCGCAGCGGAAGTCGAGCCCCACGCCGTACCAGTTGGCGACCACTTGCATCAGCTCCTTGAGCGAACACTCCTCGAACACGAAACGTCCCTTGTTCCAAGCCACGTAGGAGTCCACGTTCACCTGCTCGATGGTGGCCACGGGCGACGAGTCGCTCATCACCGCCAACTGACCCGGCTTCATCATCTGCTCGCCTCCCTCCCGTGGGGTGACGCCGATGGAACCCTCCACCAGGACGACCTTTGTGCAACCGCCGCTGAAGGTGTTCACATTGAACGACGTGCCGTACTCCTTCACCGCACCATGCGGGGTGAGCACGCGGAACGGACGGTCCTGCTCCTTCTTCACGATGAAGTAAGCCTCGCCCTCTAGATACACCACACGCTGTCCGCTGCTGAAATGCACCGGGAACGTTAGGCGTGTATCGTAATTAAGGTGCACCGAGGTGCCGTCCTCCAATGTGATCCAAAACTCGCTGTCGGCGTGTGTCTTCAGTGTCTGTACCGGATTGGCTTGTGCGGTGTGGTGGGGTAGGGAGTCTGCGGCGGCCGTTGCGTGCTCGGCCTTCATGGCGTATTCCACCTTCTGCTGTTGCTTCTGCAGCACGATTTCCTCGCCCTGCTCGGTGATGAGTGTGGCCTGGCTCTTGCCGCACTGCTCCGACTGGAGCATCAGTTGCGCCACTTCGTCGGGCACTTCGGTGCGGTTTGTGGAATAGTAAATCCATACGCCCCCTGCGATGAGGAGCGGCAACAGCAATATGGCCGCATACTTCCAAAGATTGACACGGTGGCGCTGGGGCGTGAGTCCGTGCCGTTGGCTGAACTGGCGGAAAGCCGCCTCGTCGTCGATGCGGCTGTATTGCTCGTAGCGCTCCACAAAGCGGGTGTCGCCCATGAGGCGGTCGTAGAAGGCTTGGTGGGCAGCCGATTGACGCACCCACTGGTCCAGCACCTGCTGTTCCTGCGGTGTGAGCCCTTGTGTCAACTTCAGATAGATAAGGTCTTTGATGTACTGTTCCATATTCGAAATAGTTCCGCTATATGTTATAAAGACAACCCAACCTCCGAAGTGAGGTACAAGCCGCGCGATTATTTTCCTAACTGGAGAAATATTTTTTCCTGACTAGGAAGATTTATTTTGCTAGTTAGGTTTACTAGAAAAGTTGACTTGTAGCTGAAAACTTCCTATCTTTGCCCCCAAAGAGAGAAGTCGATGGCGAAGGGAGACGTATCCATAGAACAACTGAACAGGCAAGAGGTGGAGGCATTCCACACCCTCTATAAGCGCTACTACCGCGCCTTGGTCTGTTACGCCATGCAGTGGACCGTCGCCCAGGAGCCTGCCGAGGACCTCGTGCAGGACCTCTTCTCCACCATCTGGGAGAACCACATGACCTTCTTCTCTCTGGCCTCTTTCCAGTCCTATCTCTACAACTCCGTGAAGAACGCCTCGCTCAACTACCTGAAGCATAAAGAGGTGGAGCAGAACTACGCCCAGCGTGTGCAGGACGAAGAGCCTGTTCATCTCCCCGAGGAAGACGACTTCTTCGAGGAAGAACTCTACCGCCAACTCTTCCAGTTGGTAGACCAGTTGCCCGACCGTTGCCGTGAGGTCTTCCTCCTCTATATGAAAGGCCGCAAGAATGAGGAGATAGCCGAGGCTCTCCACATCTCCACCGAGACCGTGAAGACCCAGAAGAAGCGCGCCATGCAGTTCCTCCGCAAGAAGACCGGTGCCTACAGCTACCTGTTGCTGCTCACGCAGCTGCCGTAGGGGCGAGGGTGGGGTTGATACGAGTTATTCCTTTCTGCCCAAAAGAAGACGCGGGGCGAAGTCAATAGCTGGCAAATGGTGATTATGACATCTTTCTTTGTCATTATCGATGGTGATTCGGAAATAACTATTATCTTAGCGCCAATTTCCTGCTTGTGACATTACAACAGATTAACAATAGTATATGGAGTTAACCAATCAACAAAAAGATGTATTTGAACAGATAAAGGCATTCATGCAAAGCGATGCTTCAGTGTTTATTCTTCGTGGTTATGCTGGTACCGGCAAAACCACGATGGTGAAAGTCATTGCCGACTATCTTGAGCAGACAAGACAAGTGGTGCTGATGGCTCCCACTGGTAGAGCGGCTAGAGTACTACAGAGTAAAACTGGTAAGGAGGCAAGTACCATTCATAAGGCCATATATGGTAAAGTATGTGTGACCGCAAAAGACGTAAAGGATGTGGCTGACTCTGAATACAAATACGTCTTCCCGGTTCTTCAAAACGAGCATGGAGGGAACCTTGTATGTATCGTTGATGAGGCCTCGATGGTCTGCTCCCGAAAGGTTGAACATGAACTCTATGCCTTTGGCACTGACAACCTGATGGACGACTTGCTCACATTCGCACGACCTTCGTTTGGAGGTAAGGTAATATTCGTAGGAGACCCTGCTCAGTTGCCTCCCGTTGGCGAGAATGAGTCCAATGCACTGAACGCGGATTTCTTCAAGTCGAAGAATCTGAAGGTGCTTGAAGCGGAGCTTACTGAAGTGCTTAGACAGAAAGGCGACAGTGTTATCCTGAAGAATGCGATGATGATTCGGGACCTTCTGAAGAAAAAAGACAAACGTAATCATTTGGTCTTTGAAGAGAAGGAGGGTGACGTAGAGACATTAAAGCCGGAAGAGCTCCTTGAAAAGTATCTAGCCTATCGGAGAGAGTCGGGTGAACATGACAGTGTGCTGATCTGCTATACGAATCGGGCTGCATCCGGGTATAACCGGGATATCAGAAAGTCTTTGTATGGCGAAGACGCTCCTCTTAAAGTGAATGACATTCTGCAGATTGTTCAAAACAATTACAGACTAGGCCGTATGAACGGAGAATTCGTTCCGGTGCTGTCTATCGGGGAGAGGATTCAGCAGTCTGCCCCTGTTTATGTACAAGTAGGAGGTAAAAGAGAGCGTACCGTCATTACGCTCAACTTCATCCGTGTAGAAGTGCCTGATGCCATGGGTAACCCCATGACATGTATGCTTCTCGAAGATTTGCTGACAAGTGATGTCGCATCGTTGTCAATAGATGAGGCCAGGGCTTTGTACATAAACTTCTGTATGAGGAATCCGAGTCTAAAACAAGGGACTGAGGCTTTTGCCCAAGCCCTCATGAAAGATGCATACTACAACGCGATTCGGGCGAAGTACGGCTATGCGGTTACTGGACACAAGTGTCAAGGAGGTGAATGGGGAAAGGTGTTTGTCGATTACACCGGCAGAACAGGACTGAGCGACGATTGTTTACGATGGGCGTATACGGCAACGACGCGAGCTCAGAAGACTTTGTTTGTGACGAATCTGCCTCATATTACACCATTCTCGAAGTTTCGCATAGAAAACATCCAAAAGTGCAAGAGTATGGATGCTGAATGCAGGATTACAGACTCTGTTCCCGTTACGCCATTTCATGACTCTCAAGCAGAACCCTTTTTAAGGGCGAAATATCATTGCATAGTACAAAACATGGAAGGCACTCCTTACAGCGTTGTTGGTGTACTAAGCAAACCTTATATGGAAATTTATCAAATCCAAACGCCTGACGGAGTAGATAGGTTTAATATCTATTACAAGGCTGGAGGAATATTCCTTCCTGCAAGTGAGGTGAGTTCGAACGCGCATACTGTGATGATAAAACTTATGCTCAATAACGAAAGAGCCTATCCATACGTGTTTAACTATAACCCTTCGGATGAGATGCGCGAAAAGCTTTACGCGTTGATTAAATCGGCCTGCGACACATTGTCTATACAAATGACCAATGTGGTGGAGCATCCTGAGGATTATAGTGTGGTCTATTATATGAGAACGAGTGATGCTTTTTCTTACATAAAGATATATATCAATAACAAAGGCTTTGTCACCTACGCCAAGCCGATGTCGATGAATGGTGCTGAAGACGATGAGTTTCAAGCATTACTAGATGAACTGTGTAACCATTTTATAGAATAAATATGCTTAATAGAATAAATATGCCTGAAGTTAGAGTTATAACGACGATGTGTAGGGCGGGACAAGTGGCGGAAGCCTACGAGCTCGCAAAAAATGATTGTGCCTCAAACCCCAATTCGGTTTGGTCTCAACGCGCCTTGGGGTGGGCAATATACTATATGATAAAGAGCGATGTGGAAAGTGGGGATTACGATAAACTGACAGAACATCTGGAAGAGCTGAAGGACCTTAATCTACTTACTGTAGCCGATGACGGAATGATTTACGACAATGTACAGTTGCAGGTAGCTTCATTCCTAAAGAACTCTGTAGCGAATAATGACAATGAGGCTTCATTGAAACTGTCGACATTATTTCAGAAGCTGAAAGACTATTCCTTTGGACCGTCTTTGGGGCATTCTGCGTTACTGAGAGAATACATTAAGTTCAATGCGTGGGAAGAGATGGTGGATTTCTTTGATTGGTGGGACTTGAATACCCTTCAAGAAGAAGACTATAATTCTTTCCGGACGCAAAGTGGAACAAGCATAATGTCCTTGGCTGAACAAGCCTTTATCGCGAATTCAAAGGCTCTGTTAAAACAAAACGATTCAGAACGGATTCAAAAGTTCTTGCCCAAATTGGATGATTTAATGATAAACCATCCGGAAATGACGTACCCTGGGTATTATTACGGGAAACTCCTCCTTAAGCTTGGCAGTAATTCAGACGATGCATTGAAGCCAATTGTACCATTCGCAAGGAGGAAAGCTTCGGAGTTCTGGGTTTGGCAACTATTGAGTGAGGTGTTTTCGCAAGATGCGGAAAAGCAAATGGCCTGCCTCCTTCGAGCGGTACATTGCAGGACTCAAGAACAGTTTTTAGTTAATGTGAGAAGGATATTAGCATCGGCGTATATCCAGACGAACCAACTTGATAGGGCGAAATACCATATAGATATCCTCCAGCGTTGTTATGCTACTCAAGGTTGGAGATTGCCGTATGAGGTGAATTGTTGGATTCGACAGCCCTGGTTCAACACAGTAAAGCCTAATGAGACAAGTCCGGTTGACTTTTGGGCGATCACGAACAGTATTCTCTGTGAAGGTACAGCGGAAGCCATAGCCCTAGTTACGTACATAGATCCGAATAGCCATAAGGCAACGATTGTGTACGGACTGAGGAAACGTATGACTTATAAATTCCGGTTTAAAGTAGGAGTCGGTTCCATTTTGAAGATTAACTACACGCGAGAGGCGGATGAAAGAATCAATATTGTAAACGCTGTGAAGACAAATCTCCCCAATGACCTTGAACATATAAAAGTTGTTGATGGCATTGTAAACAAACAAGACAGAAACGACTTCGCCTTTATGAAATCGTCTGTAGGCACATGCTTCATCCCAGCTAATATGGTTCAGAAATACAATGTGGTAAACAATGAACGCATAAAGGCATTGGTTGTGTTGGATTACAATAGGAAAAGAGACAATTGGAATTGGGTTTGTATATCGATAAAGAGATAACTGCGAAACTCGGATAAAAACACATTATTATATATACCTTATTATATTATGCCCGCCAACAAGAACGCGATGACCAGATATAAGATACTCGACGAGCTGCTGAGCAGTCGGTATCACAATTACTCCCTCGACGACCTGACCGAGGAGGTGAACAAACGATTGTCCGAGATGTACCCGAACACCGATGGGGTGGTCCGACGTACCATAGAGAAGGACATCACTTACCTGGAGTACGAAGGACCATTCATGGCGGAGATAGAACGGTATACGGTCTCGGGATATAATAAGGAGAATCCGAAATCGTTCAGCAAGCTGTGCCTGCGGTACCAGAGTCCCTCGTTCTCCATATTCAAGAAGGAGATGAGCGACGACGAGAAGTATCTGTTGGGAGAGTCGCTCTCCTTGCTCGGACAGTTCGACGGCCTTCCCAATCTGGAGGCTCTCGAGAGTCTGCGCTTAGGGCTGGGCATAAAGCAGAGCGAACGTAAGATCATCTCCTTCACGAAGAATCCTCTCGAGAACTCCACCGTCCTTGGGGAGCTGTTCACGGCAATCTCTCAGCGGCAAGTCGTGGAGTTGCGCTACCATAAGTTTCAGGCCGTGGACAAAACGTTGACGGTGAGCGTGCATCCCTATCTCTTGAAGGAATACAATAGAAGATGGAGCCAGTCTTGTTACCCGTTCCACGTGTAGAGGCCCTAGCATTGCCCAATTTGTCGAAGCGAGCAACGCACTGAAAGCCCCACGTCAGTGTCTATATGATACACCTGCGCTAGGAATGGACACAATGTGCCCTTCCCGTAGGCTGATGTATATAGTACACCTCATGAGGCGTTCCGCATTGCTTTGTTTTTGACAAATTGTTGTGAACTGCTAGATTCCTACACGTCAAAACCAAAGCGTACAAAAACGCCTTTATTATATGTATGTCTCCTCCCTCCTTAGCCCATAGGGACTTTCAGTAAGGATTCCGACATTGCAAATATACAAATTATTGAAATAAGCCAAAGTAATCTACGCTATTTTCTTTCCTGGTGCGTAGAATATTGCGGATATTATAAGGTTGTAAGGTGGCGTCACCTCGGATTCGAACTCTGATTCGTAGGTGGAGTCTGCTCGTTCAGATATTTGGTAATCCACGTTTTTAGCTCGGGGATGTCTTCTTCAATGGTGTTCCAAAGACTTTCGGGATCTATTGTATAATAGCCATGGACCAAAATGTGGCGCATCCGTTCTATCTGACGCCATTGGACATCCGGATGAGAGTCGCGAAACTCGGCAGTAAGCATATATACGGCTTCGCCGATAATCTCCACAAACTTTGTAAATCCGTAAAAGATAAGTTTGTTTCCCTTAATATCCTCAAACATGTATTGGGCATGATATTCTTCGATGCCCTCTATAGCCTCAAGGATATGTTCCAATCGTCCTCTGTCTCTAACCTTCTCTCTCATAAATCAGAAATTTATCGTGGTCGGCAGATGCTTTTGCGAAGGGGAGCAAGCGACTCTCTTCCACTATGTCTACTTTACGGTGGAGGATGTCTTCTAGGCTTAGCATGATTCCAGCCATCCTCATCAGGGAGATCTTGTTGTTTTGGCGGTCGTATTCTACAAGGATGTCGACATCGCTATCCTTTGTCTCTTCCCCTTTAGAGCACGACCCAAAGAGCCAAGCCTTCTTGATAGGTTGACCGACAAAGAACTGCTGTATCTTTGGAATCATATTTTGTACATCCGTACTGACCATAGTTCGCACATTGTCTATTACATCCGCAAATATATGTGTTAATCTGAATATTGCCAAGGATTCCCCACATTATCTTTAAATAATAAGCTGATTCTCCGCATAACATTCAAGTAAACTTGATGTTCTGCTTTCAATTTGCATTATCTTTGCACGCAAAAAGATATGGGGATGTATACCTTGAACGAATTTGAAATAATGGCGCCGGTGGGGTCGCGCGAATCATTGGCAGCTGCCATACAGGCGGGGGCGGACTCTATCTACTTCGGGATAGAGAACCTCAACATGAGGGCACGCTCCTCCAACAGCTTCACGATAGATGACCTGAAGGAGATCGCTTCCATCTGCGACGAGCACGGGATAAAGAGTTACCTCACAGTGAATACCATCATCTACGACGAGGACATCGCACTGATGCACACCATCGTGGATGCAGCCAAGGCGGCAGGCATCTCGGCGGTGATAGCGGCGGACGTGGCGGTGATGGACTACTGCAACCGCATCGGTCAGGAGGTGCACCTCTCCACACAGCTGAACATCTCCAACGCGGAGGCCCTACGCTTCTACGCCCGGTTTGCCGATGTGGTGGTGCTGGCGCGCGAGCTGAACCTGAAACAGGTGACGGAGATTCACCGACAGATAGTGGAGGACCACATCTGTGGACCGAAGGGGGAACTCATTCGGATAGAGATGTTCTGCCACGGGGCGCTATGCATGGCGGTGTCGGGCAAGTGCTACTTGAGTCTGCACGAGCTGAACGCTTCCGCCAACCGAGGGGCCTGCATGCAGGTGTGCCGCCGAGCCTACACGGTGCGCGACCGCGAGAGCGACATCGAACTGGAGGTGGACAACAAATACATCATGTCGCCCAAGGACCTGAAGACCATCCGTTTCATGGACGAGATGATAGAGGCCGGTGTGCGGGTGTTCAAGATAGAGGGACGTGCACGCGGTCCCGAATATGTGCGCACGGTGGTGGAATGCTACAAGGAGGCTATTCGCTCGTACCTCGAAGGGACGTTTACCGAAGAGAAGAAGGTCGCGTGGGACGAACGGCTGAAGACGGTATTCAACCGAGGCTTCTGGAACGGCTATTACCTAGGCCAGCGCTTGGGAGAGTGGAGCCGCACCTATGGCTCGGAGGCCACGGAGAAGAAGATTTACGTAGGCAAAGGCATCAAGTACTTCAGCAACATCGGTGTGGCGGAGTTCCTAATAGAGGCCTCGGAGATAGAGGTGGGCGACAAGTTGCTCATCACTGGTCCTACCACGGGAGCACTGTTCCTCACACTGGATGAGGCTCGCGTCAACTTGAAGCCGGTGCAGACGGTGAAGAAGGGGGTACACGTCTCCTTCAAAGTGCCCGACAAGATTCGTCCGAGCGACAAACTCTACAAGCTAGTGTCGCCGGAGAAACTGGCTCAGCAGAAGAGTGGTGCTGGCGAAGCCTAAACTCAAGTTACGCAAGCTCGATTACGAGTGTCTTGGTGGCCTATAGGTCTCCTTAAAAACGAGTATATACCTCATTAAACCGTCACTTTATACCTGAGGAACTTGAATAAACGTAGGGACGCATGGTCAGCCTCATAAGGGTTGACAAGTTATGCGGTATACAATATGAGTTCGGTAGGCCTCAATAAATGAAGTATACCTCAATGGCCGATGAGGTATACCTCAAGTGCCAATGAAGTATACTTCATCAGCCAACGAGGTATACTTCATGTTTAGCTGCTGCCCATATGTCACTAGTAGTGCTTGAGTTCTTCAACACTATAACCTGGAATTCTGACAAGTTAAATAGGAATTTGACCGAGCCCGAAGGTCGTGTTTTGATGACCCTAGGGTCAAAGGCCCGAGACCCTATGCTCTCGGGCCCTTGACCCTATAGTCATTTTTTTTGAGGCTCGCTAGGCCGACTTGCGACTCTTCCTAAATGCGAGGAACAATCCTACCAATACTCCTACAATCAAGAGGCCCAAGGCACAGAAGGCGATGGCCTCGGTGACGTGGAGCGAAACGGGGTCGAACGAGAAGACGATGGTGTGTTTACCGGCCGGCACGTACATGGTACGCAGTATGTAATCCGCCCGTCCGTGAGAGGCTTCCTTGCCGTCGATGGTGGCCTGCCATCCGGGGTAGTAGACCTCGGAGAACACCACGTAACCGCCCGCTTTGGAATCTACATCGTAAGTCAGTTTATTGGGCAGATAGGCGGTCAGCGTAATCTGTCTGGTGGAGTCGCTCGCCGCTGCTTGTGGGGTAGTGGCGGCTCCCGTGTCTCCCAGTTTGCCTTGGAACTTCGTGTCCACCACGGCTACCTCTTTCAGGTCTACTTTGTGGAGTGCGTCGAGCTCGTCGTTGGCATTGCCTACATAGCTTACCTCGTTCACAAACCAGGCGTTGCCATAGGCATTGGGGTTCTGCAACGGAATGGTGGTCTGCCCTTTGCCGGGGAAGATGAACCAGCGTGTGTTGAGCATGTTCACCACGGGGAACAGCCCGCCAGCCACTTTCGACATGTCGCCGAAGTTGTCCGCCACCTCTTGGTAGATGCTCTGTATCTCGGGGGCGATGTGGGCCTCTATCAACTCCTGGTAGCGGCGGAGCTTGGCGGCATGGTATCCACCCACGCTCTTGTGCCAGTAGGAGGTCTCGTTCTCGTTGAAGGTGTTCGAGGCGAGGTTGAGCACCCGATAGTCGAGGCTCTTGTCCTGCAGAATGTAGCTGTCGGTCTGCGAGGGCTTGAAGGCCTGCTCGCGCTTGGTCTTCTCCACAAACATGCCGTCGTTGAGGTAGCGCTTGTTCACCTGCCACATGTCCACCAGGCAGAGCACCGTCACCGCGGCCACCAGCCAGCGGCCCTTCAGTGTGCCACGGCTGTAGAAGAGCAGCAGCAGCGCGCCTATCAGCACGATGAAGAAGCTGCGCCAAGCGTCGGCGGTGAAGATGGCCACACGCATCTCCTCGAGATTGGTGAGGATAGGCGCGAGGAACTCGCCCAAATTGCTGCCTTGCAGGGCGTTCATCTCCATCGAGGAGATGTAGGAGTGGAAGAACAGCCGCGGTGCGACGGCGAACAGCAGTGCCAGTCCGCCCGTCAGCCCGAAGGCGATGAGGAAGGGACGGATGCGCTCGCGCAACAGCTTCGGTTGTTCGATAATCTCTTTCAGTGCTAGCATGGCCAGCAAAGGAATGGTGAACTCAGCGATCACCAGTATGGATGATACTGCCCGGAACTTGTCGTACATGGGCACATAGTCGAGGAAGAAGTCGGTGAAGCTCATGAAGTTCTTGCCCCACGAGAGGAGGATGGATAGCACCGTGGCAGCCACCAAAGCCCATTTCAGAGGCCCTTTCACGATGAAGATGCCCAGGATGAAGAGCATCAGCACGAAGGCCCCTACATAGACCGGGCCGGAGGTGCCGGGCTGCTCGCCCCAGTATTGGGTGAGCTGGCTATAGATGGCCATGAACCGTGTGTCGGCTTTCTTCATGGCTGTCTGGCTGTCGGACATCAGCAGCGGCTTGTCGCCTTGGTTGGAGGCACCGCCCTTCACGTTCGGCACGAGCAGCGAGAACGTCTCGCCGATGCCATAGCTCCACTGGGTGATATAGTCGCGCTCCAGTCCGCTCTTGGTCTGGTTGCCGGTGTCGGGCTTCACCAGTTCGCTCTTGCCACGCATCGTCTCTTTGCTATATTGATAGGTATGGTAGAGGTTGCTCAGGTTCACCGCCACGCCCACGAGTGCGGCTAGCACCAACACGCCGGTGGACTTGAGGAAACGCGGCAACTCCTTCTTCTGCCAGGCGTCCACGCCGAAGCCGATGACCATGAAGAGCATCACGAAGCAGAAGTAATAGCTCATCTGTATGTGGTTGGAGAGAATCTGCAGAGCCAGGAACAGGGCCGTGACGACGCTGCCCCACAGGTAGCGTCCGCGGTAGATGAGCACCATGCCCGCTATCGTGGGCGGCACGTAGGCCAGCGTGTAGAACTTCCACAGGTGGCCTGCGGAGATGATGATGAAGAAGTAGGACGAGAAGGCCCAGATGATGGCACCAAGTGCTGCCAGCCACGCCTTGAAGTTGAAGGCGCGCAACAGGATGTAGAAGCCTAGCAACATGATGAATACCAGAGCCGCCACATCAGGGAGGAAGAGTTTGTAGCACTTCTCCACGCTGCGCAGCGAGTCGGTGGAGGTGTAGCTGGGCGACATCTGATAGGTGGGCATGCCGCCAAACAAGGCATTGGTCCAGCGGGTGCGTTCGCCCGTCTTCTTCAGATAGTCGGTCGACTCCTTGCCGGCACCGATGCCTGCCACGGAGTCGTGCTGTGCGAGGATGCGGCCCTCGAACACCGCCGGGGCAAAGTAGGCCACCGATAGGAGGGCGAAGAGTATAATCGCTACCACGTCGGGTAGGATTCTTTTCTGTAAGTTCATAAGCTGTTCGTTGTTAATTGCGCACAAAGATAGCGCATTTCTGTTGCCACACCTAACTTCTTTGGAGAAGATGAGGCCCATCGGACAAAATATTGGGGCAAGCATGGCATTCTGCGCTCTATTTCCTTTATCTTTGCAAGCAAACATCAAAAACAGCATTCAGTAGTACTATGATTATAGGAATCATCAATGCCATGCAGAAAGAGCATGTGCAGATACAGTCGCTCCTCGGCGACAGGGAGACGGTCACCAAGGGACGACACTCCTTTGTGAAGGGAACGCTCCACGGCAACACCATCGTGCTGGCGCAGTCGGGCATAGGCAAGGTGAACGCGGCGGTAGGCGCCTTGGAGTTGATCAACCATTTCCAACCGGACTGTCTCATCAACACGGGCGTAGCAGGCGGCATCGACACCTCGCTCCACGTGATGGACGTGGTGGTGGGCGACCGCGTGGTCTATCACGATGTGGACTGCGGACCGGAGAACGAGTCCGGTCAGGTGCAGGGCCTGCCTGCTGACTACGAGAGCAACCGCAAACTGTTCCACTGCGCCTTGGCGTTGCAGACCGACACGAACATCCGTGGCGGACTCATCTGCAGCGGCGACCAGTTCATCGTGGACCCACGTCAGTTGGCCGACATCAAGCACCGCTTCCCCGCAGGCATGGCGGTGGACATGGAGTCGGGAGCCATCGCGCAGGTGTGCTACCTCTACGAGGTGCCCTTCCTCAGCTTCCGCATCATCAGCGACATCCCCGGGGTGGAAAACCACCTCGACGAGTATGCCAACTTCTGGGACACCATGGCGGAGAAGTCGTTCCGCGTGACACGCACCTTCCTCGACCATCTGCCCACTGACTTGAAATGAAACGTTATTCCCGTTGACGGGGAGTATACAATAACTAATAAGGAACATCGTATGAAAACAATACCGAGCTTTACCATCGACCACCTGCATCTGCTGCGTGGCATCTACGTGTCGCGCAAAGACAGCGTCGGCAACGAGACCGTGACCACCTTCGACATCCGCATGAAGGAACCCAACCGTGAGCCCGCCCTCGGACAGGGCGCGTTGCACACCATCGAGCATCTGGCGGCTACCTACTTGCGCAACCACCCCGTGTGGGCGGACAAGATTGTCTACTGGGGACCTATGGGTTGCCTCACGGGCAACTACCTGCTGATGAAGGGCGACCTGGAGTCGGCCGACATCGTGGAACTGATGAAGGAGACCTTCCGCTTCGTGGCGGAGTTTGAGGGCGAAGTGCCGGGCGCGGCCCCCAAGGACTGTGGCAACTACCTGCTCCACGACCTGCCTATGGCTAAGTGGGAGGCTGCCAAATACCTCCACGAGGTGCTCGAGCGGATGACCGACGCCAATCTGCACTACCCACAGCAGTAGGCGCATGGGCATCAGCCTGCTTCAAACGCCTCCTCGCAGGGGGGCCTTGCTCAAAACACAGAATTACTCTAATATATATAGTACGTATAACTTTAAAGATTAAATTTCATGAAGAAACAAACACTTACGGCACTCGCCGCCTGTGCCTTGCTGTTGGCGGGATGCAACACCGCACCCAAGCAGCAGACGGACGACAGTGCCAGCGTCGCTGTGTCCAACCTGCAGGGTGACTTGGGCGACGGCACATTCATCAACCCAATCCTCGGGGGTGACTACCCCGACCCCACCATTATGCGTGAGGGCGACGACTACTACATGACCAACTCCGCCTTCGACTATGTGCCGGGCCTGACGGTGTTCCACTCCAAGGACCTTGTCAACTGGGAACCCATCAGCTTCGCCCTGACGAAGTATCTGGGCTCGGTGTGGGCACCGGACATCTCAAAGTATGGCGACAAGTACTACATCTACTTCACCGTGGCTCATCCGAAAGGCCGCATGAACTTTGTGACCTATGCCGACTCACCTTATGGTCCGTGGAGCGACCCCATCGATCTGAAGATAGGCAACATCGACCCTTGCCATGTGGCGGGCGAGGACGGCACCCGCTGGATGTTCATGAGCGGCGGCAAGCGTGTGAAGCTGACCGATGACGGTCTGGCCATCGTACCGGGCACGGAAGAGAAGGTCTACGAGGGCTGGCAGTATCCCGAAGAGTGGGAGACCGAAGGTCTCTGCCTGGAGGGACCGAAGCTCCGCAAGATTGGCGAATACTACTATTACCTGAATGCCGAGGGTGGCACAGCCGGACCTCCTACCAGCCACATGGTGGTGATGGCACGCTCCAAGTCCATCAACGGCCCGTGGGAGAACTCTCCTTATAACCCCATTATCCACACTGAGAAGAAGGCTGAGCGTTGGTGGTCCAAGGGCCACGGCTCGCTGATTGATACCCCCGACGGACGCTGGTATTTGGTGTACCACGCTTACGAGAACAGTTTCACTAGCTTGGGCCGACAGACCCTGATAGAGCCGATGGAGATGACCGAGGATGGATGGTTCAAGGCATCGTTGCCCGGCACGGCCATAGAGAAACCTATCGCCAAGCCTATCGCTTCGGATAAGCAGATGGACCGCCGCGAGCACCTGAAGGAGTTCCGTCCGGGACTGGAGTGGAAGTTCTACAAGGCTTACGACCCCGAGCGCATACAGGTGAAGGACGGCGTGCTGACCATGAAGGCGTTGGGCGACGAACCCTCACAATCTTGCCCCATGATGTTCGTGGCCGGCATGCGTGCCTACGAAGTGGAGGTGGAAGTGGAGATTGACTCCGAGGCAATGGCCGGTGTGATGCTCTACTACAACAGCGACTTCTTTGTGGGTACTGGCTTCGACTGCGAGAAACGCTACCGCCTACGCAAGGGTAAAGCCAACCGCAGCGGCATGAACGAAGGCGGCAACCACCTGTGGCTGAAGATTCGCAACAACAACCAAGTGGTGACCGGTGCCTACAGCTACGATGGCAAGACGTGGACACGCGAGACCTGGGGAATGGAAGTCTCCGGCTACAACCACAACACGCTCTACGAGTTCCAGAGCATGCTGCCTGCCCTGTTCGTTTGCGGCAAGGGCGAGGCCCGCTTCAAGAATTTCAAGTTCACTCCGTTGGACTAACCGATACTCTTACCCTATAAAGGGCGGACAGCATATAGCGGCTCTATCATCGTGAGGCAGAATCACGGCGATGGAGCCGCTTCTCGTTGATGCGCAGCATAGGCCAACCAAATCTGCAGACCGTCCTGCTGTCCCCCAGAGCTACTTCTTGCTAATGCAATGCCGCAATTCGAGATTTATCAGGTTTCTGTTATGCCCCTACGGAATTATTCCATAACTTTGTTGCATCAATAATGTATAACCCGACGGGTTCTCACGAGAATCCGTACAAGCATAGAAAGAAATATGAAAGAGCAAAGATTGTTGCTGAAAGGTGGTCGTGTGGTGGATGCCGAACGCCGTACCATTACGCCCTCCGACGTGCTGATAGCCGACGGGAAGATTGCCCGTGTGGCAAGTTCGATAGACCGGACCGAAGCAGACCGGGTGATAGACTGCACCGACCGCATCGTGACGGCGGGATTCATGGATGCCCATGTACACATAGAGTCGTCCATGGTGCTGCCACGGACGTTCGGTAAGGCGGTGC
The DNA here is from genome assembly GCA_963625535.1 of Anaerovoracaceae bacterium. Classification (GTDB taxonomy): domain Bacteria; phylum Bacteroidota; class Bacteroidia; order Bacteroidales; family Bacteroidaceae; genus Phocaeicola_A. Next base: position 7,038 of record CAVFUK010000061.1, on the reverse strand, counting down.
TGCCTTGTGGCACGACCGCCGTCATTGCCGACCCGCACGAGGTGGTGAACGTGGCCGGTGCCGAGGGCTTGCACAGTTTCCTCGTTGAAGCTGCCCAGGCTCCCATCAGTGTCTTCACCGTAGTGCCCTCTTGCGTGCCTGCCACGCCCTTCGATACCAACGGCGCGGGACACTTCACCGCCGACCAGATGCGTGAGTTCATCCACCGCCCCGATGTGGTGGGGCTGGGCGAGGTGATGTCCTTCAACGATGTGGTGGCTGAGGACCCCGAGATGATGGCTAAACTGGAACTCTTCAAGGGTCGCCCCATCGACGGACACACCTCCGGTATGGATGCCTCGCTGCTGGACGCTTACGTGGCCCACGGCATCAGCAACGACCACGAATGCTACGATGCCGAAGGCATGCGGCAGCGCTACGACCGCGGCATGAACATCTACATCCGCGAGGGCAGCGCTGCCCACAATGCCGAGGCACTGCTCACTTGCGCCCGACAATATAACTTCGACTGCTCCCGCCTGGCATTCTGCACCGACGACAAACACCTCTCTTCCATCCACGACGAGGGACACATCTCCTACATCGTACGTATGGCCCTGCGGATGGGCTTCTCGTGGGGCGAGGTGGCCCAGATGGCTTCCTATAATGCCTGCCGCTTCTATCACCTACCCGAGCGGGGCAACATCCGCGAAGGCTATGTGGCCGACATTGTGGTGACGGATGAGGCTTGCGAGCACATCTATCAAGTGCTGAAGGACGGTGTGCCGGCAGAGGAATTGCTGAAGGCCGAAACCGCGCAGACCCCGGCCCAGCCCGTGAATACCGTGAAGTTCCGTACCCTCACGGCAGACGACTTCCAACTGCCTGCAGAACATCAAGACGTGTCTATCGGGCTGGTGGAAGGCCAGCTGCTGACCAATAAAATATCTTTGCAACCGGGTGAGTGGAAACAGCATAATCTGCTGGCTACGGTGGAGCGTTACGGTAAGAACGGAAATGTGGCTGTCTGCCCGTTGGTAGGGTATGGCATCCACGGAGGTGCTGTGGCCACCAGTGTGTCGCACGACTCACACAACGTCATCTGTGCAGGCGACAATGCCGCGGACATGGCTGTGGCCTGCAACCGTCTGCGCGAGTTAGGTGGAGGCTACGTCATCGTCTCCCAAGAAAAGGTAGTCGACGAGTTCGCCTTGCCCTACTACGGACTGATGTCCGCACTGGACACCGACGAGGCTATCCGGGGTATCCACCGCTTGGCGGAGGAGGCTCACCGCTTGGGCGTCAACCCTCACATCGACCCCTTCACCACCCTGTCGTTTGCCGCCCTGCCGGTCATCCCCACACTGCGATTGCTCGACACGGGACTCTTCGATGTGCTGCAGGGTAGCTTCGTCTACGAATAACCTACATCCGGCGGTTCTCTAGGGGAACCGCCGGTCATGGTGAGAAATGCCTTTAGCCAGACACCTCCCGCAATTCCCTGCGAAAGATATTGACTCTTTGACTGAACGCAAGCGTCCGAGACGTTGGAAATAGACGGAAACTGGTCCGTTTGGCAAGAAATATATAAAAGATGTTAAACGGGGGGGGGGTAATTGTATAGGTAAATAAAAGAATATATCTTAGCCACAAAATCAAAAGAATGGAACCAAACAACAGGCAAACAACAGACGTAACCATTTGGACTGGAGGAGTCACGAGGCGCGATGCTCACTATGAACGTCGTCTCTGCGGGGACGCGGCGGGCTATACGAAGGCCTCTCTTCGGCACTTGTCCATTGGCCTTCTCCGTTGTGCATATAGCTTTGAAGCTCTGTCGGTTCAGTTCGCTGAGTCCTGTTACCTTTATTGCGAATCTAACCAATTAACAATATAGAAGGAGTGCTATATATGTGTAACTTTGAATCTATCTCATACCTGGTCAGTGGTCTCTTATATTTGGCATTGTCGATAGTCTTTCTTTCAGCGAATGGCACCTACAACGGGGAGTACGTACGTCTGAAACGGATGTTCGCGCTCTGTGCCTTGATGGCTGTGCTCGTCAATGCGATACGCTTGGGAGTGGTGCTCAACTACTATGACCGTGGCTTGTGCGATAGATTTATGGTCCCGGTAGCCTACATCTGCCAGGCCTACCTGCTGACAGGCTCCATACTCTACCTGATGCGCTCCTCCAAAGCATCGTTCGGGAGTATGGCAGCACTGTCGGTGCCACTTTTGTTGGTGGTAATCCTCTACGTAGGATGTTTCGGTGAGTTCTGCTCCATCAACGGATTCTCCATCGCCTCCTACCTCTCCTATATGAATTTGGACTTGACCCAGGCTCTGCAAATCGCATTGTATGTGCTGATGCTTGTGGAGTCGCCCATCTGTGTCTATTGGCTCTTCACGGAACTGCATGCCTTCAGCCGGAGCGGCATCCAGGGAACGGGCATTGCGGACGTGCGCAGCCTGTCGATGTTGGTGTTCGTCTATTGCGTCTATTTCGTGTTCGCCATTGCCGACTTGGTGATTCCTGGCGCGGAGTATGCCATCCTCTTCGACTGGCTGTCGCTGATGGCGTTCGCCTCGGTCGGCCTCGTCATCTTCCGTCTGCGCACCGACTTTGTGGTGAGGACTATCAGGTAATCGCCCCCCCCCCTCCTTAATGCTTCTTTAGCTTGTAGATGACCATTCGCAGGGCGAAGCCGAAATGGTGGAGCACGGTGGGTACTACCCCGTAGTAGTGACACATGATGCGGAACCGTTCCATGAGCGAGGCTCGGTGGTTCTGTGTGGTCAGTCCTTCCTGCAGGTAATCAATCAGTGTCAGGTGGGTGTTGAAGAGTAGGTGCGACTTCTTCATGATGCGCACGCACCAGTCGAAGTCCGCCGAGAACCGGTAGCTGAGGTCGTAGGGCTCCGCCAGCGAACGCTTGGCGAAGAATGCCTGGTGACACACCAACATGCCTTGTTGGAAACTCTTCCATGTGAGATGCTCGGGCGCGGAGAGGCGGCGCATCTGTATGAAGTGCCCCTCGGTGTCCACGATGTCCGTCTCGCCATAGATGACATCGGGCAGCTCCATGTCGGCGTGCTCGGTCTGTGCCTCGTTGAGGGCGCGCACCATCAGGTGCAGCGTGTCGTCCTCGTGCAGACAGTCGCCGGCGTTGAGGAAACAGACATAGTCGCCCGTGGCCATCTGCAGTCCTTTGTTCATCGCGTCATACAGTCCATTGTCCGGCTCGCTTACGATGGTGTGTATCAGGTTGCGGTAACGGTTGACGATGCTCATGGTGCCGTCGGTGGACGCTCCGTCGATGATGATGTACTCCACATTCTTGTAGGTCTGCGTCACAATGCTCTGTATGGTATCCTCCAACACCTTCGCCGCGTTGTAGGTCACGGTGATGAAGGAGAACTTGGGGTGGAAGAAACGATCATGCACCATGGTGTGTTACCTTATTATATATGTCGATATACTTTTTCGCTATCGTATGCTCCGAGTAGCAGGTGATGGCCTTGCGGTAAGCCTCCTCGCTCAGTTCCTGGTAGTTGCCCTGGTTCAGCGCCCAGTGGATGCCGTTGGCGAAGTCGTCCGCCGACTTGTACTCGGCCACGTAGCCGTTGTGTAGATGGTCTATCATCTGCGGTATGCCGCCCACATTGAACCCGATGCACGGGGTGCCGCAGGCCATAGCCTCCACGATGGTGTTGGGCAGGTTCTCCTGCAGCGAAGGGGTGACGTAGAGGTCCACTGCGTTGTAGATATCCACCAGCTTCTTCTCGTCGCTCACGTAGTCCATGTTGTAGACCGGGAAGGGCAACAGTTGCGTCACCTGCTCGGCCTCTTTACCCACGATGACCACGCCCAGCTGGTCGCGCATTTCGGGGTATTTCTCGTGCAAAAGCTTGCAGGCCTCTATCAGATAATCCACACCCTTGCGTTTGTCGGTAATCTTCAGCGAGCCGAAGAGCAACAACTTCTTGTCCTCGGGCAGTCCGCATTTGTGGCGTGCCTCCTGCTTATCGCGTGGCTTGAAGAGGTTGATGTTGATGGCATTGGGTATGTTCGTCACGGTCTGTCCCTGCAGCAAGGCGCTCTTCTTGGCTAGTGCCTCCAGCCATTGGCTACAGGCCACAAACGTGATGTGCGACTGTGCGAAGAGTTTCTTTTTCTTCTGGAAGGTCTGGTACGAGATGTCCTTCTTGCTGCCTCCGCCATAGAGGTACTGACAGTCGTGGCACTCGGTCATGTAGCGGTCGCACGTGTCCGCGTGGTGGCAGATGCCTGTGAAGGGCCACATGTCGTGCATCGTCCAGACAACGGGTTTGCCGGATTCCAGTATCTTCTGTATGTTGTGTAGCGAGAGCATTCCTTGGTTAATCCAATGCAGGTGGATGACGTCCGCCTGTTTGAACTCAGGGAGCGAGGTAATGTCGATGCCCGTGTTGGCAATGTCCACCCAGAACAACTTGTGTTGTTTGAAGTGATTGGCTTTCCAGATGACGATGCGTTCCCAGACGAACTTCCACAGGTTGAGGAGCGACTTCTTCACCTCTACCACGGTCAGTTGGTCGGTCTCCTTGTCACGCACCAGCATCTTGGCCTTTATCCCGTTGTTGTTGAGCGCGGCCATCAGTCGCCACGCGGCGATGGCGGCCCCGCCTGTCCTTTCAGATGTATTGACGATAAGTACCCTCATAACTCCCCTTCAGTAAATTTTCTGCAAAAGTACGCTTTTTTCTATTTGACGGTTACCATTTCGTCATTTCTTTATCCATTTCAGGTAGAAATAGCGTAGCACTTTGCCCAGTAGGGTGTAGCGGATGCCCCAGTCCTTGCACGCCGCGGGGTAGAGGGCCTCTATGTCGGCATCGGCTTCTATGGGAGCGTCGGCGGGAGGCAACTCTATGTGTCGGCAGCTGACGGGGCGGTCATACTCGTAGCGACCGATGAGTTTGGAGAAGCGGAAGTGCGTGCCGCTGTAGATGCCGACGTTGCGCACCAGGGTGTGGGTGGGGGTGAGGCACAGCCCATGTGCGCGGTAGATGGCTATCTCCCAGCAGATGTCCCACGGGATGGGGTCCTTGTCGAGCAACTTCAGACAAGGGAATGCTCCGTCGTATTGTATGTGCTGACAGTCTTCCTCGCTCATTCCCAGCAGTGCTTCGGCGCGTGTGGCGTAGTGGAGGAAGTGTTGGTCCCACTTGCTGCGCCAGGTGGCCCATCCCCAGCCGAACATGTGGGGTGTGAAGTAGGTATCCCCTTTGCCGTCGATGGACAGGTTGGTAAAGCCGGCGATGTGCATCACCTTCTCGGACGCTTCATACTGCGTCAGTGCCTCGTTCATGTAGGTGAGAAAATAGGGTGATGTACAGATGTCGTCCTCCACCACGATGATGCGGTCGTGGCTTTGGAACACCTCAGCGATACCCTCCAGGATGTTTCGTTCCAGGTAGAAGTTGCACGGACGCTCCACCAGCGTCACCCGCTTGAATCCGTCCACATGACGTAGGAACTCTCGCAGACGTGCCACTTGTCGGTTGCTCTTGTCGTCCATGCCTCCGTCGGAGAAGATGTAGAGCTCGGTCTCCTTGGCCAGCGGATTCTTCTTCAGGCAGTCTAGCGTCTGCCGCACGGTGTCCACCCGGTTGTAGACGAAGAGGGCGACGGGGGCGTATATGGAATCTTCTTTGTTCATCGTTGTGTGGTTTCTAGTTTCTTTTGAATGTCTTGTATGACTAAGCCCGCGATGGTGAACCCGAATATGGCGGTGATGTGTGCCAGTGAGCCGTTGATTTGGGCCTTCGTGTCGCTCCAGTCGTGATTCACCAAGGCGGGGTTGCCGGGGCCTTCGGTGCTTTGCTGTTGTTGGTCAGTGTTTGGCTCCTTCACCTCTCCTGTTCCTTTGTTTTGTAGCAGCTCCTCGCTGTAGACGCACTTGAACTTTTTCTTGGGGAAGAGGTGAGCCTTCTTGAACTTGCGGCGTAGTGCGGCGCCCAGCGGGCAACCTTTTACCTTCCAGAACTCTGCCACGGCGATGCGGGTAGGGTCCAACTTCAGCGCCGCTCCCATGGAGGAGAAGAAGACGGCATCCGTCTCGCAGGCGTGGCGTATCAGTGCGGTCTTGTTCTCCAGGCTGTCTATGGCGTCGATGATGTAGTCGTACTCCTCCAGATGGAAGCTCGCCGCCGTCTCTGCGGAATAGATTTGTTGCAGTGTCTGGATGTCGGCATCGGGATTGATGGAGAGCAGTCGTGTCTTCAGCGCCTCCACCTTCACTTGGCCAACAGTTTGCAGTGTAGCCATCAGTTGTCGGTTCACGTTGCTGAGGCTCACTCGGTCGGAGTCGACCATGGTGAGGTGTTGTATCCCGGTGCGTATCAGGCTCTCGGCGCACCAGCTGCCTACGCCGCCCACCCCGAAGATGATGACCCGCTTCTGTTGCAGTGCCTCCATGAAGTCGCCGCCCAGCAACCGTTCTGTCCGACTGAATATCCCTTTTTCCATACCTATCGTATTATTCTATTTATTGATGTGGCAAAGGTACGCAAAAATGCCGTAGCTTTGGTTGAAACGTCATTCGAATGACGGCTGTACGTTCGTATACTACGGGGCGTATCATCATACACCATCTGGATGGACGTACGTTGTTTGGATGGTCGTACGTTTACTAAGGGCTGTTGACGATGACCGTTTCCTTATTTACTTCACGCCCGCGTCGTTGCTTTCCTGGAATACTTCACGCCTCAGTTATTTCTATACCTTATTTACATATAGTCACTCTAAAATCCGGAAATCCCATTTTTATTCCATCATAGCCATTTCCACAATATATGGATTGTCATAGTCGAGCCATAGGGAACGGTCTTCGTCGAGTGTCGTTATCGCCTTCATTTCCTTATCTGAAAGTTGGAAATCAAAGATGTCGATATTCTCCTTCATCCGCTCCACGTGCGATGTCTTCGGGATAACCACGATACCACGTTGCACATTCCAACGGAGCATCACCTGCGCCACAGTCTTGTTGTGTCGCTTGGCAATCTCTATCAAGA
>CAVFUK010000060.1:0-24802 GCA_963625535.1 Anaerovoracaceae bacterium | reverse complement strand
AGACGATAGGCATCATCTTCGCCATCTTCATGGCCACAGGCATCGGCTTCTACTTTGAATACGATGCCGGCAAGAAGTTCGACCTGCTGAACGCTTCCAACGAGGAGACGCCCGTGCGGGTGATTCGCGACGGAGCCGTACGCGAGATTCCCCGCAAGGAGGTGGTCGTGGGCGACATCGTGATGCTGGAGAACGGTGAGGAGATACCCGCCGACGGAGTGCTGTTGGAGGCTGTGTCGATGCAGATCAACGAGTCGTCGCTCACGGGAGAGCCCATGGTGGAGAAGACCACCGACGAGCGTCTGTTCGACAAAGAGGCCACCTACCCCTCGAACCAAGTGATGCGCGGAACTACCGTTGTCGACGGTCACGGCATCATGGAGGTGAAGCTGGTGGGCGACGCTACCGAGATTGGCAAGGTAGCCCGCCAAGCCACCGAGAAGACCGAGGAGGAGACACCGCTCAACATACAGCTCTCACGCCTTGCCAACCTGATAGGCAAGATAGGCTTCATCGTAGCCGGACTCACCTTCGTGGGCTTCGTCTCACGCGAGCTCTACATCTACTTCCAAAGCAACGCCCTCACCGGTTGGCACCAATACATGCAAGTGATACAGATCGTACTGAAATACTTCATGTTGGCCGTCACATTGGTAGTGGTGACCGTGCCCGAAGGACTGCCTATGAGCGTCACGCTGAGCCTGGCGCTGAACATGCGCCGCATGCTCGCCACCAACAACCTGGTGCGCAAGATGCACGCCTGCGAGACGATGGGTGCCGTCACCGTCATCTGCACGGACAAGACAGGCACACTGACGCAGAACCGCATGCAGGTACACGAGATGAAGTTCTACGGACAGCAGGCCGACGGCACCATGGACCCGCAGCTGACCGACCGCATAGCAGAGAGCATCGCCACCAACTCCACCGCCTACCTGAGCAATGCCGAAGGTGAGGAGATCAAAGGCGTGGGCAACCCCACAGAGATTGCCTTACTGCTGTGGATGAACAGCCGCCAGCAGAACTATCTGGCCATCCGCAACGAAGCGCCAGCACTGGACCAACTGCCCTTCTCCACCGAACGGAAGTTCATGGCCACACTAGTGCGCTCACGTCTGGACGGCAAGAAGGTGGTCTACCTGAAGGGGGCGCCCGAAATCGTGATGAAAAAGTGCGCCAGCGTGACCGTTCCACAAGGCACATCGCCCATCGCCACGCTGCAGGCTGACATCGAGAAGCAACTGTTTACTTACCAAAATATGGCTATGCGTACACTGGGCCTTGCCTATAAGGTAGTGGATGAATCGACCGCCAACGAGGTGACACCACTCACCGGTGACAACGACTTCATCTTCCTAGGCGTGGCCGCCATCTCCGACCCTGTACGCCCCGACGTGCCCGCCGCAGTGGCACAGTGTCAGGACGCCGGCATACAAGTGAAGATTGTCACAGGCGACACCCCGGGAACCGCCACGGAGATTGCCCGACAGATTGGTTTGTGGAAACCCGAAGACACGGAACGCAACCGCATCACTGGTGTGGACTTTGCCGCACTGAGCGACGAGGAGGCCTACGACCGTGTGATGGACCTGAAGATCATGTCGCGCGCACGACCTATGGACAAGCAACGACTGGTGCAGCTATTGCAGAAGCACGGAGCCGTGGTGGCAGTGACAGGCGACGGCACCAACGACGCTCCGGCACTGAACCACGCACAGGTGGGACTGAGTATGGGCGACGGTACCTCTGTGGCCAAGGAGGCCAGCGACATCACCCTGCTCGACGATTCGTTCCGCAGCATCGGCACGGCAGTGATGTGGGGACGCTCACTCTACCGCAACATTCAGCGTTTCATCGTGTTCCAGCTCACCATCAACCTCATAGCTATGTTCACGGTGTTGATAGGCAGCTTCCTGGGCACGGCCATTCCGCTCACCGTCACCCAGATGCTGTGGGTGAACCTGATTATGGACACATTTGCCGCCATGGCCATCGCCTCCATCCCGCCCAGTCAAGAAGTGATGCGCGACAAGCCCCGCAAGAGCACGGATTTCATCATCACCCCGTCGATGTACCGCACCATCATCGGTTGCGGCGTAGCATTCATCGCGGTGCTGGTAGCCCTCTATGGATATTTGGCTTATACTGATCACTTGGATGTGCACGGGCTGACCATCTTCTTCACGGTATTCGTGATGATGCAGTTCTGGAATCTGTTCAATGCGCGTGTGTTGGGAACCTCCCACTCCGCCCTCACCGGTTTCGCCCACAACTACGTGTTGCCGGGTGTAGCTATGGTGATTCTCGTCGGTCAGTTCGTCATCGTAGAGTTCGGTGGCGAGGTGTTCCGCACCACCCCACTCGACTGGCAGACTTGGCTGATAATCCTAGCCTCCACCAGCCTCGTGCTGTGGATTGGCGAGATTTATCGCCTCATCAAGCGGCTTGCCGGGAAATAATTCGGAAGGGGAATCCATCCCCACACCACCGAGCAGATAATCCACAAAAATATTACCCTAGGGCAACTTACCCTAGGGTAATATTTTTGTATAAGGTAACCTCTAGACCTGAAATTGGCTTGCTCTACTTCACCTCCTCGAAGTCCACATACTCGCCTTCGTCCTCACCGATGAGCTTTTTCTTGCCAGCAGACTTGACTTTGTATTGCTTACTGCAGGTCCATGAACCGGACTGGGAGCCAGATTGAGAGTGGGACTGGGAATCGGTCTGAGACGAAGATTCACCGTGGTGATAATGGACATGAACGGTGAAATCGGGGTTACCGTCGTAATCGGTGCTAGCGGTGCGGGATTTGGTTCGACGCTGATAGTTATTATCACCACCACGACGGGAGAATCCGCCGAAGAGGAACGATAGCACACCCCTCACCAAGGCGATGATGAGGAAGAACCCGATAATGAACAAGAAGAAGAGACAGCCTAATGCATGCATAACTTAATGGTTTTTCTGTTATTGAGACAAATAATGTGCCAAAAGAGAAAGTCGGTAGGGCGCATCCGGAGCACTTGACAGCTCTATGAACGATTATTTACTGCGTTGTGTGAGGGCGGAGAGTAGCACGTACCATACGATGACGGCTGCCAGGCCACTGACCCCTAAGAATATCAGCAATGGGATGCAGACAAGCAAGAAGATATACTTCACCTTGTTGTCAGCCCACGAGAGGTTCTTGAACTTCAACGAGAACATCGGAATCTCGGCTACCAACAGCCACGAGGTGAGGCAAACCAACAGGAAGAGCCACACGGCATTGAATGTGTCGGAGACAAGAAAGTCGTGTGCACCGATAACCAACGAGCCCCAGAAGAGAGCGTTGGCAGGGGTAGGCATCCCGATGAACGACGACGACTGACGCACGTCGATATTGAACTTGGCCAAGCGCAACACGGAGAAGACCGCGATGAGGAAGGCCGTATAGGGCACCAACCCGGCCACAGGTTGCAACCAGGCGGGATAGGTCACTTCGTGAAACAGCGAGAAGGCTATCAAGGCGGGAGCCAGACCGAAGGTAACATCGTCCGCCAGCGAGTCGAGCTCCTTACCCATGGGGCCGGAGACCTTCAGCAGACGTGCCAACATGCCGTCGAAGAAATCGAACACCGCACCGATGATGATGAAAAGTACCGCCATGCGATAGTTGGCCTCGAAAGCCATCACGCAAGCCACGCAACCGGAAAAGAGGTTGCAGCAGGTAGCTGTGTTGGGGATATGACGGGTGATACAGTTTGCCATAGTCTACAAAGTATTTACTTAAGTTTGGCAATGACGGTCTCGTTGCCTACGGTCTTTTGGTCGAGCTTCACGCAAATCTCTGAGTCGAGCGGCAGATAGACATCCACGCGCGAGCCGAATTTGATGAATCCCATGTGCTCGTCGAGGTAACAGGGCTCGCCCGGCTCGGCGTAGGTGACAATGCGTCGTGCCATCGCTCCGGCTATCTGACGGGCCATCACCTCACGACCGTCGGGGGTCTCAATGATGACCATGGAACGCTCGTTCTCGGTACTTGCCTTGGGCAGGTAAGCCTTGTGGAAGTTGCCGTCCTGATGCGACACGCTCTTCACCGTACCCTCCACGGGATACCAGTTGGCGTGGACGTTCACCAGACTCATGAAGATGGAAATCATGATGCGCTTGTCGTGGAAATACTCGTTCTCGTCCACCACTTCGGCCACCACAATGGTTCCGTCCGCCGGTGCCACCACGGTCTTTTCGGAGTCACCATCGAAATAGCGGATGGGACAGCGGAAGAAGTTCACCATTGTCAGGAACGTGACTAGACTGAGTGCGGCTATGATGATGAAAGGTATCTTGCTTTCGAAAGAGAAGTATATAGCGGTGTTGACCAACACCAACAAGATGAGACTCACCGTCAATGTGTGCGTCCCCTCCCGGTGTATTCTTATTTTTTTGAGCTTCTTTAGTCGGTTCATTTTTCCGTTGGAGTAATATTATCGGGCAAAAGTAAGTCTAATTAAGGAATCCACCAAGGAATTTTATATGGAAATCTTCTAAATGGTGACGATTATATTTTATTTGCGCACAAGGGCTCCCATACCTCGTCTCCCAGGTCGGCAGTCGTAGGCGCTGACACTCACTCACTTGAGAGGGTCGTTGATAAGTTTTGGCCAAACGTCTTGGTCATTCGACAAAACTGGCGTACCTTTAGCGGCTAAAATTCGTAAAACTCTAAACTCATTATTATATATGCAAGATTTCGTCCACCTACACGTCCACACTCAGTATTCACTCCTCGATGGACAGGCCTCCATTCCACGATTGGTCGACAAGGCCATAGCCAATGGTATGCGGGGTATGGCAGTGACCGACCACGGCAACATGTTCGGCATCAAGGAGTTCACCAACTACGTCATCAAGAAGAACAGCAAGGTGCAGGATGAGATAAAAGCGCTGAAGAAGCAGATTGCCGCACTAGAAGGCGCTACCGAAGCCACCGAGGAGACCGCCACGCAGCTAGCAGAGCTGAAGGGGCAGCTGGAACAGGCGCAACAGAAAATCTTCAAGCCCATCATCGGTTGTGAGATGTACGTGGCCCGTCGACGCCTATTTAATAAAGATGAGAAGAGCGACAAGAGCGGTTACCACTTGGTGGTACTCGCCAAGAACGAGAAAGGTTACCACAACCTTATTAAATTGGTGTCGAAGGCATGGACAGAGGGCTTCAGCATGCGTCCGCGTACGGACCGCGTGGAGCTGGAGAAGTACCGCGAGGGTCTGATTGTCTGCTCCGCCTGCTTGGGAGGCGAGATTCCCAAGTGCATCACCAACGAGCAGTGGGACAGGGCCGAGGAGGCCATCCAGTGGTACAAGCGGGTGTTCGGCGACGACTACTATCTGGAGTTGCAACTCCACAAGGCCACCGTGCCGCGCGCCAACCACGAGGCTTACCCCATGCAGCTGAAGGTGAACGAGAAACTCATAGAGTACAGCAAGAAATACAACATTAAACTGGTGTGCACCAACGACGTGCACTTCGTGAACGAAGAGGACGCCGAGGCGCACGACCGACTCATCTGCGTGGGCACACAGAAGGACCTCGACGATCCCAAACGTATGCTCTACTCCAAGCAAGAGTGGTTCAAGACGAAGGAGGAGATGAACGCCATCTTCAGCTACGTGCCCGAGGCGCTGAGCAACACCGTGGACATCTGCAACCAAGTGGAAATCTACTCCATCAACCACGACCCTATCATGCCTACCTTCGCCATCCCCGAGGAGTTCGGCACCGAGGCAGAGTATCGTCAGAAATATACGGAGGAGGACCTCTTCAACGAGTTCACCCGCGACGAGAACGGCAATGTGGTGATGGACGAGGAAGCCGCCAAGGCGAAGATAAAGAAGTTGGGCGGCTACGACAAGCTCTACCGCATCAAGTTGGAGGCGGACTACCTGCGCAAGTTAGCTATGGACGGAGCCGAAAAGATGTACAAAGACAAGCTCACCGACGAGGTGAAGGAGCGACTGAAGTTCGAACTCCACATCATGAAGACCATGGGTTTCCCGGGATACTTCCTCATCGTGCAGGACTTCATCAACGCCGCACGCAACCAGTTGGGAGTCTCCGTGGGACCAGGCCGTGGATCGGCCGCCGGTTCGGCCGTGGCCTACTGTCTGGGTATCACCAAGATTGACCCCATCGCCTACGACCTGCTGTTCGAGCGTTTCCTCAACCCCGACCGTATCTCACTGCCGGATATCGATGTGGACTTCGACGACGATGGTCGTGGCGAGGTGCTGCGCTGGGTAACAGAGAAATATGGTAAGGAGAAGGTGGCCCACATCATCACCTACGGCACCATGGCCACCAAGATGGCCATCAAGGACGTGGCCCGGGTGCAGAAGCTGCCACTCTCGGAGTCGGACCGCCTGTGTAAACTCATCCCGGACAAGATTCCCGACAAGAAACTCAACCTGCAGAACGCCATCGACTACGTGCCCGAGCTGCAAGCCGCCGAAGCATCGAGCGACGAGACGCTGCGCAACACCATCAAATACGCCAAGATGCTCGAGGGCAACATCCGCGGCACGGGCGTGCACGCCTGCGGAACCATCATCTGCCGCGACGACATCACCGACTGGGTACCCGTCAGCACCGCCGACGACAAGGAGACGGGCGAGAAACTGCTGGTGACACAGTACGAGGGTTCGGTCATCGAGGAGACAGGACTTATCAAGATGGACTTCTTGGGACTAAAAACACTCTCCATCATCAAGGAGGCCATCGAGAACATTCGCGTCAGTCTGGGCATCGACCTCGACATCGACAACATCGACATCAACGACCCCAAGACCTATAAACTCTATTGCGAAGGCCGCACCATCGGCACGTTCCAGTTCGAGTCCACCGGCATGCAGAAGTATCTGCGCGAGCTGCAGCCCTCCACCTTCGAGGACCTCATCGCCATGAACGCCCTCTACCGACCGGGACCTATGGACTACATCCCCGACTTCATCGACCGTAAGCAAGGCCGCAAGCCTATCGAGTACGATATTCCCATCATGGAGAAATACCTGAAGGACACCTACGGCATCACCGTCTATCAGGAGCAGGTGATGCTCCTCTCGCGCCTGCTGGCGGACTTCACCCGAGGCGAGAGCGACGCCCTGCGTAAGGCCATGGGTAAGAAGTTGCGCGACAAGCTGGACCACATGAAGCCGAAGTTCATCGCTGGGGGACAGAAGAACGGCCACGACCCGAAGGTGCTGGAGAAGATCTGGGCCGACTGGGAGAAGTTCGCCTCCTACGCCTTCAACAAGTCGCACGCCACCTGCTACTCGTGGGTGGCCTACCAGACAGCTTACCTGAAGGCCAACTACCCCTCGCAGTACATGGCCGCCACGCTGAGCCGCAACATCTCCAACATCGACGAAATCACCAAGCTCATGAACGAGTGCAAGGCCATGGGCATACAGGTGCTCGGTCCCGATGTGAACGAGAGTAGCATGAAGTTCTCCGTCAACAAGAAGGGCGACATCCGCTTCGGACTGGGCGCCATCAAGGGTGTGGGCGAAGGTGCGGTGAACGCCATCATCGACGAGCGCAACGCCCACGGACCCTACACCAGCGCCACCGACTTCGTGCAGCGCGTCAACCTCTCCGCCTGCAACCGAAAGAACATCGAGAACATTGTGGCAGCCGGCGGATTCGACACCTTCGAAGGAGTGAAGCGCGAGACCTTCTTCGCCAACAACAGCAAGGGCGAGAGCTACACCGAGTCGCTCGTGCGCTACGGTGTGCGCTACCAGGCGGACAAAGCTTCGGCGCAGAACTCCCTCTTCGGCGACGACACCCCCATAGAGATTGCCACCCCCGAGATACCGAAGGCCGAGGCTTGGAGCAACATCGAACGGCTGGACCGCGAGCGCGACCTGGTGGGTATGTACCTCTCCGCCCACCCGCTGGACGACTACGCCATCATACTGAAGTACGTCTGCAACACCCAGGTGAAGCAGCTGGAGAACAAGGAGGCGTTGCGCGAGAAGGACATGACCTTCGGAGGCCTCGTCACCGACTGCCGCGAACGCTACTCGAAGAACAACAACCCCTACGGCATCGTCAAGCTCGAGGACTACTCCGGCTCCTACGAGATGTTCTTCTTCGGCAAGGACTGGACCACCTGGAGCAACTATCTGCACCAAGGATACTTCATATATATAAAAGGTAAGTACCAGCCTCGCCAGTGGAAACCGGACGAGTTGGAGCTGCGGATAGAGTCTATCCAACTACTGCCCGAGGTGAAGGACCAACTACTGAACTGCATCACCGTACAGATGCCACTCAACCAACTGAACGACACCCTGGTGAACGAGTTGGAGAGCCTAGCGGACAAATACCCCGGCAAGACGGAACTCCGCTTCAAGGTGAAGTACGCCAACATGCAGGTGGAGCTGAAGTGCAAGAAGCGGAGAATAAACGTAGCGAAGGAGATGATTTCTTTTCTTGAGCAAGAGCAGTTGCAATTCAGAATAAATTGATACCTTTGCACGGAGCAAGCCACGGGGCACCATAAGCCCCGTAGCCGCGGGCCGTCGCTTTCATTATGAAAGCGACGTAACCTACTGAAACAGAAAACAAACTTTTTAAAACTTAGATATTATGGCATTAGAAATCACAGACGCTAACTACGAGTCATTGGTTGCCGAAGGCAAACCCGTAGTGGTAGATTTTTGGGCTACATGGTGTGGTCCTTGCAAGAAAATTGGTCCGGACATCGAGGCATTGGCTGAGCAATACGCTGGACAGGTGACAATCGGCAAGTGCAATGTGGACGACAACGACGAGTTGCCAGGCAAGTTCGGCGTGCGCAACATCCCTACTGTGCTGTTCATCAAGGACGGTCAGGTGGTGGACAAGCAAGTTGGCGCCGCTCCCAAAGCCACCTTTGAGGAGAAGATCAAAGCGCTGCTCTAAGGAGCCACATTCGAGAAGAACATACAAAGCGAAGCATCCATCAGCGACGTGCACCCTCACGCCAAGCAGAAGGGTTCTTCGCTTTGCTTTTTATTCACCGCTCCCCACCCGACGCTCGGGGCCAGGGAGCTACTAAAAACATCAACGACTATGGCACAGAATGACGAATTCTTCTTGGAGGACGAGGACGACGAGAAGACCATTGAGTTTATAAAGAACTACTTACCGCAGGACCTGAAGGGCAAGTTCTCCGACGACGAGCTTTACTATTTCCTGGACGTGATAGTGGACTACTACACCACCAGTGGCTGTCTGGACGCCACCCCCGACAAGGATGGCTACATCGACATCGACCAGGACGAGATAGTGGCATACATCGTGAAGGAGGCGAAGAAGGACAAGATGGGCGACTACGCCCCTGAGGATATCCTCTTCGTGGTACAAGGCGAAATGGAGTACGGCAATTCCATCGGCCAGGTGGAATAACGGGAGTACCCCAAAAGGGTTAGGGCTCATTGGCCATCGAAGTATACTTCATCGGGCATCGAGGTACACTTCATTTGAGCATTAATCTGTAACTCCGTTTACCGACGGCTTGTATGCTCGTGAATCGGCGAGCCATTCGCTCCGCAACAGAGGAATATAAAACCAACGCACGTAGGTGTGATGCGCAAAGCACAAACTTGCAATGCCATCGCACCTACGTGCGTTCTTTTTATCTCCTTTCACAGGCTCAATTATAAGCAGTTAATCGTTAGCGTCTGACTGCCTAAGCCTTCCACCTCCACGGTCACGGTCATCGCGCCTTTGGCACGACCGGCCTGCACCACTATCTGGCATTTGCCGAAGTAGGTGGGCAGCGAGGGACTGTTGAACCGGATGCTACGACGCATCTCGCCGCTGTCGATGCCCCGCAAGCGGCCTTCACCTTCCACACGCACCGTCACACGGCGGTCGTCCACTCGCACGGGCACACCATTATCGTCCAACAGTTGCAAGGCGATGAAGCTCAAGTCCTGACCATCAGCCTTCAGCGAGGCGCGGTCTGGCGTTAGAGTGTAGCGCGAAGCCTTCGCCTGACTGGTGCGGATACTGTCGCGACAAACCTCCTTGCCATCGCGGTAGCCTATCACCGTCACCGTTCCCGGCCGATAGGGCTGGTTCCAGATGATGGTGTTGTTGACATAGTCCTTCGGGCGGCGCGGGCCATAGACCTTACCACGAGGGTCTATCAACATCACCTCGTCACAGTTGGACGGGGTGTGGATGGGCAACACACGGGAGTCTGTGTAGGGGAAGGTCCAGTCGTGCACCATAGGCGGCGCCTGCCAGTGGTCCTTGCCCGGATCTTCGTCTATACTGTAGTCCACCACTGCCATCTTCAACGATGGACGCTCGTTCCACACGGCACGGAAGTAGGCGGCACGGGGTTTCTCGTCCATGCACATGTCGAACGGACTGGCGGCCCATCCCTTGCTGGGCCATCCCATGCTCTCGCCGATGTAGTCCACGCCGGCCCACAGGAACGCTCCACAGAGGAAATCATTCTCCATCACGTGGTTCCACGGATTGCGCTCGCAGTAGTCGCGTGCCTCGTAGGGCCGCAAGCCGCTATAGTAGGGGAAGCTCTCGCTGATTAGTCCGATGCGCTCGGGATGCTTCTTCTTGTCCTCGATGTAGGAGAGCTCGCTGTAGTTGTAGCCCACCACATCGGTCACGCTGGCGAACTTGTCCTCGTACTGCGGTGCCAACGCCAGCATGGTGGGGCGTGTGGGTTCTTCGCTATGTACAAAGTCACGCAGCATGGTGGCGCGTTCCACACCCTCGTCGGTCGTCAGCTTGGCCTCGGCCAACTCGTTGCCGATGCTCCACAGCACGATGCTGGGATGGTTGCGGTCGCGCACTATCATGTCGCGGATATCCTGCTGCCAACAACTATCGAAGAACTGCTCGTAGTAACCAGACTTCCACTTGTCGAATGCCTCATCGATGACCACGAAGCCGATGGAGTCGCAGTAGTCGAGAAACTCCGGTGCAGGTGGGTTATGCGAACAACGGATGGCGTTCACACCAAACTCCTTGAGAATGGTGAGCCGGCGCTCGTACGAACGGTCGGGCACGGCAACGCCCAGACAACCGGCATCCTGGTGCAGGCAGACGCCCTGCATCTTCATCGGCTCGTCGTTGAGGAAGAATCCTTTCTGCGGGTCGAAGCGGAAGGTGCGCACACCGAAGCGACTGGTGTAGCTGTCTATCACCCTGCCGTTACGCTTCAGCAAGGTCTGCAACCGATAGAGATTGGGATGCTCCAGACTCCAAATGTTCGGGTTGGGGAGGGTGAATGTCTGTTCCACGTTCTGTTCACCCTCGGTGGTAAGTTCCACGCTGGTGCGTGCCACGTAGCGTTCGCCGTTCACCTTCAACGGTTTACCTTGTGCGTCCACCAACTGTTGCAGCACCTCTACCTTACCTGTCCGGTCGGCAGCGTTGCTGATAGTGGTCACGCACTTCACCGTGGCCTCGGAGGCGGACACTTGAGGCGAAGTGATGTAGGTGCCCCACATCTTCACGTGCACAGGATCGGTCACCTGCAACCACACGTGGCGGTAGATGCCGGAGCCGGTGTACCAGCGGGACTTCTCGGAGTGATCCACCTTCACGCTGAGTAGATTATCCTGTCCCAGTTTCAGGTGCGGCGTTAGGTCCGTCTCGAAGGAGGTATATCCGTAGCGGTGATAGTCAATCTGTTGTCCGTTGAGGGAGATGGTGGCTTTGTGGTAAACACCATCGAACACCAGACTCACCCGCTTTCCTTTGTAGGAGGCTGGCACCTTGAATGTCTTGGTGTAGTAGCCTATTCCCCCTGGCAGGTATCCGCTCTCGGGGTGGGCATTTTGGTCGAACTCCTGTTCCACACTCCAGTCGTGGGGCAGTTGCACGTCGGTGTAGGCTCCATGTTCGCCCAGGCGGAACTGCCAGTCGAAGTCGAAGTTCTGCCGGAGGCGTTGTGCGTTCACTAGGACGCTGCCCACGCACAGCGCCGCTATCGCCATCAGTAATCTCTGTTTCCTCATGGTCATCATCTTTAGAATTAAAGTAGTGGCAAATGTAGGAATAGTTTCTGAAATGCGCAAGCAGTGCGTACAATACAATTCAAGCGGAGCACATGCGATTCCTCGCGTATGCTCCGCTTGTTTCTGGTAATCTATCGTCGTCTGCGGCTGAGTGCGGCAACCACAGCAATGGACTTGCCGCCGAACAGACGCTGACGAGAGTCAATCCTTTACATCATT
Source organism: Anaerovoracaceae bacterium (assembly GCA_963625535.1). Taxonomy (GTDB): domain Bacteria; phylum Bacteroidota; class Bacteroidia; order Bacteroidales; family Bacteroidaceae; genus Phocaeicola_A. The sequence continues at coordinate 12,556 of CAVFUK010000060.1, read as the reverse complement.
CGGCCTGGAAGGTGTAGGTCTTTCCGGCCTCGGTCTGCACGTCGTACTCGTAGACTTGCGGCACGTTGGCCTTCACGCCCTCTTCCACCCGCTCGGCCTGCTCAGGGGTCTTGATGGTAGCGGGGGCCAACAGAGCGTTGGGACAAGCGCCAGTTGCCAGTGTCAAACCATCGCCTTTGAGGGGCACGTAAGAACGCAGGCGAAGGACGCCGCCAATCTTGGAGGTAATCTTCGCCTCCTCCAGCTTGCCAGCTTTCCAACTCTGGTCTACAACGAAGCCACCGCGGGCACAGAGTCCCTTCACACTGCCTTCGGTCCAAGCGTCGGGCAAGGCGGGCAACAGGTGCACGGCACCGTCGTGGCTCTGCAACAGCATCTCGGCGATGCCGGCTGTCACACCGAAGTTACCATCGATTTGGAAAGGCGGATGTGCGTCGAAGAGGTTCGGATAGGTGCGTCCTTCCTCAGCCGTGGCCTTATCCTCCACCACTGCGGGCAACAGGTGAAGCATGTTGCTGATAATCTTGAAGGCGTGGTTGCCGTCGAGCATGCGCGCCCAGAAGTTGGTCTTCCATCCCAGGCTCCAGCCGGTAGCCATGTCGCCACGGTGTTTCAGAGTGGTGGCGGCGGCGCTAAACAACTCGGGGTGCGTGAACGGAGAGATCTGGTTGGAGGGATAGAGTCCGTAGAGGTGGGAGATGTGACGGTGCTCGTTCTTGGGGTCGTCGGCATCGGCAAGCCACTCCTGCAACTGGCCGTACTTGCCTATACGCATGGGAGGCAGACTGTCGATGGCCTGACGGAAATCGTTCTGCAACTCAGCGTCCTCGCCCAGTATCTGTGCGGCCTGCAGAGCATTGCCCAGCACGTCGAAGGCTATCTGGTTGTCCATGGTGCAGCCAGCAGTCACCGGAGTCTTCTTTCCTTCAGGGCCTTGCTCGGGACTAACGGAAGGAACGGACACTTTGTAGGCGGTGCCGGGGAGGTTCTGCATATAGTCGAGGTAGAACTCGGCAGCGCCACGGAGCACGGGATACCATGTGCGGAGGAACTCCTGGTCGCCGGTGTAGAGGTAGTGTTGCCAGAGGTGGGTGGAGAGCCAAGCTCCTCCGTTGGGGAACATACCCCAAGTGGCACCGTCCACCGGTCCGGCAATGCGCCAAAGGTCGGTGTTGTGGTGAGCCATCCATCCGCGACAGCCATACATCTGCCGGGCCGTCTCGGCACCGGTGACGCTCAGGTCCTTGACGAGGGAGAAGAGCGGACCGGTGGTCTGACTGAGGTTGGTGACCTCTGCCGGCCAGTAGTTCATCTCGGTGTTGATGTTGATAGTGTACTTGCCGTCCCACGGAGCTTTCTTGTCGTTGTTCCACACGCCCTGCAGGTTGGCTGCCTGTCCGCCAGGCTGCGACGAGCTAATGAGCAGGTAGCGTCCGTAGTTGAACATGAGCGCCACCATGGCCATATCCTTGCTCTCGGTGAAATGCTGCAACCGTTGGTCAGTAGGCAGATTGCCGTTGGCATCGGTCGGCAGGGTGAGCTTGACGGTGCTGAACTGTTTGCTGTAAGCCTCGATGTGGCGGCTAAGCAATTCTTTATAATTGTATTTCTTCGCCTGGGCAAGATAGTCGGCATTCTTCTGTGCAGCATTGCCGGATACGTCGTGATAGTTGACGAAGTTGGTGGCGGCACTGACGATGAAGGTGGCCTCGGTGTTTTGTTGCAGGCGGAGAGAGGCTACGCTGTCCGACTCGGATGAACCGCAAGAGGCGATAACACTGCCATCAGATATCACCTCCACGGTACACTCGGCCGTGAGAGCTGCAGGGATGCCTTCTTGCTCCTGTCCCTTCACTCGCAGCACGATGGATTTGGAGTCAGAGAATGTCTGAAAGTCGAAGGGAGCGTCGAGGATGGCCTCTAGCGAGAGAGCACGTTTCTGGCTCGCCTTGATGTTGCAGACGATGACACCATCGGCCAGAGAAGCGAAGATGGTGCGCACATACTTCACACCATTAAGTGTGAACTGTGTGGTGGTGACGCCCTTCTGCAGGTCGAGCTCGCGGTAATAGTCCTGAGCCTGTTCGTCGCCTTCCATCAGCAGATGGAGGTTGGCCATAGGCAGGAAGCGCATGCCGTGGGGACCTACGACAAAATCCTTGTTGATGATGTCGGCCGCCTCTTCTTCCTTACCGTCGAAGATGAGTTGGCGCACCTTGGGCAGCTCGGCCAGTGAGCGGTCGCTGTTATTGTTGTGGGGACCTCCACTCCAGAAGGTCTCCTCGTTCAGTTGTATGTTCTCGTCCTGTACGCCGCCATAGACCATGGCTCCCAAGTGGGAGTTGCCGATGGGCAAGGCCTCCAGCCAGTGGGTGGCGGGAGCCGCGTACCAAAGTTTCGTGGAGTTGTCGCTCGTCTCGTTGGACGGTGCACAACTGGCGATAGTTGCCGCTACGGCCAGAAGAGCCGCGCATGCGAACAGATGTATTCTTTTCATTGGCAGGTATTTGTTTCTTTGTTTATTCACTTTCATTGCAATCCGTATCGTATCTCTGATGGTCCGTTGCCAAGCCGATGTTCATGATTACAAGGATTTTAGATAGAGGGGGCACCTATCCCCTGAGTCCATCGAGCACACGGTTTGTGAACTCCAGAACAGATGTCCCCTCTACATTATTATATTATAGGAGTCCGAGGACAGTGTTATACCAGTTTGTGGATAACCAGTCCGGAACGGAGCTTCGGCTCGAACCAGGTAGTCTTCGGCGGCATGATGTTTCCACTGTCGGCAATGTCCATCAGCTGCTTCATCGACACCGGATAGAGGGCCAAGGCCACCTTCATCTCGCCGCTGTCCACCCGACGCTTGAGCTCGCCCAAGCCACGGATGCCGCCCACAAAGTCGATACGTTTGTCGGTACGCAGGTCCTTGATGCCCAGGATGTCGTTCAATATCAGGTTCGATGAGATGGTTACATCGAGCACACCGATGGGGTCGCTGTCGTTGTAAGTACCCTGCTTGGCGGTGAGGCTGTACCATTTGCCCTCCAGATAGAGCGAGAAGTTGTGGAGTTTGTTGGGTTTGTAGATGTCAGCACCCTTCTCCTCCACGTCGAAGTTTGCCTTCAGCGCGTCGAGGAACTGTGCAGAAGTGAGCCCGTTGAGGTCCTTCACCACACGGTTGTAGTCGATGATGGTCAACTGGTTGGCGGGGAAGCATACGGCCATGAAGTAGTTGTACTCCTCGTCGCCACGATGGTTGGGGTTCTGGCGAGCCTTCTCGGCACCTACCAAGGCTGCTGCTGCCGAGCGGTGGTGACCGTCGGCAATGTAGAGCGAAGGCATTGCGGCAAAGGCCTTGGTGATGGCCTCGATGTCGGCCTCGTTGTCGATAATCCAGAACTGGTGGCGGAAACCGTCGATGGGAGCGATGAAGTCATACTCGGGTTTGCCGGCGGTGTAGCGGGCCACTATGGCGTCCAACTGCGGGTCGTCGGGATAGGCGAAGAAGACGGGCTCGATGTTGGCGTTGTTCACACGCACATGTTTCATGCGGTCCTCTTCCTTGTCCTTGCGGGTAAGCTCGTGTTTCTTGATGACACCCTTCATGTAGTCGTCCACGTAGGCGCAGACCACCAGACCATACTGGGTCTTGCCGTTCATGGTCTGGGCGTAGATGTAGTAGTTCTCCTTCTTGTCCTGCACCAGCCAGCCTTTGTCCTGGAACTTTTGGAAGTTCTCGGCGGCCTTCGCATAGACGCGCGGGTCGTGCTCGTCGGTTCCCTCGGGAAAGTCTATCTCGGGTTTGATGATGTGGTAGAGAGATTTCTCGTTGCCTTCGGCCTCCTTGCGTGCCTCCTCGGAGTTGAGCACGTCATAGGGGCGCGATTCCACCTCCTCGACCAGAGCCTGGGGCGGACGTATGCCTTTAAAGGGTTTGATGATAGCCATAATATGAATGTTTATTAGATGAAACGAAAAGCACCATAAACTATAGGAGGTGGCGGACTCGGCAAACGCTCACCTACCCCACACAGGAGGAACAGGTGAAACCGGGAATCAGCATCTCGTATAGTCTATGGTGCGAAGTATGTATCAAATTACTTGTTTACACGGAACTTCTCGCAACCGTCTTTCAGGAATCCGACAATCTGCTTGGCAGCGGCGATGCCTGCGTTGATGTTGGCCTCGGCTGTCTGCGCACCCATCTTCTTGGGGGTAGCGAAGTAGCGTCCGGCGAACTTAGCGGCGAACTCGTCGTTGGCTACCGGCATGATGTCTGTCATGTACTTCAGGTCGGTACGATCCTCGAGCAGTTTGATCAGCTCGGGCTCGTTGATGACTTCCTTGCGGGCGGTATTCACCAGCACGCCACCTTTCGGCAGGAGGTTCACCAGCGCATAGTTAATGGAGTTCTTCGTCTCTGCGGTAGCAGGGATGTGCAACGAAACGATGTCGCAGCTCTTGTAGAGTTCCTCGGCTGTAGCGCAAACCTTCACACCTTCGCCTTCCATCACCTCTTTGGGGCAGAATGCGTCGTATGCATAGATCTGCATGCCGAAGCCTTTGGCAATGCGGGCTACGTTGCGGCCTACGTTACCATAGGCGTGGATACCCAACTTCTTGCCTTTCAGCTCCGTGCCAGAGGTTCCGTTGTAGAGGTTACGAACGGCATAGACCATCAGGCCCAATGCCAACTCGGCCACGGCGTTGGAGTTCTGTCCCGGAGTGTTCATCACGCACACGTTGTGTGCTGTGGCAGCTTCCAAGTCCACATTGTCGTAACCGGCACCGGCACGAACCACGATTTTCAGTTCTTTGGCAGCGTCGAACACCTCAGCGTCGATCACATCGCTACGGATGATGATGGCGTTGGCGTCCTTCACAGCGTCGAGCAGTTTAGCCTTCTCGCCATACTTCTCGAGCAATACCAATTCGTATCCGGCAGCCTCAATCTCGGCGCGGATACCGTCCACCGCTACTTTGGCGAACGGTTTATCAGTTGCTACTAATACTTTCATTTGCTTTGAGTTTATCTGAAGTAAATCAACCTAATCAATGAAGTTTCTCAAACTCCTGCATGCAGTCTACCAATGCCTGTACGCTCTCGATAGGCAACGCGTTGTAGCAAGAGGCGCGGAATCCGCCTACTGAACGGTGGCCCTTGATGCCTACCATACCTCTCTCGGTAGCGAACTTCTGGAAGTCAGCCTCCAGGTCTTTGTACTCGTCGTTCATCACGAAGCAGATGTTCATGTACGAGCGGTCCTCCACATTCACTGTGCCACGGAAGAGTTTGTTGCGGTCAATCTCGCCATAGAGCAGGTCGGCACGTTCCTTAGCACGTTTTGCCATAGCCTCAACGCCACCCATCTTCTTAATCCAACGGAGGTTCATCAGGGCTGTGTAGATAGGCAACACAGGAGGTGTGTTGAACATGGAACCACCATCGATATGGGTCTGATAGTTCAGCATCGTAGGAATAGTGCGGGATACCTTACCCACAGCGTCGTTCTTCACGATGACGAAAGTCAGTCCGGCAGGAGCCAGGTTCTTCTGGGCGCCACCATAGATGCAGATGTACTTGCTCACGTCCACCGGATGAGAGAAGATGTCGGAAGACATGTCGCATACCACGGGCACGGGAGAGTCCACGAAAGCGTCGCGAATCTCGGTACCGAAGATGGTGTTGTTGCTGGTATAGTGGAAATAGTCAGCGTCAGCGGGAATGGTGTAGTTCTTAGGAATGTAGGTGAAGTTAGCGTCAGCGGAAGATGCTACCTCCACAGCCTCACCAAAGTTCTTTGCCTCTTTGAGTGCCTTCTTGGCCCATGTACCTGTGTTCAGGTAAACGGCTTTCTTCTCCAAGAAGTTATAGGGAACCATACAGAATTCCAAGCTGGCACCACCGCCGAGGAATAACACGGAGTATCCGTCGGGGATGTTCAACAGTTCTTTAAACAGAGCAACTGCCTCGTCCACTACAGGTTGGAAGTCCTTGGCACGGTGGCTGATTTCCAAAATAGAGAGACCCGAGCCATTGAAATCCAATACGGCTTGAGCTGTTTGTTCTATCACTTCGCGAGGAAGTATGGATGGTCCGGCATTGAAATTATGCTTCTTCATTTGATGTTTGTTTTTAGTTATACAATATTATCTTTATTCTCATTTTAATGAGGCGAAGGTACGTATTTCCATTCAGTCGCCAAAGGGATTTGTCGTAAAAGTTAAGCCAAGGGGTTATTTTCTTGTTTATTTCTCCAAAAATGAAATTTCGGACTATCATTTTGCGAAGTGTACGTAGCAACGCAAAGTGTCGTTTTGTTCATCCATCAGCTTTATACGGCAAGATACACACCTTCAGAGTGTCATAATGGAAGCGTTCACTACCGAATTTCCTCGATAATAGTCTTCATCCCCTTAATTTTCTCTCCACGAATTAAATTAAACGTTTGCTTGAGTTTTTTACGCTTGATGGCAACGAAGGAATAGTGGTCCTTCACGTCCACCCGACCCACATCGTCGCGCTGCAGGTTTCCCTTCTTATAGAGGAAGCCCACAATGTCCACTTTGTTGAGTTTGTCCTTCTTACCCTTACCTATATATATAGTGACCCACTCGGGCTGCGCAGGTTTGGGAATGACGGGCGGGAACTGGAACTCCTCGAGCTCGCCGCAATAGTCGGGCACCACCTCTTCACTATGGAGTATGAGGTAGGAGTTGCCGTCGGCGTTCCACCGGGCGGTGCGTCCATTGCGGTGGATGTAGCCCTCCTCATTGACGGGCAGGTGGTAGTGGATGATGTTCTCGATGTCGGGGATGTCGAGTCCGCGGGCCGCCAGGTCGGTGGAAACGAAGACGGAACAACTGCCGTTGCGGAACTTGTAGAGGGCACGCTCGCGCTTGTCCTGTTCCATGCCGCCATGGAAGGCCTCGTAGGAGATTCCCTTCGACGCCAGGAATGCGCTGATGCGGTCCACTGACTCGCGGTAGTTGCAGAAGACGATGCTCGGCTTTCCGCCCAAGGTGCAGAGCAGATTGTAGAGGGTCTCCAGCTTGTCCTTCTCGGGAGAGACCACTTTGTAACGGTGGATGCGGTTTACGGTGTCCATCTCCGCACCCAGGTAGTTGAGCCGCAGCGGACGCTTCAGTCCGGTGAACTGGGGAATCTCCTCGGCATCGGTAGCGGAGAGCAGATAGCGTTTGTGAAGGTTGGGCAGTTGACCGATGACCGCGGACATCTCTTCGTGGAAGCCGAACTCGAGGCACTTGTCGAACTCGTCGATGACGAGGTAGCGCACAGCAGCGGCGTCGAAGTTATGCTTGGCGAGGTGGTCGTTCATGCGGCCAGGTGTGCCGACGATGACGTTGGGTTGCACACCATTCAGGGTGCGGTGCTCGTCCATGGTGGGGCGACCGCCGTAGCAGCTGACGATGCGGTAAGGAGTGTTCATGGACTTGAACACAGTCTCGGTCTGGATGGCCAACTCGCGCGAGGGGACCAGGATGATGGCCTGCACGCCCTGCGCCTCGGGGTTCAGGGAACGGACGAGGGGCAGCAGATAGGCCAACGTCTTGCCCGAACCTGTGGGCGAGAGGAGCACCATGTCCACATCGTCGGTGTCGCACTCCCAGGCCGCCTGCTGCATGGCATTCAGCTGGGTGATGTTGAGGTTTTGGAGTATGTTGTCTAATTCCATAGTGACAATTGATTTCTGATGAAAAACAAAAGCCCCTTCATCAGAGGCTTTTGTATATTTGGTCGTGAGACAACCGCGGCGTTATCCGCCGAAGTTATCGTACAGTATCGACGAGCTTTCTACGCCCAGACTGTCGAGCATACCGACAACGGCTTTCGACATCGGACCAGGACCGCACATGTAGTACTCGATATCCTCGGGAGCCTCGTGGTCCTTCAGATAGGTGTTGTACATCACTTGGTGTACGAATCCGGCTGTGTACTTCACGCCGGCAGCGTCAGCTGCGGGGTCGGGACGGTCAAGAGCCAAGTGGAAGTGGAAGTTCGAGAAGTCCTTCTCCAGCTGGAGGAAGTCTTGCAGATAGAACACCTCGTTGAGGGCGCGGGCACCGTAGAAGTAGTGCATCTCGCGGTCACGCGTATCGAGGGTGCGGGTCATGTGCATAATCTGTGCGCGCAACGGAGCCATACCGGCACCACCACCTACCCAGATCATCTCCTTCTTGGAGTCGAAGATGGGGTGGAAGTCGCCGTAAGGGCCGCTCATCACCACCTTGTCGCCCGGCTTCAGGGTGAAGATGTAAGATGAGGCAATACCTGGCATCACGTCCTGGAAGCCCACCTGTGGTTTCGGCTTGAAGGGCGGTGTGGCAATACGTACGGTCAGCATGATGCGGTCGCCCTCGGCGGGATAGTTGGCCATAGAGTACGCGCGGATGGTCGGAGTATCGTTCTTACACTTCAGCGAGAAGAGGCCGAACTTCTGCCAAGAAGGCAGATACTCGTCGCCGATAAGGCTCTTATCGATATCCTTGTCATAGTCCATTGAGTAAGCAGGAATCTTGATTTGTGCGTAAGAGCCCGGCAGGAAGTCCATGTGCTCGCCCTTAGGCAGTGCCACGATGAACTCCTTGATGAATGTGGCCACGTTCTTGTTGCTGATGACCTCACACTCCCACTCTTTCACACCAAGCACACTCTCGGGTACCTTGATGGACATATCGTTCTTCACCTTCACCTGGCAACCCAAGCGCCAATGGTCCTGAGCCTGCTTGCGGCTGATGTGTGAAGTCTCGGAAGGGAGAATCTCGCCACCGCCCTCGAGCACCTGGCATTTGCACTGTCCGCAGGAACCCTTACCACCGCAAGCGGAGGAAAGGAACACGCCGTTGACAGACAGGGTGTTGAGCAGTGTGGCACCGGAGGCCACCTCCATATTCTTTTCACCATTGATGGTGAGCTTGACGTTGCCGGAGGGAACCAGGAACTTCTTTGCCACCAACAGGATGATTACAAGCAACAGAATCACGATAAGGAACACTGCAATGCTCGCGATAATTAAATTCATATCCATTGTTCTATTCCTTTCTTTATTAGATGTTCAAACCAGAGAAACACATAAACGCCATTGCCATGAGGCCTACGGTGATGAACGTGATGCCCAAGCCCTTGAGCGGAGCAGGCACGTCAGAGTAAGCCATCTTCTCGCGCACGGCTGCCAGACCGACGATGGACATCATCCAACCGAGGCCGGAGCCCAAGGCGTAGGAGATGGCATCGGCCATGCAGGTGATGGACTTGGGGTCGGTCTCGCCCAGCGTGATGCGCTGTTGCATGAAGAGCGAGGCACCCATGATGGCGCAGTTCACAGCAATCAACGGCAGGAAGATACCGAGCGAGGCATAGAGGGAGGGGCTGAAGCGCTCCACCACCATCTCCACCAACTGGGTGATACCTGCGATGACGGCAATGAAGAGGATGAAGCTGAGGAAGCTCAGGTCGACACCGTCAATGATGGCATTGGCAGCGAGCACCTTCGTCTGCAGCAAGTAGTTGACAGGCAAGGTCACCACCAACACGAAGGTGACGGCGATACCCAGTCCGAACGCGGTCTTCACATTCTTCGATACGGCCAAGTAGGAGCACATACCCAAGAAGAACGCGAATATCATATTGTCCACAAATATCGAGCGGACCAATAAACTGAAAAAATGTTCCATACAAAAAACTAATTATTCACCGGAAGTCGACCCTGCCGACAGGCTGTCCCCATCGGGGAGGCGGACACCGGTCTTAGTTATCAATTCTCTACTAAAATCACTTCTCCTGCAAGTCCTTGTTATGGGCACGTTGGTACCAGATGAGGCAAGCAACGATAATCAGAGCCATAGGAGGCATCAGCATCAGACCGTTGTTGATGTATCCGAAGTTGTGAATGCAGTCGTAGTTGAGGATATTGAAGCCGAGCAGTGTGCCGGAACCCAGGAGTTCGCGGAAGAATGCCACGATGACCAATATCTTGGCGTAGCCCAGACCATTGCCGATACCGTCGAGGAACGACTCCCAAGGAGCGCCCTGCATGGCGAAGGCCTCGAGGCGACCCATGAGGATACAGTTGGTGATGATCAGACCCACGTAGACGGAGAGCTGCACGCTCACGTCGTAAGCAAAGGCCTTCAGTATCTCGCTGACGATGGTCACCAGAGCGGCCACAACCACCAACTGCACGATGATGCGGATGCGGTTAGGTATGGTCTTGCGGATGAGAGAGATGACGAAATTGGAGAATGCGGTGATCACCGTCACAGACAATCCCATCACGATGGCGGGCTCCAGCTTGGCCGTTACGGCCAATGCCGAGCAGATACCCAGCACCTGCACGGTGACAGGGTTATTCAGGCTTATAGGGGTAGCGAATACCTCTTTATTCTTTTTTGAAAACAACTGTCCCATGTTCTTAGTCCTCCTCATTATTCGTTAAAAATGCCTTGTAGTTGCCCAGGCAGTTGTGGAGCATGTCGTTCACACCTGTCGAGGTGATGGTGCCGCCGGAGATTCCGTCGACCTGATAGTCGGCCTTCTCCACCTTACCGTTCTTCACTACGCTCAAGCCAATGTTACCATCCTCCACGGTCTTCTTGCCGGGGAACTCGCCCTGAAACTTGACGCTGGCAATCTCAGCGCCCAAGCCCGGAGTCTCGCTGGCGTGTGAGAAGTAGACACCGTAGACAGTGTTCTTGTCGCTGTCCAGAGCCACATAGCCCCAGATGGAGCCCCACAGACCTACGCCATAAACGGGGAAGATGTATTTGGTATCGCCGTTCACTTCGGCAACAAACACATGCAGGTGGTTGTTGCTCTTATAGTCTTTCTCGAAGCCGGTGACAAAGGAACCATCATACTCAGTGAGGGTTCCGTCCTCGTTCATCAGCATGTCGGCCTTCACGTATTGGTTGTAGGCGGCCTCAGCATCGGCAACCTCGCGCACGTTCAGGGCGGACAGTATTTGTTTCTTGGTATCGAGTTCCACATTCTTGCCTTGCTTCTCGCTCAGTGATGAGCTGACGAAGGCCAACAGGAACGCAACGATTATCACCAAAACGGATGCATAAATAATCGTATAGGCATTACTGTTTGTATCGAACTTCTTGCAAGTCTTCTTTTCTTCTTTAGTTTCTGTAGCCATATTCCTGATTATTTGATTTTTGCACGTTTCATTCTACGGGAAATATTACTCTGTACCACGCAGTAGTCGATCAACGGAGCGAATACGTTCATCAGCAGGATGGACAACATCATGCCTTCGGGGTATCCGGGGTTGAGCACACGGATGATGATGGCCATCACGCCGATGAGGAATCCGAAGATGTACTTACCTGTCTCGGTGCGGGCAGAGGTGACAGGGTCGGTGGCCATAAACACGGCACCGAAGCAGAAGCCACCCAGCACGAGGTGTTCGTACCAAGGCATGTGAGCCATGGTGGTGTCAGGTCCGGCAACGTTGAATACCCAAGCCATCAGACCGCCGCCGACGAACACTGAGAGCATCGTCTTCCAGCTGGCAACGCCTGTCCACAACAGGATGACGGCACCGATGGCGATGGCGATGACGCTGGTCTCGCCGATGGAGCCCGGAATCAAGCCATAGACCATGTCCATGGAGAACTCAGGCACAGAACCCGAGGTGGCAGCCAAGCCGAGCGGAGTGGCAGCGGCGAGGCCGTCAACCTGCTGACCGAGGCCGAGGATGCTGTCGCCCGACACCCAAACGGCGTCGCCGGACATCTTGGTCGGATAGGCGAAGAAGAGGAACGCGCGGGTGATGAGGGCCACGTTGAAGACGTTCATACCTGTGCCGCCGAACACCTCTTTGGCAAAGATGACAGAGAAGGCGGTGGCGATGGCCAGAATCCACAACGGACAGTCCACGGGGACAATCATCGGGATGAGCATACCGGATACGAGGAATCCCTCTTGAATCTCCTCGCCCTTCCACTGGGCCACGACGAACTCGATGCCCAGACCGACCACGTACGAAACGATGATCTTGGGCAGCACAGCCAAGAAGCCATAGATGAACATTTCCCAGAAGCCACCTACACTGCCGGTGGTAGCCATGAAATGTTGATAACCGACATTGTACATGCCGAACAGCAAGGCCGGCATCAACGCAATCACAACAATGGACATGATGCGCTTGCTGTCGATGGCATCATGTATATTGGTTCCCGTCTTCGAGGTAGTGTTCGGCACGAAGAGGAACGATTCGAATCCATCGAACACCGAACGAAAAGCATGCAGCTTACCACCTTCTTCGAAGTTGGGCTTTATCTTGTCGAGATAATTTCTTAACGCTTTCATTAACTAATTCTTTATATATAATAATGTATAACTACGTTAGCACATTTCAGCATGCAAAGCATCGAGTCCCTGACGGACGATGCGCTGCAGTTCCAACTTCGATGAGTCGACAAACTCGCAGAGCGCGAAATCCTCGGGAGCGACCTCGTAGATGCCGAGCGCCTCCATACGGTCAATGTCGCCAGCGATGATAGCCTTCACGAGATACTCGGGCAG
>CAVFUK010000059.1:0-15839 GCA_963625535.1 Anaerovoracaceae bacterium | reverse complement strand
CAAAGCCTTTTTTATGTGGTAACTAATGCTTTTTTCTAAATCCGAAACTTGAGTATGTTATTACGACAACAAATGGATTTCAACTGGCATCCGATTAGCGACAACTGATTCCCTTATTTACAATGTTCCTAGTAACTGTCTAATGATTCTCCGTGATCAAACAGAGGGGAAGGAGGAACGCCCATTTACCTATAAAAACGGCAAACAAATTTGGTGGTAATAACATAATAAACGACCTATAAATTATCAGTAAAATGAGAATTAAAACAAAAACCATTGGCAGTGTACTAATTGCTTTATCTGCGATAGTAGCATGCATGCAGGACGAACTGTCACCGCCGACTGGCAGAAAACCGACTGCCGCAGAATATCTGCGCAAGCAGATAGAGCAAAAGGACATCTCCTTGCCAGACTGCCGACTCAGAGACGGGAAGGTGACCAAGTCCGCGCTTGACATCGACTACGACGTGAAGGAATTCTCCATTGACTGGAAGAATTATCAGGCTCTGAACGGTAAAACGGATCGGGTGTGGATGTTCCACATGAAGACACCAACACCCATCATGGGACACGTCTATGCGCGTGAAGGGGAGACAGTAAAGAAGCGAGCCACACAGGTCACCTTCAAACTGATGGTAATCAAGAAGGGTAAAAAAGGTACAAGCCGTATCATTACCTATATTCCTGAACCTAAGTATCTGAGAAACGAACAGAACAAGAGTCCGGAAGAACTGGATTGGAATCTGGGCGGTACCAATTATAGCGGTCTGGTATTGAGCACGCGACTCAACGGCGAGCTGGTATTCGGATTGAAATATGAAAAAGGAAGGGTGGCTTACCGATTCGCTCCTCGCAAGGATGGTGAAACAATTCGCTCGGGACTTAACCGCACAGAGAAAGCTGGAACAAATACACACCACCTCTGTTTCGGACTTCATTACGGAAAAAGCACACGCGGTTCTTATTCCGATGGCGAGGGGGATAACGAGGATTATTCGGAGCATGTGGCAGACCAGAGAGTCTGTGCGATTGTTATGACTACTTTTGCTCTTTCTGCGGGAATCCTGTGGACGAATGCAGTTGCCTTACTGTCACACCTGACCCAAGCCACGACTCTCAAACGGAAGATTCCGACTTGTGCGAAGAATGCGGTTTCTACAACTGTATTTGTGAAAACGGAAATCATACATACTATGGTACCGACGAAGAAAACGATGATAATGATGACGTCGATGTTGACGAGGACTACTATCTTGACAATAGCGCGGGGAACGTGTCCTATGAAAGTCAATCAGCGTTGAAGGCAAAAAGGATATTCAGAAACTCATCAATGACTCAAGCCAATTGGGAGATTATCGGGAATGCACTGGACAAAATCACAGCGACAGACCTTGGGAAGAATCTCTATGACGCAATCGTCAAAAAGCTCGACGGTCATACTATCGCGATAGTATATGCTGATGACGGATCAACAAGGTTTGAGCCAGCCAAAACCTATATTTATTGGGATATGGTCCACAGTAGCGAATTGTTCCATGAATTATTCCATGTCTTTCAAACTTACGGGGAAACAGTGTCAACGTTGGAAGCATCAAAGATGAACCGGGAACTTGAGGCGCATTTGGCTCAACATTACTATATAACACAGGTTTCTGATGATGAGTTTGATTGGTGGGTTGAAAAAACACAAAACGATGTGCGATGGATGGCAACGAGGGATCTAGCAAATTATGTTAGTGAGTACGGAGAGTTGCAAGAAGGCATATCTGAAACCGATTTAACTCGTGCTCTATTCGAAGGTGAAGAATGTATAATCGACAGACTCCGAAGAATTGGCTATGACAACATAAGTAAACCTTGGGATATCAACAGGGCGATACTTGAAAATTTTAGATACTTAAAATCATTAAACAAATAAATTTATGAAAAATACTATCTTGACAATAATGTGTTTAGTCTTCATCCAAATGACTAACGCCCAAACGAACTATTATAATGAGAAAAAGACTTTTTATGGAGAAGGATACACGTATCAATGTTATTACAATCCTGGAGGATTGATCAAACTATATAATAGCTTATATTACTATTACACAGGGAAATGGGTCACACAAAAATTCAAAGACACCGGAGAAGTATTCTATTTGCTCCATTATGAGAAAGAAGACCAGACATATGACGATGAAGCCACAATACGGATTATGGATAGTAAAGTCAAGAAATGTCTTGCACCTTATCAGCATATTCTCCATGACGAAGAGTTGCTTATGGAGTTTGTCATCAGCACTACAACCGGAAAGATTATTGAAGTATATTTCAAATTCACTAAATTTAATCCTTACACGCAAATTCCATTGTCCGTGTACCGGAACATCGAATTGGCTGTCATCGGTACCCAATTCAAACTTACGGAATTCGGCAAGCGATTGAACTACCTTTATATGTGGCATCCCGTTGCCCCATAGATGAAGAAGAAAGGGTAAAGATACTTTCTTGTTAAAATAACCGAAGAAACAACCTGTCTATCCAAAATAAGTGACTATCTTTGCAAATCTTTTCAAAAAGGGTGATTATGAAAGGTGTAAAGAGAATCATTTTGGGTTGCGTAGCGTTGCTGTGGTACATAGCAACAGGTACTTCGTCGGCCCTTTCTTACAGCGGTTTACAACACTTCACCCCCACCATCACCGCTGAAAACGGCAGTTGCATCCAGCAGGTGGAGACTCCACTGGAGCGCACCATGAAGGTAATCTACCTCAACGGCAAGGCCGACCTCAGCCAGACTGTCGGACAGGGCGAGACCCAGCAGGGGAACAACGGACGCGTTTACTTGACAAGCGAAGCGGACTGTCCCGCCACGAGCGGAACGGCTACCGCACAGATAACCTCCAACAGCCATCATCAACAGTACACCCCGCACATGGGCACCGACTACTACGTCTACGCCCTGCGAAAGATACTGAGATAGACGGGCGGCAGGAGGAACCGCGTCATATCCAAAGGTGAGGCACCGACGGGAGTCATGCCCCCAGCCATCCACACATAGTGTTGTGGGACGGCGTATATATAGTAGTATATATAAATATGTATATAACATTAACAGAATAATTAGAGTATGTATTTTACACTTTTAGTTGTCGTCATCCTGACGGCTATTGCACTGGTGGCTGTGGCTTTAGGCATAGCCAATGCAATTTCGCCGCGCTCTTACAACGCACAGAAGGGAGAGTCCTACGAGTGCGGCATCCCTACGAGAGGTAAATCGTGGATGCAATTCAAGGCCGGCTACTATCTGTTTGCCATCCTGTTCCTGATGTTCGACGTGGAGACGGTGTTCCTCTTCCCGTGGGCAGTGGTGATACAGGACCTCGGCGTGTACGGACTTTACAGCATCCTGTTCTTTTTGATTGTGTTGGTATTAGGCCTGGCTTATGCCTGGAGGAAAGGAGCATTGGAATGGAAATGAAAAAACCAAATATCAAGTCTATCCCCTATGAGGAGTTCAAGAACAACGACTACCTGGAACAGATGGTCCAGGAGATTAACGCAAATGGCGGTAAGGTGTGGGCAGGTTGCCTCGACGACCTTATCAACTGGGGACGCAGCAACTCCCTGTGGCCACTTACGTTCGCCACAAGTTGCTGTGGCATCGAGTTCATGGCAGTGGGAGCTGCCCGGTACGATTTCGCCCGTTTCGGGTTTGAGGTAGCACGTGCCAGTCCGCGCCAGGCCGACCTCATCATGGTGGCAGGAACCATCACCCACAAGATGGCACCTGTGCTGAAACGACTCTACGACCAGATGGCCGACCCGAAGTATGTGGTGGCCGTGGGCGGATGCGCCATCAGCGGAGGACCGTTCAAGAACTCGTACCACGTGCTCACCGGTGTGGACAAGATACTGCCCGTGGACGTGTACATCCCCGGATGCCCGCCCCGCCCCGAGGCGCTGCTCTACGGCATGATGCAGCTGCAACGGAAAGTGAAGCTGGAGAAATTCTTTGGCGGAGTGAACCGTAAAGAACCCAAACCCCAAAAAGACGAAACAGTATGAATGAGATAACAGAGATTCCAGTACAGCAGCTCCACGAGCGGATGCAGCAGCTCCGCCACGAGCAACATTTCGACTTCCTGAGAAGCCTCACCGGAATGGATTGGCAGGAGGAGGGATTAGGCGTGGTCTACCACCTGGAGAATACCGCCACGGGCGAGAACACCGTGGTGAAGACACGCACCACCGACCGCGAGAACCCCGAGATACCCTCGGTGTGCGACCTGTGGAAGGGAGCGGAGTTCAACGAGCGTGAGGTGTACGACTACTTCGGCATCCGCTTCACCAACCACCCGGACATGCGTCGCCTCTTCCTGCGCGACGACTGGGTGGGCTATCCCCTACGCAAGGACTACGATGCCAGCGAGGAGAAGAACCCCCTGCGCATGACCAACGAGGAGGCTGTGGACACCACCGACCGTTATGAGGTGCTGAAGGACGGCAGCGTGATAAAGAAACGCGAGGTCATCTTCGAGGACAGCGAATACATTATTAATATAGGACCGCAACACCCGGCCACGCATGGTGTGCTCCGCTTCCGCGTGTCGCTCGAAGGCGAAATCATCAAGAAGCTGGACGTGCACTGTGGCTACATACACCGAGGCATAGAGAAGTTGTGCGAAGGGCTCACCTATCCGCAGACCTTGGCACTGACCGACCGTCTGGACTACCTGGGCGCGCACCAGAACCGCCATGCCCTGTGTATGTGCATCGAACAGGCCATGGGCGTGGAGGTGTCGGAGCGTGTACAGTACATCCGCACCATCATGGACGAGCTGCAGCGTATCGACTCACACCTACTCTTCTTCTCGTGTCTGACCATGGACCTGGGCGCACTGACAGCCTTCTTCTACGGATTCCGCGACCGCGAGAAGATACTCGACATCTTCGAGGAGACCACCGGCGGCCGCCTCATCCAGAACTACAACGTGATAGGCGGCGTGCAGGCCGACATCGCCCCCACCTTCGTGCAGAAGGTGAAGGAGTTCATCCAGTACCTGCGGCCTATGCTCCGTGAGTACCACGAGTTGTTCACCGGCAACGTCATTGCCGACCAGCGTCTGAAGGGCGTGGGTGTACTGAGCCGCGAGGATGCCATCTCGTTTGGTGCCACAGGCGGCACGGGACGTGCGTCCGGCTGGGCATGCGACGTGCGCAAGCGCCACCCCTACGCCATGTACGGCAAGGTGGACTTCAACGAAGTGGTCTACACCGAGGGTGACTCGTTCGCGCGCTACATGGTGCGTATGAAGGAGATTGAGGAGAGTCTGCGCATCATAGAGCAGCTCATCGACAACATCCCCGAGGGCGACTACAAGCAGAAGATGAAACCCATCATCCGCATCCCCGAGGGCAGCTACTACGCAGCCGTGGAGGGCAGCCGTGGAGAGTTTGGCGTGTTCATCGAGAGCAAGGGCGACAAGAGCCCCTACCGCATGAAGTTCCGCAGCACGGGACTGCCGCTGGTATCGAGCATGGAGACCATGACGCGCGGGGCGAAGATAGCCGACCTGATAGCCATCGGCGGTACGGTAGACTATGTGGTGCCCGACATCGACCGATAATATAGACCATTTAAACCTCAACAAAACAAGAACAAAGATATGTTTGATTTCAGTATAGTTACAGGATGGATTCACGGACTGCTCACCTCCATCATGCCGGTGGGGCTGGCCGTGTTTCTCGAATGTCTGGTTATCGGTGTCTGCATCATGCTGATGTATGCCGTGATAGCCATTATCATGATATATATGGAGCGCAAGGTGTGCGCCGCGTTCCAGTGCCGACTGGGCCCCACGCGTGTGGGCCCGTGGGGCAGCATCCAGGTGTTTGCCGACGTGTTCAAGATGCTGATAAAGGAGATTATCACCATCAACCACGCGGACAAGTTCCTCTATAACTTGGCCCCCTACATCGTCATCCTGGCCTCCATCATGTCGTTCAGCTGCCTGCCCATCAACAAGGGCATGGAGGTGCTGGACTTCAACGTGGGAGTCTTCTTCGTGATGGCGGCGTCGAGCATCGGCATCGTGGGCATCCTGCTGGCCGGATGGAGCAGTAACAACAAGTACTCGCTCATTGGCGCCATGCGAAGCGGTGCACAGATGATCAGCTACGAACTGTCGGTGGGACTGAGCATCCTCACCATCATCGTGCTGACGGACACCATGCAACTGAGCGAGATAGTGGAGCGACAGGCCGACGGGTGGTTCCTTTTCAAGGGACACATCCCCGCCTTCATCGCCTTCGTCATCTACCTGATAGCCGGCAACGCCGAGGTGAACCGCGGCCCGTTCGACCTGCCCGAGGCAGAGAGTGAGCTGACGGCCGGATACCACACCGAGTACTCCGGTATGCACTTCGGACTGTTCTACGTGGCAGAGTTTGTCAACCTCTTCATCATCGCCGCCATAGCCTCCACCATCTTTCTGGGCGGATGGATGCCGTTGCACATCGCCGGGCTGGACGCCTTCAACCAGGTGATGGACTACATCCCCGGCTTCGTCTGGTTCTTCGGCAAGACGTTCTTCCTGGTGTGGGTGCTGATGTGGTTCAAGTGGACCTTCCCCCGTCTGCGTATCGACCAGATACTGACGCTGGAGTGGAAGTACCTGGTGCCCATAGGCCTGGCCAACCTGCTGCTGATGGTTATCATTGTCGTATTTAAACTTCACTTTTAATCATGGAAAAGAAAAGAAGCTATATAAGAGGCCTGTTGCATGGCATCAAGTCGCTGCTCACCGGCATGCGGGTGACGCTGAAAGAGTTTTTCACCCCCAAGGTGACCGAGCAATACCCCGAGAACCGCAAGACGCTGCACATCTCCGACCGCTTCAGAGGCACCCTGACGATGCCACTGGACGAGAACGGCAACCACAAGTGCGTGGCCTGCGGACTGTGTCAGATGGCTTGTCCCAACAACACCATCCACATAGAGAGCGAGACGGTGACCGACGAGGAGACGGGACGCAAGAAGAAAGTGCTGGTGCGCTACAACTACGACCTGGGTGCCTGCATGTTCTGCCAACTGTGTGTGAACGCCTGCGCCCACGACGCCATCCGCTTCAGCACAGAGTTCGAGAACGCGGTGTTCGACCGCACCAAGCTGGTGAAGGTGCTCAACCAACCCCAAAACGCTAACAAAAAAGAACCTACAATATGACACTGAATCAAATTGTATTTATCATTCTGGCGGCATTCATCTGCATCTGCTCGGTGTTGTCCGTGACCACCTCGCGCATCCTGCGCGCCGCCACCTATCTGCTGTTCGTGTTGTTCGGGACAGCGGGGATCTACTTCCAGCTCAACTACTCGTTCCTGGGAGCCGTGCAGCTGCTTATCTATGCGGGCGGCATCACGGTACTCTACGTCTTCAGCATCCTGCTGACCAGTAGCCAGGGCGACAAGGCGGAGAAGCTGAAGAACAGCAAGATGCTGGCCGGTCTGATAGCCAGCCTTGCCGGACTCGCCATCTGCCTGGTAGTGATGTTGAAGAATAAGTTTTTACCTTCGAAGTTCGAGGCTGGAGAGCTGGACGTGAAGACCATCGGCTATGCGCTGATAGGTAGCGACAAGTACCAGTACGTTCTCCCCTTCGAGGTCATCAGCGTCCTGCTGCTGGCCTGCATCGTAGGAGGTATATTGATAGCACGTAAACGATAAAAGACTGACGAACTATGGTACCAATGGAATATTACCTGGTGGTCTCCACCATCATGATGTTTGTGGGAATCTACGGATTCTTCACCCGACGCAACCTGCTTGCCATGCTCATCAGCGTGGAGTTGATACTCAACTCGGTGGATATAAACTTCGCGGTGTTCAACCGCTTCCTCTTCCCGGGACAGCTCGAAGGGTTCTTCTTCGCGCTCTTCGCCATCGGCGTGTCGGCGGCAGAGACGGCAGTGGCCATCGCCATCATCATCAACATCTACCGCAACATCCGCAACATTCAAGTAAAGAACTTAAATGAAATGAAAAACTAAACGGTTATGGAATATACAATATTGATATTACTGCTGCCAATGCTCAGTTTCCTGCTGCTGGCCCTCACCGGCATGCGCATGAAGCACAGCGTGGCCGGAGCCATAGGAACGGCTGTGCTCGGTGTAGTGGCCTTGCTGTCGTACGTCACCGCGGCGCTCTACTTCGGAGCGGGACGCGCTGCCGACGGCCAGTACCCTACCCTGCAACCCTACAACTTCGAGTGGTTGCCGTTCACTGAGACACTGCATATCGACCTGGGCATCATGCTCGACCCCATCTCCGTACTGATGCTGGTGGTCATCTCCACCGTGTCGCTGATGGTGCACATCTACTCGTTCGGCTACATGAAAGGCGAGAAGGGCTTCCAGCGCTACTATGCCTTCCTGAGTCTGTTCACCTTCTCCATGCTGGGACTGGTGGTGGCCACCAACATCTTCCAGATGTACATCTTCTGGGAGCTCGTGGGGGTGTCGTCGTACCTGCTTATCGGGTTCTACTACACCAAGCCCGAGGCCATCGCAGCCAGCAAGAAGGCCTTCATCGTCACCCGTTTCGCCGACCTTGGATTCCTCGTCGGCATCCTCATCTACGGCTACTATGCGGGCACGTTCACCTTCACCCCGTCGGAGCAGTTGCTCATGTCAGCCGGCATGATGATACCGCTGGCCCTGGGGCTGATGTTCGTGGGTGGTGCCGGCAAGAGCGCCATGTTCCCCCTACACATCTGGTTGCCCGACGCCATGGAAGGTCCTACCCCAGTGAGCGCCCTCATCCATGCCGCCACGATGGTGGTGGCGGGTGTCTACCTGGTGGCCCGCATGTTCCCGCTCTTCATCGCCTACGCTCCTGAGGTGCTCCATTGGGTAGCCTACATCGGAGCCTTCACAGCCCTCTACGCCGCCGTGGTGGCTTGTGTGCAGAGCGACATCAAGCGTGTGCTCGCCTTCAGTACCATCTCCCAGATAGGCTTCATGATGGTAGCCTTGGGTGTATGTACCTCCGCCGACCCGCACGAGGGCGGACTGGGATACATGGCCGGCATGTTCCACTTGTTCACCCATGCCATGTTCAAGGCGCTGCTCTTCCTGGGAGCCGGAGCCATCATCCATGCCGTACACAGCAACGAGATGTCCACCATGGGCGGACTCCGTAAATATATGCCGGTGACTCACATCACCTTCCTCATCGCCTGCCTCGCCATTGCCGGCATCCCGCCCTTCAGCGGATTCTTCAGCAAGGACGAGATTCTGGCCGCGACCTTCGAGTTCTGCCCCTTCCTCGGTTGGACCATGAGCTTCATCGCCGCCCTGACGGCGTTCTACATGTTCCGCCTCTACTACTGCATCTTCTGGGGTAAGGAGAACAAGGAATTGCACGAGGCGCATACCCCGCACGAGGCTCCGCTGAGCATGACCTTCCCGCTGATGTTCCTCGCCCTGGTGACTTGCGTGGCCGGATTCATCCCCTTCGGTGAGTTCGTGAGCAGCAACGGCCAGGCCTACACCATCCACTTGGACGCGCAGGTGGCCATCACCAGTGTCTGCATCGCCCTCGTCTCCATAGGCGTGGCCACATGGATGTACCTGCGTCCGCAGCAACCCGTGGCAGAGAAGCTGGCGCGCACCTTTAAGAGTCTGCACACGGCAGCCTACCGTCGGTTCTACATGGACGAAGCTTGGCTGTTCGTCACCAAGAAGATTATCTTCCGCTGCATCTCCACCCCCATCGCCTGGTGGGACCGCCACGTCATCGACCAGTTCTTCAACTTCATGGCTTGGGGCACCGACGCCACGGCCGACGAGATTCGCGGCATGCAGAGCGGCAGTGTACAGAGCTACTGTATATGGTTCCTCAGCGGCGCTGTGATACTCACAGTCCTGTTATTGTTAATCTAATAGAATAAGGTAAAGAAATGAATATACTAAGTTTGTTTGTAGTCATCCCGTTGGTCATGCTGCTCGCTCTGTGGGCGAGCCGCACGCTAAACCAAGTACGGGGAGTGATGGTGGCCGGCTCGTCGTGCTTGCTGGCCCTGGCCATCTACCTGACCATCGACTTCCTGGCGCAACGTCACGCCGGCGCCACCGCCGAGATGCTCTATACGGACAGCTACACGTGGTACGCCCCGCTCCACATCGCCTACTCCATCGGCGTGGACGGCATCTCGGTGGCCATGCTGTTGCTCTCCGCCATCATCGTGTTCACAGGCACCTTCGCCTCGTGGAAGCTGAAGCCCCTCACCAAGGAGTATTTTCTGTGGTTCACACTGCTGTCCACGGGTGTGTTCGGGTTCTTCATCTCCATCGACCTCTTCACGATGTTCATGTTCTACGAGATAGCCCTCATCCCCATGTATCTGCTCATCGGTGTGTGGGGCAGCGGCCGCAAGGAATATGCCGCCATGAAGCTGACCCTGATGCTGATGGGAGGCTCCGCCTTCCTGCTGATGGGCATCCTGGGCATCTACTTCGGCAACGGCGCCTACACGATGAACATCCTGGAGATAGCCGCCCACAACCAGATGCCCCACGCTTGGCAGATGGTGTTCTTCCCCCTGACCTTCCTCGGATTCGGTGTGCTGGGAGCGTTGTTCCCCTTCCACACATGGAGCCCCGACGGTCATGCATCGGCCCCTACGGCAGTGTCAATGCTCCACGCAGGCGTGTTGATGAAACTGGGAGGCTACGGATGTTTCCGCATCGCCATGTATCTGATGCCTGAGGCAGCCAAGGAATTGGGATGGATATTCCTCATCCTCACCACCATCAGCGTGGTGTACGGAGCCTTCAGCGCTGTGGTGCAGACCGACCTGAAGTACATCAACGCCTACTCCTCCGTGTCGCACTGCGGACTGGTGCTCTTCGCCCTGCTGATGATGACCCAGACCAGCTGCACAGGAGCCATCCTGCAGATGCTGAGCCACGGACTGATGACGGCCCTCTTCTTCGCCCTCATCGGTATGATATACGGCCGCACCCACACGCGCGACGTGCGCCAGCTGAGCGGACTGATGAAGATCATGCCATTCCTCAGCGTGGGTTATGTGATTGCCGGACTTGCCAACCTCGGACTGCCGGGCTTGAGCGGATTCGTGGCCGAGATGACCGTGTTCGTTGGCTCGTTCCAGAACGCTGACACGTTTCACCGCGTGTGCACCGTCATCGCCTGCACCAGCATCGTCATCACCGCCGTCTACATCCTGCGTGTGGTGGGCAAGATACTCTACGGCACACCGCAGAACCCCGAGCATCTGAAACTGACCGATGCCACGTGGGACGAGCGACTCGCCGTCATCTGCCTGATAGTGGCCGTGGCCGGACTGGGATTGGCACCGTTCTGGGTGAGCGACTTGATTCACGAGAGTGTAGCACCAATACTTAGCAACCTGTGAACGACGGGCGAGGTAAGTTTCTAATTATTCATCATTAACTGTTCATTGAGTATGAATTACTTACAATTTCTAAATATGGTTCCGGAGGTCAGCCTCATCGCTGTCATCCTGATACTCTTCCTCTACGATCTGTTCACCGACGGGAAGCAGCGTCGCCGGTTCCACCTGTTGGCATGCGTCCTGATGGGCATCCATCTGGTGGCCAACCTCCCGATAACCGGCTTCGACGATGCCTTCGGCGGCATGTACCAGGCATCGCCCATGGCTCACGCCTTGAAGAGCATCCTCAGCATGGGTACACTCATCGTGATGCTGCAAGCCAACAACTGGTTGCGCAGCGAGGGCACGGTGCACAAGCAGGGCGAGTTCTACGCACTGTTGCTCAGCACCCTGCTCGGCATGTTCTTCATGATCAGCGCCGGCCACTTCCTGATGTTCTTCCTCGGACTGGAGCTGGCATCCGTGCCGATGGCCTGTCTGGTGGCTTACGACAAGTACAAACGCAACTCCGCCGAGGCAGGTGCCAAGTATATCCTCAACGCACTCTTCTCGTCCGGCCTGATGCTCTATGGCATCTCTTTCATCTACGGAACAGTGGGCACGCTCTACTTCCACGATGTACCAGCCGGACTGACAGGCACACCGCTGCAGGTGATGGCGCTGGTATTCTTCTTCGTGGGCCTCGGCTTCAAGATTTCATTGGTACCCTTCCATCTGTGGACCGCCGACACCTACCAAGGCGCACCCACCACGGTCACCTCTTACCTATCCGTGATATCCAAGGGAGCAGCCGCCTTCATCCTGATGGTGATACTGACCAAGGTGTTCGGCCCGATGATGAAGCACTGGCATCTGTTGCTCTACATCATCATCATCGCCACCATCACCGTGGGTAACCTCTTCGCTCTGCGCCAGCAGAACCTGAAGCGCTTCATGGCATTCAGTAGCATCTCGCAAGCAGGCTATGTAGTGCTGGCCATCATCAACGGCCGCGAGGACGGCATGGCGGCCCTCATCTTCTACATACTGGTCTACATCGCTGCCAACCTGGCAGCCTTCGGCGTCATCAACGTGGTGGAGCAGAAGAGCGGACGTGTGGAGATGAGCGACTACGAGGGACTCTACCAGACCAATCCGAAACTGGTGCTCATCATGACGCTCGCCCTCTTCTCGTTAGCAGGCATCCCGCCCTTCGCCGGATTCTTCAGCAAGTTCTTCGTGTTCGCGGCAGCCTTCAGCGGCGGCAACTACTGGTTGGTGTTCATCGCTTTGCTCAACACGGTCATCTCCCTCTTCTACTATCTGAAGATAGTGAAGGCCATGTACATCACACCCAACGAGCAGCCCATCGCAGCCTTCCGCAGCGACAACTATACCCGCCTCAGCCTATTGGTCTGCACAGCTGGCATCCTGCTCATCGGACTGTGCAGCACCATCTACGAGAGTCTACACTACTTTGCCATCCTCTCGTAATCGGTAGTTGACAGATACACCCATGGACAGACGCTCATGGGGATAAAATTACAGGGGTTCATCGGCCTACGGACACATCGTCCGCGAGCCAATGAACCCCTAGTTTTTACATCGTCATTATTTATTTCACCCCTGGCTTCTTCAGAATCGTATATCCGTAAGTCGAGCACGTGACGTCCTCTCCGTGACGATATAGATGCGGTAGCACAACCATATACTTGCTATTGGCATATACAAAGCACTCCACGGGAAGTGCATCAGCCTGCGTCTGGCCAGCCTCGGGCACACGGAGCTTTTCGCGGAGCACCTCTTTGTCGTCCACATACACCACCACGCAGTTGTTCTCACATTCCACTCGAGTTCGATATTCGGGTACCCAAAGGGTATATTCTCGCACTGGCACATCTTGCGTACACGTCCACGATTCAAATTGTTTCGATGCCTAATAATACACCTCCGTCTTTTCACCAAACATCTTCTGAACCTCCTCATACGAAGAAGTTTGTACCAAGTATCGATGTATCGATTCCATCTCCTTGTAGATGTCGGCCTCTTCGGCAGTGGGACTCTGTTTCCACTTGATGCGTCCCGTCAGCTGCTCGTAGGCACCCACCTGACGCGCAAGCTTCTCCAGTCGGGCACGCTGACTGTAAATGCCTATCTCGCACGCTGAGATATAGGGAACATACGTGCTGAGAAGAATCAGTGCGACGGTGGCATAGAGAATGGTCTTGAAACGGCGGCGGCGCATGAAGATGAGCACCGCCGAGGTTATCAGCATCAGCAGACCGACGTAGGCCATGTACACACGCTCCAGGGTGAATCCGTATTGCAGAATGCGGTAGCCCAAACCAACAGCAAACAGTGCAATCAAGGGCAATGCGATGTAACCGAAATAGCGGGAGTACCAATGGTAATGGCGGTTCTCTTCATAGTTGTGCATCAGCAACCACATGAACGCCACGATGAAGAACGCGGCAATCATAGCAGTGAGGTTCCCCAGGGGCAAAGTAGCGGTGATGGCAATCTTCAGCAGGTAGACATACAAGATGCCCGTGTAGATGATTGCCGCACTACCCACGATATGGTTGACCATCACGTCGAGGAAGCGGGTGTGACGCAGGTGAGTGCCACGCAAGGAGGACATCGACATCAGGAACGTGCACGGCGCTATCACTATCCACACGAACAGTAGAAGGTGTTTACCAATATTTTCTATTAGTTCCAAACTGAAGATATAATCGGCTGAAGCAAGAATGAGGACCACCACAGTGGTCAGCGCCAGGCCTATCACGAAGCATATCAATATGGACAGCATCAGGTTAAAGAAATTGCCGGCGACATCCTCGTCCTCACGACCGGGTTCGGTGACAAACATCATCATAGGAACTAACAGGAAGGAGGCCATAATGCAGGCAGTACCACCAGGAAACCAGACTTCGATTTTACCATCAGGGAAACAATAGAAAAATATTTCCGACACCACTAAGACCAGACCTATCAGCAACACACAAGCATAATAAATTCCCCTCTTACGGGACGAGGACTTTCGGGTCAGGTTGTTCACGGTATACGCAATGCCGAACACGAACGGCATAAACAGGACTCGAACGGCCTCATCCATAGGAAGAAACGCGACGAACATATAAGTGACGAGGCACGTGAGCACCTCCACCGGACTACCGCAAACCAACTGGCGAGTCCGTACCAGCAAACGACTAAAGTTTATCTTCTTCATAAATACAATATATTTAAATTCATTATTTTTCCGTATAACATACTAAGGTGTAAGGGTGTAGAATACCACATTTCTCCAGTTCATAGAACAGCTGCTCAGAGACGGTGATGGTCATAAATCCCAGATTGAACTTCGTCTCGGATGGTTGCCTCCAAGTGTACTGGCAGGTGGCAGCGTAGCAGGGCTTCCCGTCTATCACCTCCGTACTCAAGTAACAAGGGTTCAGCAGTATTGCCGCATTCTTCTCTTTGGAGTCGATGGCATAGGCGACGTTTCCGTTCCATGTTATCCGCCCTAGCCTGTTCGTCGCAAAGCGCGCCTTCACTCTAGGGGTGAGCCACCGGTCGCTATGCAAATAGACAGTGTCCTGTCGACTAGTCAGCATCTTCAGATGAGTGTACGCCGCGTCGGGACAATAAAGACTGCCGACCGTGTAGAGCCCGGCGTGCAGAGTCAGGATGCTGAACTTCTCATACAAGTTCGTGTCACCACCCCGGTCGATTTTCTCGACCGTCTTATATTGATAGCTAAACAAGAAGAATACCCCGTTAAGCACTATCGCCAGCACAAGTCCGGCCACTGTTATGACAATCTTTTTAATCATCGGTATTTGTGGTTTAGATTGTGGAATTAGTCTTCGTAATGTTTGTATTTCAACAAATCGGATGAGGTCACCACATTTTGGTTGAGGTTGATATCATTCGATTTCTTATTTGTAAGCATAAAGCAGCAAGGGCCTGCGAGTGCTTTTCTTATATGCCTCAATGCTGCGCATCATTCCGTCGGACACGGCGAAGCATCCTCTGCTGGCAGGCACACAAGGCAGCGGATACGTTTGGAATCCCGGGTTGCCTCGGTGAATCAATATACCACGTGCAAGAGCGTTCGAGTTGGAGGAGTCCAATCCGTATACGGTGTATCCTTTTCCAAAGAAAGCCTTTGACATTTTCCTTAGGCCTCCGACCTTATATTTGCCAAGACTGGAGTAATTGCTACCCGGGACATTGCTAAACTTCGAAGGCGCAAAGATGTTCCAGTTTTTGCCAAGTCCTTGCGCACACAGGCTCTTCTCGACAATCTTTTTCTTATGGAAGTCGTAGATGAAGAAGCGGTTTATACCGGTAGGTCGGGAGAAGTCGACCAGAATACAGTAGTCGGTACTGTAGTTGTGCGAAGCGCAATACTGATACAGTTTGTCCA
>CAVFUK010000058.1:0-8873 GCA_963625535.1 Anaerovoracaceae bacterium | reverse complement strand
ATTCAATATGGTTGAGGACTCTATGGTGGAGGCTGTCATGAGCCGCGACATCAACAAGGCACGCTCCTACGCCGAGCGACACCACATACCCAAGTGGTACGACGACGCGCAGGAACTGGTGGACGACCCCGAGGTGAACGCCATCTACATCGCCACACCGCCCTCCTCGCACGCCACATTCGCCATCATGGCCATGAAAGCCGGCAAGCCCGTCTACATAGAGAAACCTATGGCCGCCAGCTACGAGGACTGCACCCGCATCAACCGCATAAGCCAGGAGACCGGCGTGCCCTGCTTCGTGGCCTACTACCGCCGCTACCTCCCCTACTTCCTGAAGGTGAAGGAGCTCATCGACACAGGGCAGATAGGCACCGTCATCAACGTGCAGATACGCTTCGCGCAGCCCACCCGCGAGATGGACTACAACCGCAACAACCTGCCGTGGCGTCTGCAGCCCGACATTGCCGGCGGCGGATACTTCTACGACCTTGCGCCCCACCAGATAGACATCCTGCAGGAGATGTTCGGATGCATACTGGAGGCCGAGGGATACTGCTGCAACCGCGCGGGGCTCTATGAGGTGGAGGACTCCGTCAGCGCCTGTTTCCGTTTCGAGAGCGGCCTGCCCGGCTCCGGATCGTGGTGCTTCGTGGCGCACGACTCCGCCAAGGAGGACCGCATCGAGGTCATCGGCGACAAGGGCATGATCTGCTTCTCGGTCTTCACCTTCGACCCCATCGCCCTCCATACCGAACGAGGCCGCGAGGAGATTCCCGTGGAGAATCCGCCCTACGTGCAGCTGCCGCTCATCCGTGCCGTGGTGGAGCATCTGCAGGGTAAGTCCATCTGCACGTGCAACGGCCTCAGCGCCACCCCCACCAACTGGGTCATCGACAAGATTCTCGGTAAATTCTGATCCCCCCACATTCCGCCGTATGCCAAAGCCTATGAACCGCATCGCCGTCACCCTGTTGCTCGCCGCCCTCACGCTAACGCTCTCGTTGCCGTCCTATGCAAAGGACGCACAGCCTTTCCATATTCAGAAAGAGGCGGCGGACAGCGTTGCCGCACAGACCGCCGATGCGAACACACAGACTTTCTATAAACGACAAGAGGGGATGGACGGCGTTAAAGCGCAGTCTTCCTATAAACAGCAAGAAAGGAAGGAAAGCGTTGCAGCGTTGCCTTCCTATAAACAAAAGGAACCGATGGACAGCGTCGCCGAGTCGCAGCAGGAAGCGACGGACAGCATCGCCTCGAAGCCCAAGAGCAAGCGCCTCGACCGACGGTTCGAGCGGTTCGTGAAGAAGTTCATCGACTTCAACAACTACGACACCACCTACATCTCGCCCAACCGCTACAACTACGCCATCATGCTCTGCAACAACTCCATCTTCGAGAGCTACAGCATAGGCGCCTCCGACCCCCGGCGACAAAAGATCAGTTTCGCCTCTAACCCTAGCTACAAGATAGGAGCCTACTTCGGATGGCGCTGGATATTCATCGGATGGACCGTGGACGCCCAACAACTCTTCGGAGGCAAGAAGAACAACAGCAAGAAGACCGAGTTCACCCTCAACCTCTACAGCTCCAAGCTCGGCGTGGACTTCTACTATTGGAAGATAGGCAACGACTTCAAGATAAAGACCCTGCAAGGCTTCACCGACGGCACCTCGTCCGACGTGCGCGACCGACAGAGCGTCTCCATCAACTTCGACGGACTGCAGGCCACCATCAAGGGGCTCAACCTCTACTATATCTTCAACAACCGCCACTTCTCCTACCCCGCGGCCTTCTCGCAGAGCACCAACCAGCGCAAGAGTGCAGGGTCGCTGCTCAGCGGCATCTCCTACTCCGAGCACCGCATGACGTTCGACTACGGCAAGTTGCCCCAATGGATTCTCTCCGAGGCCTCACCCGCCATGCACGTCGACAAGCTGGAGTATACCGACCTCAGCCTCCACTTCGGCTACGCCTACAACTGGGTGTTCGCCCGCAACTGCCTGGCCTGCCTCTCCATAGCACCTGCCGTGGCCTACAAGCGGTCGCTCATCCACTCCACCGAGGAGCAGGGCACCGACACCCACCACGGCGTCAACCTCGACTTCATCACCCGTGCCGCCCTGGTCTACAACAACGCCAAGTACTTCGCCGGACTCTCCTGGGTGAACCACACCTACGACTACAGCCGCCGCAGCCTGCAGACGAGCAACTCCATGGGCACCCTGCAGCTTTACGTAGGCTTCAACTTCGGCCTCAAGCGGGAATATCGCGGGAAATAGACCATTTCGTACAGTATTCCCCCTATTTCATACATTATGCGCAGGGACCTTACCCGCGGGTAAGAGGATTTTCCTTATATTTGTCAGTCACAAGACAAAGAGAACATCAATTGCCATCAAACTAAAACACTATGAAAGATATGAAAATCAACGATTGCACAGCTCAGAAGAGAGCCGTTCGGAAAGTATTTATGTGGATGATAGCCTTCATGCTACTGTATTTGCCCATCGCCTTGTTCGTGGTGGTCCTGGCCCTCGGCTGCGTATGGAGCATCATTTGGGGCTTCTACGCCATCTTCTGCGACGACTACCTCAAGGGCTTCGTGTCCGTGGTCGCCGGCGGCATCATCGGATGGTCGCTCGCCTACCCCTTCAGCAAGGGCATCCTGCGTCCCTTCTACGTGCTCTATAAGAGCGACCGCGATGTGCGAAACGAGATCACCGAGGACGACGCGCCGGAACTGGTTCACTTCATCTGGAAGATAGCGGACATGGCCAAGGTACCCCACCCCGCACACATCTACGTGACGCCCGACGCCAACGCCTGCGTCTTCTTCGACTCGCGGTTCACCAACATTTTCCTCCCCGTGAAGAAGAACCTGCAGGTCGGCCTGGGCATATTCCACCACATGAGCCTTGCCGAGACGGCCGCCTGCCTGGCCCACGAGTTCGGGCACTTCTCCCAAGAGACCATGCGCTGGGGCACCGTCATGCAGATTCTCAACTCGTTCATCACCAGCACCATGAGCGTCAACGAGCGCTGGAACACCACCGTGAACCATCTGATAGACTTCCCTTGGATACTCGGTGGCGGCTTCTTCATCACCATCGCCATAAAGGGTCTCGGGTGGCTCCTCTACGGACTGACGATAGGTTACGTGAAGGCGATGGAATTCATCTACGACCGTGTGCAGTTGGCTTACCTGCGGCTCTCCCGCCAGATGGAGTACGACGCCGACGCCGTGGCGGCCCGCATCGTGGGCAGCGAGACGTACGTCTCCTTCGCGAGCAAGCTGCTCGAGACCTCAGGACGGACAAATTGCTTCCTCAGTACGGTGCAGGATTTGGCTTCCAACAACAAACTGATAACTGACTTCTGGACCGCGTACGAGAAGGCGGACCGCTACCTCGAGGAGTCAACCGACATCCACGTCAGCTCCACCACCCCGCTCCGCGAGCCCATCCGGAAGATCACAGACGCGCAACTCATCTTCGAGTCCATCTACTCCACCCACCCCGACTGGAGGGTACGCCTCGATGCCGTCAGGGAGGCCAACTATCCCAAGACCGCCGACATCGAGGGCAAGGCTTGGGACATCGTCCCCCAAAACGTCAAGAACCTGGTGGCGCATCAATGCCTGGCGGACCTGAAGGCGATGTGCGACATCTCGAAAGAGATAACGCTGATAGGCAACGACCAGATTGACACCGTCATCGACGAAGAGTTCTGCTGGAGTCCGTATCGGCTCTATCTCTTCCAACGCGATGTGGTGGAGTTCGACTACAACCGATGCACCCCCGCGGACACCTTCCGTCCTAACGACAAGGAGAATCTGGCGACCATCAACAGATACCTGGCGACGAAGAGCGACTACGACAACGCCCTGATTATCCGCGGCAGCTCGAAGTTCTCGAAGGTAATCTACCAAGGAACGACCTACAAGGCTTCGGCCCTGCCCATCAACAAGATAAAGGAGGCCTACGAGCAGAGCAAGGCCGCCGTGGCGCAGATTGACGAGAGCCTCTGCCGCTTCGCCATGTCGAAGGTAGCCGACCCGGGTGTCATCAAGACAGGTTATGCGTACTTGTTCTACGCCCAGCGGTTCCTCGAGACCTACGAGACGGTGTCGCAACAAGAGAGCGAGACGATAGACATCCTCAACAATGCCCAGTCGGACAACAACAGCCATCAGTTCAACACCATCCTGCAGTCGCTCCGAAAGCTCAACCAATGCCTCTACACGCACGGCATCTCCCACATCAACGGCGAACTGTTCAGCCGGTATGCCTCGCAGGAGGTGATTGACAGCATAAACCACTACATTTCCGCCAGCGACTCATTGTTCACGCAAGGCACCATCTACAGGGACTCTGTCAACCTGCTCATCAACACGTGCAATCAGATACGCGACGTGCACACCGCCATCCGCAACAATTCAAAAGGCATCCTCGCGGATATCTGCCTGGGCAGGTGTCATCCCGAGGAGAGTGAAGCGGCAGCGGATGCCGAGGAGCGTGAAGAGGCTTCCCAAGAGGGCGAAGCGCTGACAGCTCCCCAAAAGGGCGAACAAGCCGTGGCTCCCGAGGAGCGTGAAGCGGCTTCCCAGGACGGCGAAGCGCTGACGGCTCCCCAAAAGGGCGAACAAGCCGCGGTGGATGCCGAGGAGCGTGAAGCGGCTTCCCAAGACGGCGAAGCGCTGACAACTCCCCAAAAGGGCGAACAGGCCGAGGGTGAAGCGGTGGCGGAATAATTCTATTGCCCGTCCGTCATATTTGCGGGCGTAAACATTGGCAGTGTGGGGATTTATGGTCATATTTGCATGTGATTTATCGTCGGTCGTACCCTCGTTGCCTGCGACTAAAGCTGCGAGGGCTCGGCGGGAGTCCACATAAACAACTAAAACTAAGAATACGATGATGAAACGAACCACAATCCTCACACTGCTGCTGTGCGCCCTGTCATCATGGGCGCTGGCGCAAACCACCCACGGTCCCCTGTCCATGAAGGAGCGTCCCCGCATCCTCATCTCCACCGACATCGGCGGCACCGACCCCGACGACAATCAGTCCATGATGCACTACCTGCTCTACTGCAACCTGTTCGACTGCGAAGGCATCGTCTCCTCGCCCTCCTATGGTGACGGCTCGAAGGAGGAGATTATCCGCATGATAGGCCTCTATGAGCAGGACCTGCCCGTGCTGCGCCAGCATGCCGAGGGATGGCCCTCGCCTGACTATCTGCGCTCCATCGCCAAGCAAGGCCGCCATGGTGCCGCGCCCATGTGCGGATACTCCACAGCCACGGAAGGCTCCGACTGGATTGTCTCCTGTGCCCGACGGGAAGACCCTCGCCCGCTGTACCTCCTCGTGTGGGGCGGACTGGACGATGTGGCCCAGGCGCTGCACGATGCTCCGGAAATAGCCACGAAGGTGCGCATCCACTGGATTGGCGGCCCCAACAAGAAGTGGAGTCTGCCCAGTTACTGCTACATCGTGGAGCACTTCCCCCAGCTCTGGTTCATCGAGAACAACGAGTCCTACCGCGGCTTCATCGCCAACTATAAGGACCCGGGTCGTCTGCACGCCGGCTTCTACGAGGCCTACGTCAAAGGGGCAGGCCATCTGGGTGCCGACTTCTATAACTATCTTGAGGGTCGTCCCAAGATGGGCGACACGCCCACCCTGCTCTACATGATGGACGGCGACCCTGCCTGCCCCGAGCGTGAGTCGTGGGGCGGACAGTTCGAGAAGATCACCTACAGTTCGCGCCGCGTCTTCACCCGCGCCACCACCGCCAGCGACACCATTCAGCGCGACGGCATCGTGGAGTGGCACTTCAAAGGCCCCAAGCTGAAGAAGGGCCATTACCCCAAGGTG
The DNA here is from genome assembly GCA_963625535.1 of Anaerovoracaceae bacterium. Lineage (GTDB taxonomy): Bacteria > Bacteroidota > Bacteroidia > Bacteroidales > Bacteroidaceae > Phocaeicola_A. The sequence goes on along the minus strand of CAVFUK010000058.1, from coordinate 2,994 downwards.
CAGGCCAAGTGGTCGTCCGGCGCCGACAACGAGGTGGGCTTCCTCACCGTCGACAAGCAGCGCTGGCCTGTCTACTACCTCGGTAAGGGTCGTTACATGTGTCGCTACGCCACCTACAAGATAGGTGTCATCTCCTACACCATCGAGGCGGACATCCCCGGCTTCCCCTCCCAGAGCGGCCAGCTCTACGTGGAGAACCTCTTCCCCGGCCGTCATCTCGACACCGACTACAAGCTAGGCCCCACCTGGTGGAGCGACCTCGCCGACCCTGCCCAATACTCTCCACAAGGCAACAGTTGCCAAGGCGCCGCCACCATTGCCAAGTGGCGCGACCAAGTGATGGAGGACTGGGGCACCCGCTGCGGATGGCTGAAGTAAATATCCCCTAACACGGCTACGCTGCATACCGAGTTAGGGACGTTCAGATGGATACATGTCGGTGCAATATTTGAGTGCATGTCACGACCTCCTTTTAAACATAGCTTAACCCTAAGCACATTGCATTTCACCGTTTTCTATTTATCTTTGTCGTTAGTAACAGATTAGGACTTACCATAAGCCGATAAACATGGCCGAGGTAGGTTACAATTACAAAATCGGGCAAGACCAATATGGATATAACATCACTGATAGGAGAAGCTACGGCTTACGACAAGAAAGAGACTCTTGAGGAAAGACATCCAAAGAGTTGGCTTAAAAGTGTTTCCGCCTTTGCCAATGGTAATGGAGGGATGCTTGTATTTGGTATCAATGATGAAAACGAAGTTGTAGGACTTGACAATGCAGATCACATTGCAGAGGTGATCAGCGAAAAGGTGAAGACATTGATTGACCCTATTCCTGACATCGACTTGGAGTTCAAGGAGATTGACGGGAAAAATCTGATATTGCTGCATGTGGATGCAGGCCAAGAGACACCTTATTATTATATAGGCGACAAGCAACGTATCGCTTTCACAAGAATAGGCAACGAATCGGTCACTGCAGACCGTATGAAGTTGAAGGCTCTCGTAATGAAAGGCTCCGGACGGACTTACGACACGATGCCATCGCCATACAAGTTCGAGAACTTGGCTTTCACCAAACTTAAAGCGGTACACTACCAGAAATTAAGAACATCTTTTGTGGATTCAGACTTTGCTTCTTGGGGAATGACAGACGAAGATGGAAAGGTGACAAATGCCGCGGCCCTTATCGCCGACGATTCGCCAGTGCGCCATTCAAGGATATTCTGTACCCGGTGGAATGGACTTGATATGGCCAATGGTCTTGGCGAGGCATACGATGATGTGGAATTGAGCGGTAGTGTTATCAATATGCTTCAAGATGCGATTGCTTTCGTGCGAAACAATTCCCACAAGAAATGGTGGAAGGAGACTGATCATAGAGAAGAACGTCCTGACTATCCAGAACGGGCTGTGGTGGAAAGCATCACGAATGCTATCATCCACCGTGATTATATGGACTTAGGTAGTGAAATCCACATAGATATGTACGACGACCGAATGGAAGTCTACTCTCCTGGCGGTATGCTTGACGGCAAACTGATACAGAATCTCGATCCTCTTCATGTCCCCTCGAAGCGTCGCAACCCTTTGTTGGCCGATTTCTTCAACCGCTTGGACTTGATGGAACGGAGAGGAAGTGGTATGAAGAAGATAATCAATGCCTATAAGCAATATGAACAGATGCCAACATATCGTGAGCCAGAATTCATGTCGGATGCCACAGAATTTCATGTAACTCTGTGGAACTTGAACTATGGGAATGGGGCAGTAAAAGATGGTATTGACGGAACTAATGAGACAGAACAGTTCACCAATGAATTCACCAATGAAGATAATAGGTTCCCAAAAGAGTTCCCAAAAGAAGATAAAGAGTTCCCAAAAGAGTTCCCAAAAGAAGATAAAAAGTTCCCAAAAGAATCCTATAAGAAATTTCTTTCCGCTCAGCGTGGTATATACAAACTTATCTCGGTTAATCCACATATAACCATAGCGAGTATGTCAAAAGAATTGGGAGTCTCAGACAGACAAGTAAAGAAATATCTTCAACGCCTTACAGAACTAAGACTGATAGAAAGGCAAGGAGGCAGAAAGGATGGGCTGTGGAAAATCACTGATGAAGATTATGAGAAGATATTCCAGCAATAACACCTACATACTTTCTGCTTATCTATGGAGTTGTGATACGTCGCGCAGAGGAAATCGCCGCGCAAGCGGTCGGACATTCCCGGCTTCCCCTCCCAGAGCGGCCAGCTCTACAGCGGGCGACTGCGGTAAAAGCCCAAGGGCGGGGACTTACCATGAAAGTGGAGCCCCCGCTATTGGGTTTACTTGTATGAAGAATCCGAATTCTCGGCCCTTGTCACCTACACGCACGAATGCCTCATCCGTTCCGTTAAACAATTCCACGGAACACATCCACCGGTTTTCCCACGAATGGAGTGACAGGCATCAAGTCCATCAGTTTCTTCGCCAATCCTCTGGGGCTTGTGTGCTGATTGGCGTTGTCGGCTATGAAGCGGCAAACCTCTTGTCGTTTCTCTTCGTTGTTCCATGCCGTCACCGTCTCCACCAATGACGCATAACTGGCAAGCACCAGTTTCCCGAGACCGGCAAGCCTCATCGCTGAAAATGTGAAGCGTGGCTAACGCATTGCGACACCTCCCATAGCATCTTCCTTTATGATGTCGTTTATCTGCTTGTCTGTCCATCGTACCGACAATGTCAGCCACGACCTCTTCCTCAACCTCCTCATCGGTCAGCTTGTGGCCTTGCGCCTCATACCGGGCCTTGGTGGCATCGAACCGCTTCTTCCACTCCGCTTCACCGACAACATTCTTCGCTGCCGTCAGCAGGTTGCCGTAAGCCTCCTCCGTCAGATTCCGCACAGCGTGAACGCCCTCATGGCCGAACACCGTGGACAGAGGATTCTGTGCGTCCATAGCCAGACGGATTCTCGGTCTCTTCAGCGGATTGCCCTCCTCGTCAG
>CAVFUK010000057.1:0-11582 GCA_963625535.1 Anaerovoracaceae bacterium | reverse complement strand
TGTTTTATGTTTTAGGTTATAAAGGCTAAAGCCGTTGAATGTTTTATGTTTTATGTTTTAGGTTTCACGTTATAAACGTTGAAGGCGAAAGCCGTTAAACGTTTTACGTTAAAAGCCCGAAGGGCTTAACAACCTTCAACCCAAAACATAAAACCTTCAACGCAAAAGGGTAAAACGTCAGACGTTTTACCCTTTTGCCTTAAATGCTACAGCGTACAGCCTCATTTGCTTCACCATCGCCAGCAGACCATTACTGCGCGTCGGCGACAGATGCTCCTTCAGCCCTATCCGCTCTATGAAATAAAGCTCCGCGCCGATAATCTCATCCGGCGTATGGTCATTCAACACTTTTATCAGCAACGCGATAATCCCCTTTACGATCAGCGCGTCGCTCTCCGCCTGGAAATGCACCTTCCCATCTACGAGGTCCGCCTGCAACCAAACCCGGCTCTGGCAACCCTCTATCAGGTTCTGTTCCGTCTTATACTCCTGCGGCAACGGCTCCTGCTCGTTACCCAGATCTATCAACAGCTGATACCGGTCCATCCAGTCATCGAAGTCGCTGAACTCCGCTATCACCTCATCCTGCAATTCATTTATTGTCGCCATAATGTGTGTCACTATCTTTCGTTATACAGCACCTCCATCAGCGTCTGTCCCACCATCTGAAGGGTCTGCTTGTCTATATGCTCCATATTATCGTTCACCGTGTGCCACGTGTCGCCGAAACCCGACAGTTCGCTCTGCTCGTCGCAGTTCACGATGTCCACACACGGTATCTTCGCCACGCGGTTCACCGGCACGTGGTCGTCCGTCACGAAACCGCCGGCCCGGCGCACAAACACGCTGCCGAAGCCCAGCTCCTGTGCCTTGTCCCATATCTTCTGCTGCACCCCGTGGGCATACTCCTTCGAGAATCCCTCCAACAGGAAGGTGGCGTCCCGTCCGCCCACCATGTCCAGCAGCACACCGTAGCGCGCGTTGTAGTTCACCACGTGGTGTATGCGGCTCCAGTACTGCGAGCCCAGGCACCACCACTCCTCGCCGCTCTCGTCGGCAAACTGTGGCGCGCCGTAGTCCTCCGCGTCAAACAGGATGATGTCCACCCCCACCGTCGGCATCTGCTCCTCGAAGTGGCGTGCCATCTCCAGCAACACTCCCACCCCGCTGGCACCGTCGTTGGCGCCCAGTATCGGCGTGTGGTGGTTCTTCGGGTCCGGGTCGTTGTCCGCCCAGGGGCGGCTGTCCCAGTGGCTGCAGAGCATCACCCGCTTGCGTGCCTCCGGGTTGAAGGCCCCTATGATGTTCACCGCCCGGTAGGTGGTGCCGTCGTAGATGGTGACTTCGAAATCCTGTCGGTACACCCTCGCGCCAAAGGCCTCCAGCTGTTCGCAGAGGTAATCCTCGCACTGCCGGTGCGCCTCCGAGCCCAGCAACCGTGGGCCGAAGTCCACCTGCCGTTTCACGTAGTCGTAGGCCCGTTGGCCGTCGAACGCGGGCACCGTCACCGCCGCCCGTTGGTCGTCCGCGCGCACCTCCTTCTTGCTGCTGCCGCAGGCTGCCAGGCCCACTGCCACGGCCGCCCCGCAAACGATTGTCGCTAATGTCTTCTTCATACGTTCTGTCCTTTCATTCATTTCTATATCTGTCGCCGTGTGTCAGTCCAGCCTCACCGAGCCCGCCTGCTGCACCTGCCTCATCACCCTCAGGAAGTTGCCTCCCCACAGCTTCGCTATCTGCTCCTCCGTGTAGCCTTCGCCCATCAGGCGGCGCGTCAGGTTTATCAGTTCCGATGCCGACGCGCATCCCGGGATGCCGCCGTCGCCGTCAAAGTCGGTGCCTATGCCCACGTGGTCTATGCCCATCACGCTCACGGCGTGGTTGATGTGTTCTATCGCGTCCATCACCGTCGCCGGCCGGTCGCTCCGCAGGAATCCGCTGTACAGGGTCACCTGCATCACACCTCCCCTGTGCGCCAGCGCCTTCATCTGCTCGTCCGTCAGGTTGCGCGGGTGGTCGCATAGGGCCCGGCACGATGAGTGTGAGCAGACGATCGGTGTCGCGCTACACTCCAGCGCGTCGTAGAAGCTCCGCTCCGAGGCGTGCGACAGGTCCACCATCATCCCCACGCGGTTCATCTCCTTCACCACCTGTCGGCCCAGGTCGCTCAGTCCCCCGTGCTCGTTGTTGCCTTTGGCTGAGTCGCACAGGTCGTTGTCGCCGTTGTGGCACAGCGTCATGTACACCACTCCCCTCCGGCGGAACCGCTCCACGTTCGTCAGGTCCTTGCCTATGGCGTATCCGTTCTCTATGCCCAGCATCACCGCCTTCCGTCCGCTGCGTTTCAGTCGCTGCAGGTCGTCGGGCGTGCGGGCCAGGTCGATGTACGAGCAGTTGGCCGCCACCATCTCCTCTATCTCGTTCAGTATGCGGTCGGTCTTCGCCGTCGCGGCCACCAGGGCCTCGTCGGTGCGCTCCTGTTGCCGCAGGTAGGCCACCATGATGGTGGCGTCCAGGTGTCCCTCGCTCATCTTGTGCAGGTCCACCAGTATCTTCTTGTCGCGGGTGTGGAACCGTATCCCTTGGTCGAAGAACATCGGCGTGTCGCAGTGGCTGTCCAGCGTCAGTATGCGCCCGTGCAGCCGTCGTGCCTCGGCGAAGGATGTCGCCTCGCGCGTCAGCCAGCGGAATAGGGGCATCATCGTCTCGTCGCCCCGCAGTATCATGCACTCCGGGTGCCACTGCACGCCCAGCATCGACTTGTGTTCCGTCGACTCCACCGCCTCCACGATGCCGTCCCTGGCCGTGGCACACACGCGGAATCCCGGTGCCGCCTCCTTCACCGCCTGGTGGTGAAACGAGTTCACCGCCAGCTCCTCGCTTCCGAAGATGCTGTGCAGCAGTGTGTCGCGCTCCACTCGCACCGTGTGCGAGGGCACCGCGCGGTCCAGCTGTTGGTCGTGCTTGATGGGGCGTGTGTCGGCTTGTGTGTAGATGTCTTGGTACAGCTTGCCTCCCAGCGCCGCCGTCATCACCTGTATGCCGCGGCAGATGCCGAGGATGGGTATCTGTCGGTCCGCCGCCAGCCGTGTCAGCAGCAGCTCCTGCCGGTCGCGCCGGGCGTTGATGCCGTGCAGCTCGTTCACCGGCTCCTCGTCCAGGTAGAGGGGGTTGATGTCCGCCCCACCCGTCAGCAGGATGCCGTCCAGTTGGTCCAGTGTGCAGAGCAGGGCGTCCTTCTCCTCGTAGGGAGGGATGATGAGGGGCACTCCGCCCGCCTTCAGCACCGAGGTGCAGTAGCCGTCCGCCAGACAACAGTTCCCGTCACCGAAGTTCGCTGTCACTCCAATGACGGGTTGTCTCTTGTATCCGGGGAACGAGGCATGCACGGCCTCGTAGTCCTTCTCTATGTCAAACCTAGGGTTCATCTCGTCTCGTCAAAACTTGTAAGTCCGTTTGGGGTTCTTGGGGAACCAGCCTTTGCGCACCCGCTCCTCCTGTTCGAATATCTCCTTGATGGTCCAGAACGACGAGAAGGCGAACACGCCCAGCAGCGTCGACCACAGGATGTCCTTCACCAGCAGCGAGCCCGCCACGCCGGCCACTCCCAGCACCAGGAACACCCACCAGCAGCGCGTCCCGAAGTGATACTCACACTTCACCACCACCGGGTGAAACACCCCGATGATGAGGAACGTCGCGATGCCTATGATCAGTCCCGAGAAACAAAGTCCTTCCGTCACGCTACGCCCCCCTAGTTTTATTTACCGCCGATAGGAATCTCTTTCTTGATGCTCTGGTCCAGCGATATCAGGGTCTCCGTGGCTGTCACGCCGGCTATCTCCTGCATGCGTCGGTTCAGCAGCTCCATCAGGTGTTCGTTGTCGCGTGCATACAGTTTGGCCAGCATCGTGTACGGTCCTGTGGTGAAGTGGCACTCCACTATCTCGGGAATCTTCATCAGCTCCTTCACCACGTCCTTGTACATCGAGCCCTTCTCCAGCTTGATGCCCACGTAGGTGCAGGTGCTGTATCCCAGGCTCTTAGGGTTCACATGGTAGCCCGAGCCCACTATCACGCCCATGTCCGTCAGGCGTTGCACACGTTGGTGTATGGCAGCGCGCGACACGCCACACTCAGCCGCCACATCCTTGAACGGGATGCGCGCGTTCTGCGAGATGATTTCCAGAATCTTCTTGTCTAAGTTATCTATCTTCTCCATAATATAAGATTTGTGATATAAAAGTTTCTTATCATATTGTCAGGCAAAGGTAGCTAAATTTTTGTATTGGCCTACTTTTATTCAAGATTTTTTCTTCGGGAAGTGCAAATTGTCACGCCCCGCCCCTCTCTATACGAGCGGGACGCGGATGCAGGGGCCGCCTCCCTCTTTGTGGGGCTTCTCCTCCATCCGCGTCCGTCTAGCTCACGCGTGGCGACCCGTGTCGCTCCGTGCCGTTTATTTCTTGTCCTTGATGCCTACCAGCTCCACCTCGAACACCAGTGCCGAGAAGGGTTTGATTTGTCCGGCCTCTCTGTTGCCGTAGGCCAGTTCCTGCGGGATGTAGAGCATCCACTTCGATCCCACGGGCATCAGCTGCAGTGCCTCTGTCCAGCCTTTTATCACGGCCTTCACAGGGAACTCGGCGGGTGTCACGTTGCCGTCCTTGTCCTTACGGTCGGCGTTGCTGTCAAACTTCGTGCCGTCTATCAGTCGGCCGGTGTAGTTCACCTGCACCACCGACGTGTCGGCGGGCACGGCTCCTGTTCCCTGCACCAGCACCTTGTACTGCAGACCGCTCTCCGTCACCTGTATGCTGTCCTTGGTCTTGTTCTCGGCCAAGAACTTCTCGCTGGCAGCCTTGTTGTCGGCATACTTTATCGCCAGTGCCTTGGCCTTGTACTCCTCCACGTTCTTCTGCGAGTAGGCCGTGGCCTCCTGCATGTCCATCAGGGCGCCCTTCTCCAGTGTGCCGGCCACGAAACCAGCCATGAAGTTGTCCACGTCGATGGTCTGTGTGGAGTCGTTGCCGAAGAGGTCGGCGTTGATGTTCTTAATCATCTGGCTCACCTGCTGACCGATCTGTATGCCGGTGTAGTAGGCGTTCTCTTTCTTGCTGCTGCCGCTCTTGATGCCGTCCATCAGGCCGTCTATGAAGTCAGCCATGTGTGTGGAGTCCACGTTGCATCTGTTCACCAAGTAAGGTTTCAGTCCATCGGTCTGCGACAGACCCAGTGTGTACGACAGTGTGTCGAGGTCGGATTTCAGATCCGCTTTGGGAGCCTGTGCCGTGCACGATGCCATGCCGGTAGCCACGGCGGCTGCCACGATAAAAGCAAACTTTTTCATTTTTCTGTATGTGTATATAGTTTATGTATAATTGTCTGTCTCTGTATATAATAAGGTATAGCGCCGGGCTTACACCACCTCTATCAGCTCCACCTCGAAGATGAGTGTGCTGTGTGGCGGAATCATCTCTCCCGCGCCGTTGGCCCCGTAGGCCAGTTCCGAGGGGATGAAGAGTCTCCACTTCGCTCCTTCGCTCATCAGCTGCAGGGCCTCCACCCATCCGGCTATCACCTGGTTCACTCCGAACACCGCCGGCTCGCCTCGTTTGATGGAGCTGTCGAACAGGGTGCCGTCTATCAGTGTGCCCTCGTAGTGGCATTTCACGCGGTCCGTTGCCTTGGGCTTCTTGCCGTTGCCCTCTTTCAGCACCTCGTACTGCAGGCCGCTGGGCAGTGTCACCACGCCGGGCTTCTTGCCGTTCTCCTCCAGGAACTTCTTTCCCTTCTCCATGTTCTCGGCGTTCATCTTCGCCTCGAACTTCTCGAAGTATTCGTTCACTATCCCTCGCGCCTCTGTGTGCGTGATGGCTGTCGGTCTTCCCTCCAGCACGTCCTTTATCGCCTGTGCGAAGTCCTCCACATTCAGGTCCCGGGCACCCATCCCCAACAGGTTCTGGCCTATGCCCAAGCCGATTGAATAACTGAATTTGTCCATGTCGTATACGTTAAATAGTATCGGGTCCATAGTGGCCCCACTGAAAATGGTGCAAAGGTACTCCTTTTTATCATTACGACGCACCCGGCGCTCCCTTTTTTATGTATTTTTGCGAATCGGCCTCTCCGCACCCCGCCCCGTCCTCTCCCCAAGCCGCTGTATATTGGTTCGTTAGGAACTAAATGTGGTCGGTTGCTCACTTTTCTTCACTTTTGTTTGTGGATATATGAATAATTCTTCCTACATTTGCCCCGTGAAATTCCTAGGGAGAGCAGCTATATGTGGCTCCCCGAAGATTTTCTAGCCTCACATCTTGTGCCCAGCCTTGGTGGCGACGCTTATCGCCATCTGGTTTATACGTCTATCCGGTTTTCAGTTTACCGATAGATGCCCGGGCCGTTGCGTGTGAGGCGGGCGCTGCCCCCGCTGATGCAGAACTGGATGGCTTCGGGCGGCACCTCTACATAATGTCGATATGGAACTTCAGGTCATCAACACCGAGAACACCGACAACGCTGGGCCTACCCCCAACGTCCTCCCCGAAGTCGCTACCGGGTCCTCCCCGAAAGACTCACAAACAGGGGTGTCAACCCGAAATGCGCTCGCCGCAACCGCCCCCTCCGCCGCTACCGAGGCCAAGCCCTCCACCGAGGCCAAGCCCGCTGCCGACGATGGCGAGTGGTTCATCCTCCGCGCCTCCTACGGCCGCGAGCGGAAGGCCAACGAATACCTTACCGGGTTGCAGGTGCAGACGTTCTACCCCACCATCACCGTCATGAAGGTGGTGCGCGAGCGGCGCGGCCCCGTCGAGGTGAGCCGCCTGCCGGGTCTCTTCTTCGCCTATGGCACGCTGGACCGTCTCATGCCCCTCGTGCAGCGCAACCCCGAGATGCCCTACCTCAGCTTCTACAGCCGCTACTATAAGCAGGACGGCCGCTTACGCCGCCAGATCATCCGTGTGCCCCAGACGCAGATGGACACGCTCATGCGCATCTGCCAGGACGAGAAGGCGCTCGTGGCCAGTGGCGTCATCGAGCAGTTCAAGACGGGCCAGCGGGTGCGCATCGTAGGCGGTCCCCTCAAGGGTGTGGAGGGAGTCGTCGCCCGGGTGAAGGGTGTCCAGCGTGTGGGGGTCATCGTGGGCGAGCTGTTCACCGTAGCCACCACCTACATGCCCTCCTACCTCCTGGAGCCTATCGTCGACCCCGTCAGCAGGGACAGTAAGAAAAGTAAGAAATGATCGATCAACTTAAATAACCATCACTCACAGATGAAAAGTAAACTAACCGTTAGTTACGGCCTCGCCCTCCTGGTGTCCCTCGTGCTGCTCTCGTGCTCCACGCCCAAGGACATCACCTATTTCCAGGACATGCAGGCCGACTCCGTAGGCATCGCCCTGGCCGCGCGCCACGAGATCACCGTCCAGCCGAAGGACAAGATCTCCATCGTCGTCAGCACCCAGGATGCCAAGCTCACCGCTATGTTCAACCTCGTCACGGTCACCAACCGCATCGGCTCGCAAGGCTCCTCCCGCTCGGGCGGAGGCGGCGCCTCCTCGGGCAATGGCGACGTGTCGCTCTACCATGTCGACAGCCAGGGCGACATCCAGTTCCCTGTCCTCGGCAAGCTCCATGTGGCGGACCTCACGCGCGAGCAGATCGCCACGCTGGTCACCACCGAGCTGCAGACACGCCAGCTGGTGAAGGACCCCATCGTCATCGTGGACTTCGCCAACCTCACCTTCTCCATGTTAGGTGATGTCAGCTCCCCCGGCCGCTACGCCATCGACCGCGACGACCTCAACATCATCGACGCCATCAGCATGGCGGGCGACCTCGCCATCACCGGCAACCGGCGCAACATCAAGGTCTATCGCCAGGAGGAGGGCCGTCAGGTCACCTACACGCTCGACCTCACCTCCGGCCAGCAGGTCTACGCCTCGCCCGCCTTCTACCTGCGCCAGAACGATGTGGTCTATGTGGAACCCAACAAGATGCACGCCCGCTCCTCCACGGTCAACGGCAACAGCACCTCGTCCATATCCTTCTGGATGTCGGCCGCCTCGTTCCTCATGTCCATCATCACCTTCCTCACCCGCTGATCGTGAGGATTCATACAACACTTTTAGTCTCTCAGACTCTTAGTCTTTAATATAGAAGTAATGACTGAATCGCAAAAACGCCCGAAGCCTGTGCAGAGCACGCAGGACTTCATCCGCATACAAGACATCATCCAGCTCTGTCTGGCCCACTGGCATTGGTTCGTGCTCTCGCTGGCGGTCTGCCTCGGCATCGCCGTCTTCCACCTGCTGCGCACCCCCAAGGTCTACACCCGCTCTGCCTCCATCCTCATCAAGGACGACGCGCAGGGCAGCTCCGCCGGAGGCGACGCCGGGTTCTCCGACCTCGGCATCTTCGCCACCAGCACCAACATCAACAACGAGATGGGCACCATGCGGTCGCCCGACCTCATGCGCGAGGTGGTGCTCCGGCTCAACCTGGCCACGACCTACTACGTCGAGGGCCGCTTCCACGACAACTTATTGTATGGGAGTAGCTTACCCGTACACGTTTCTCTTCCCTCGTTCACGCCGGACGAGGTAGCCACTTTCCGGCTCCGGCTCGCCCCTGACAGCACCTTCACCGCCTCCGAGTTCACCCACAACGGTGCGGAGGTCGACGGAGAGGCCAAGGGGCGGCTCGGGGCCACCGTGCAATCACCCATCGGCACGCTCACCGTTGTGCCATCGGCATTCTATAAACGGGCCGAGGCGGACATCCGCGTCGTGCGCTCCACCGTCTCCGGCACCACCGGCGGCGCCTGTGGCTCGCTCCAGATAGCCCGGCAGGACGACCAGTCCGACATCATCACCCTCACCTACGTCGACCGCAGCACCCAGCGTGCCGAGGATGTGCTCAACACCTTCATCGCCGTCTACAACGAGAACTGGGTGAAGGACAAGAACCAGATAGCCGTCAGCACCTCCCAGTTCATCAAGGAGCGCCTCGGCGTCATCGAGAATGAGCTCGGCCTGGTGGACGACGACATCTCCACCTTCAAGAGTCAAAACCAGATGCCCGACGTGGCCGCCGCCGCCAGCATGTACATGACCGAGGCCGTCGAGGCCAAGCGCACCGTGCGCACCCTCGACGAGCAGGTGCAGCTGGCCCGCTACGTGCGCGACTATCTCACCTCCGACAAGTACCGCAACCAACTCCTGCCCGCCAACGTCGGCTTCGAGGGCACGGACATCAACGCCCAGATCTCCGCCTACAACACCCAGCTGATGGAGCGCAACAGCGTCGCCTCCAAGAGTAGCGACACCAACCCCCTCGTCGTGGAGATGGACACCGAGCTCGCCTCCCTGCGCCGCGTCCTCGTCTCCACCATCGACAACGCCATCGTGGCGCTCCAGTCGAAGATACGCAACCAGCAGACGGTCGGCGCGCAGGCCTCGCAGAAGATCTCCTCCAACCCCGAGCAGGCCAAGTACCTCCTCAGCGTCGAGCGCCAGCAGAAGGTGAAGGAGTCGCTCTACCTCTATCTCCTCCAGAAGCGTGAGGAGAACGAGCTCTCGCAGGCCTTCAACGCCTACAACACCCGCGTCATCATCGCCCCCAGCGGCAGCATGGCGCCCACCGCCCCCGTGCGCAACAACATCCTCCTGGTGGCCTTCGCCATCGGCCTGCTGCTGCCCCTGGTGGTCATCGTCCTGCGCGAGAACGCCAACACCACCGTGCGTGGCCGCAAGGATATCGAGAACCTCACCATGCCGTTCCTCGGCGAGATACCTGAGTATATCAGCCACGCCGACCGCCGTCGCCTCTTCCACCGCCACCAGCCCGTGAAGAGCCTGCTCCTCGTCAAGAGCGGCAAGCGCGACGTCGTCAACGAGGCCTTCCGTGTGCTGCGCACCAACATCGAGTTCGTCACACGCGACAGTGCCCACCCCGGCCAGGCCAACGTCATCCTGCTCACCTCGTTCAACGCCAGCTCCGGCAAGAGCTTCCTCTCCGTCAACATCGCCGTGTCGTTCGCCATCCGTGGCAAGCGCGTGCTGGTGATGGACTGCGACCTCCGCCGCGGCACCTCGTCGGACTATGTGGGCAGCCCCGCCAAGGGTCTCACGGACTATCTCAGCGGCAAGGAGGACTCTTGGCAAAGCCTTATCGTTACCGACGAGAAGCTCTCCGGCGTCAGCGTCCTCCCTATGGGCGCCATGCCGCCCAACCCCACTGAGCTGCTCTATAGCGACCGCCTCGCGCCCCTGTTCGAAGCATTGCGCGGTCAGTACGACTACATCTTTGTCGACTGTCCGCCCGTGGAGATTGTGGCCGACGCGCAGATCCTCGAGCAGTATGCCGACCGCACCTGTTTCGTGGTCCGTGCCGGCTTGCTCGAGCGTTCCATGGTGCCGGAGCTGCAGAAGCTCTACGACGAGCAGAAGCACCGCAACATGTGCGTCATCCTCAACGGCACCCAGAGCAGTGGCGGCCGCTACGGCAAGTATGGCTACTACCGCTATGGCTACGGCTATGGCTATGGCTACGGCTACCACTATGGCAGCGGCAAGCGTTCGTCGCGCAAGTGACCTCCGTGCGCGCCTCGCCGCCCCCCGATTAAACGAGAATCATCAACTTACCACAGCATATGTTTATCTTTAACACCAAACGCAGGCTCTCCGACAGTGGGCTCTTCCATGACTTTTCCGACGCCCACTGCCACCTGCTCCCTGGCGTGGACGATGGTGTGGAGACCCTCGACGAGTCTCTCGCCATCCTCTCCCGCTACGAGCAGCTAGGCATCCGCCAGGTATGGCTCACGCCCCATGTCATGGAGGACGTGCCCAACGCCACCGCCTCGTTGCGCGAGCGTTTCGCCTCCCTCACCGCGGCCTACCGTGGTCCCGTTGTGCTCCATCTGGCCGCCGAGTATATGCTCGACAGTCTCTTCCACGAGCGTCTCCTCTCGGGCGACCTTCTCCCCTGGGGCCCGTCGGGCAACCGTCTGTTGGTGGAGACCAGTTTCGTGCATGCCCCCGTCAATGTGCACGACCTCCTGCGTGGCGTCCAGTCGCGTGGTTACTTCCCCCTGCTGGCCCACCCCGAGCGTTACTTGTACATGAACCCCTTGGAGTTCCGAGCCCTGAAGCAGCAAGGTGTCGAGTTCCAGCTCAACATCTTCTCCCTCTTCGGCTTCTACGGCTACCGTGTCCGCGAGAACGCCCGTTTCCTCCTCGAGGAGGGCCTCTACTCCTGTGCCGGCACCGACCTCCATGCGCTCTCGCACCTGGAGCCCGCTTTGCAGCAGAAGCTCCGGAGGAAGACCATCGAGGCGATCCGGGGGCTGGGGAGGAAGTGATGGTTGGATTAGAATAGTAATTACATAATAGAAAATAAGAAAGCTTATGAAGAAGACTATCAACATCGTCTGCGCCGCGGACGACCGATATGCCCCTATGTGCGGCATCATGCTCACCTCGCTGTTCGAGACCAACAAAGATAGTCATGTGGAGGTGTATATTCTTACCTCAGGTTTCGGGGAGAAGAATGAACGACTGATGAACAAACTGGTGGAG